>JBARRQ010000001.1:0-16714 GCA_049644305.1 Gaiellaceae bacterium
GAGGAGGGATGAATGGCCGTCAAGCTCCATCGCTGTGTGAACCTGTGGGTCAAGGGACCGCATCCCTGCTGGGCGGTGCAGAAGGCACTCGACGAGGCGAGTGTCAACTACGAGGTCGTCAAGGAGAAGTGGTTCGGCGGCCGGCCTGACACGGTCGAGCAGACCGGTCAGAAGCGGTTTCCCTGGATCGAGTTCGAGGACGGCTCGGTGTACCGCGAGGAGTCGAAGGACATGGCCGAGCGGATTCGCGCAGGCAAGCTGATGGAAGCTCCACGCAGTCACCCCACCGCGTCCGCTTGATCGTTCCAGAGGAAATCGAGGCCTACGCGGAGGCGCACACGACGCCGCCGCCTGACCTGCTGGCTTCGCTCGCGGAGGAGACGAAGGCGACGCTCCGCTCGCCGCAGATGCTGACGGGCACGATCGAGGGCCGCTTCCTCGAGTTGCTCGTCTATGCGCTCGGCGCCAAGCGGGTGCTCGAGCTCGGGACCTACAGCGGCTACTCCTCACTCTCGATGGCCGCAGGTCTCCCGGAAGGCGGCCACATCGACACGTGTGAAGCGGACGAGACGCACGCCGAGGTCGCACGCCGTTACATCGCGCAAAGTCCCCACGCCGACCGCATCACCGTTCACCTCGGGCCCGCTCTCGAGACGATCGAACGGTTCGAGGGCGACTTCGACTTCGTCTTCATCGACGCCGACAAGGAGAACTACGGCAACTACTACGAGGCGCTTCTGCCGCGTTTGGGGCCTCGCGGCCTGATGGCCATCGACAACACCCTCTGGAGCGGTCGCGTGCTGGACGAGGGCGACGACTCGGAGGGCACGCAGTCGATCAGAGAGCTCAACGACCGCATTGCGAACGATCCGCGTGTGACCGCCGTAATGCTGACCGTGCGCGACGGCGTGACGCTGGTCCGGCGAAACGCCTAGGAGAGTTGGCGGAACGTCGCTCGGCACAGACTCGGCTGCGTCCAAGCCCTCCTGGCTACACTGTGGCCCTCGCGGGGCTATAGCTCAGCTGGGAGAGCGCCTGGATCGCACCCAGGAGGTCGCCGGTTCGAGCCCGGCTAGCTCCACCATCAAAGGCCCTGGAAACAGGGCCTTTCTTGTTCTCCGCCTACGGCTTTGGCTGTACCGCGCCGGCGTACGTGCCGAGAAGCCGCGTGAAGGTCGCATGCTGGCTCAGCTCCGCGAGCGCGTCGACCATTTCGGGCCGTTCCGCCGGCGCTTCGACGTCGGCGTAGAAGACGTACTCCCACGGACGTCCCGGCCGAGGGCGGGACTCCAGCTTCGTCAAGTTCAAGTGGCGCTCGGCGAAGGAGCCAAGGCAGCGGTAGAGGGAGCCGGCGACGTGGCCGACTCCGAAGACGAGCGACGACTTGTCTTGCGGGCCGAGAGGGGAAGGGTCGCGCGAGAGAGCGCCGAAGCGCGTGTAGTTGTCCGGGTACGTCTGGATGCGGTCCGCGAGCACCTCGAGCCCGTACAGGTCGGCCGCACGCGCGGATGCGATAGCGGCCACGCGCTCGAGCTCCTGCTCCGCGATGCGCTTCGCCGCGCCCGCGGTGTTGTACTCGGCGCGCACGGTCACCTCCAGGGCGCTCAGGAACTCCTCGCACTGCGCGATCGCCTGGGGATGCGACACCACTTCTTGCAGGTCGTCGATCGTCGAGCCGGGCAGGGCTAAGAGGCAATGGTCCACGCGCACAACCGTCTCGCCCACGAGGTGAAGGCCGTGACGCAGGAAGAGGTCATACGTCTCGTTGATGCTCCCCGCCTGCGAGTTGTCCATCGGGACGAGCCCCCAGCCTGCGCGGCCGACCTCGACCGTCTCGAACACCGTGCGGATCGACGGAAAGGGACGATGTTCAGCGTCGGGGAAGAGCGCGATAGCGCCCTGCTCCGAGTACGCGCCCGGCTCGCCCTGGTACGCAACAACGTCCACATTCAGAGCTTACGGCCCCGCGTGGCCTGGGCAATATGAGTCCGAGCAAGCGCTCTGCGCCGGTAACTCGCTAAAGATTCCCGGTCGCAGGGCCGATGTTTTGGCGATGACGGCTGGCGTCTCCGAGGGCCCTCGGGCCGCGCGTGCGGCCACGCGCTGGATCGACCGGTGGCTTGAAGCCTGCCGCGATCTGGCCGACCTCGAGCGCTCGAACCCGATGACGGACGCCGTCATCGACGAGATCGACGGCCGGATGATCCGGATCGGCGACAAGTGGCTCGCCGACTTCGCGTCCTGCAACTACCTCGGGTTCGACCTCGACCGCGAGATCATCTCGGTCGTCCCCGAGTACCTCGATCGCTGGGGCACACACCCGAGCTGGTCGCGGCTTCTCGGTAGCCCCGCCCTCTATCCGCAGATCGAGCAGCGCCTCACCGAGCTCCTCGGCTGCGAGGACACGCTCGTCCTCCCGACGATCACGCTGATCCATACCTCGGTGATCCCCGTGCTCGCGGGCGGCGGGACGATCTTCCTCGAGAGCCGGTCGCACAAGACGATGTACGAGGGCTGTCAGTTCGCAGTGTCTCGAGGCGCGACCGTGAAGCGCTTCGCGTTCGAGGACGCAGACGACCTCGAACGGCTGCTGAAGGAGGCCAACCAGGCGCCGCGACTGATCTGCATCGACGGGATCAACAGCATGACCGGAAACGCTGCCGACCTTGTGAGCTTCGCGCGCCTCGCCCGTGAGTACGACGCGCTCCTCTATGTCGACGACGCGCACGGGTTCGGAGTCATCGGAGAGCGCAGGCCCGACGAGACGAGTCCCTACGGGATGCGTGGCAACAGCATCGTGCGCCATGTCGGCGAGGGCTACGACCACGTCGTTCTCGTCTCGGGCCTCTCGAAGTCCTACTCCTCGCTTGCCGCGTTCCTGACCTGCCCGCCGGAGCTGAAGCGCCTTCTCAAGACGGCTGCTCCTCCGTACCTGTACTCGGGCCCGTCCCCGATCGCGTCGCTCGCGACGACGCTTGCGGGGCTCGAGGTCAACGAGAAGCGGGGTGACGCGATCCGTGCCGACCTCTGGAAGAAGACGGCAACTGTCCTCGAGTGCCTCGATCGGCTCGGCGCCCACACCCCGAACCGCTCGGGGTTCCCGATCGTAGAGGTGCCCCTGGCGCGTCATCAGGACATCGACGCGGTTGGACGGTTCCTGTTCGAGCAGGGGATCTACGTGACGCTCGCCGCCTACCCGCTCGTGCCGAGGGCCGAGGTGGGTCTCCGAGTTCAGATCACCGCTGCCAACACACAGGCCGAGATCGAGCAGTTGGTCGACGTGCTCGGCAAGCTCGCAAACGGCTTCGACCTCCAGCCCTCGCGGAGCAGGAAGGAGCGCGCAGCATGAGGGCGTTCTCTTTGTACGGCAGCTGGCGCACGCATGCCTGGCTCTGGTTCCTGGTGGCGACCGGCGCACTGGCCGGGCTGTACCTCTTCGTGCCTGCTCTGGCCGGCAACGGCCCGCTGATAAACGGCCTCGGCCTCCTGGGAGTGGTCGCAATCGTGGTCGGCATCCGCATGAACAAGCCGCGGGCGCAGGCCGCCTGGTGGCTGTTCGTACTGGGCCAATTCCTGTTCTTCAGCGGCGACCTCTACACGTACAGCTACCCGAAGCTCTTCGGCGCCGACGTCGGCTTCCCGTCGATCGGCGACGCGCTGTACCTGGCTGTCTATCCGGCGCTGATCGGCGGGATGCTCCTTCTCGTCAAGCGGCGCAACCCGCGTCGTGACCTCGCCGCGTTGATCGACGCGCTGATCCTGACGATCGGCATCGGTTTGCTCTCGTGGGTCTTCCTGATCGCTCCGAACATCCACCTCTCGGGTCTCTCGTGGCTCGCGCAGAGCGTGTCGATCGCGTACCCGCTCGGCGATGTCCTCCTGCTCGCCGTCGCCATCCGGCTCGCGGTAGATGCAGGCAAGCGCGCGCCGGCGTTCTACCTCCTCGTCAGCAGCATCGTCTGCCTCCTCGCCACGGACTCGGCCTACAACTACGCGCTCCTCAAGAACACGTACCACCATCAGCTCGTCTACGACGCCGGCTGGATCTTCTACTACCTGCTCTGGGGGGCAGCCGCTCTGCACCCCTCCATGCGCGCACTCGAGGAGCCTGCTCCGGGCCTACGGACGCGGCTGACACCGCTCCGGCTTGCGCTGCTCGGCGGCGCCTGCCTCATCTCGCCCTCTATTCGCGTCGCCCAGGCTCTGGGCAACCCCG
This sequence comes from Gaiellaceae bacterium, assembly GCA_049644305.1. Taxonomy (GTDB): domain Bacteria; phylum Actinomycetota; class Thermoleophilia; order Gaiellales; family Gaiellaceae; genus AC-32. The sequence continues at coordinate 4,217 of JBARRQ010000001.1, forward strand.
ACGTGCTCGTGCTCATCGTCGCTTCGGCCGTGCTCTTCCTGCTGGTCGTCTCGCGGATGGCAGGGCTCGTGCGCCAGGAAGAACGGACCGTTTCGCGCGAGCGGGCGCTGCGGGGAGCGGGAATCGACCTCGTCAAGGCGGCCGGCCACGAGCAGATCTTCGAGGCCGCGATCGCGGGCGTTCGCCGGTTACTCGGCAACGAGCCGTCTGTACGGCTGGCGCTGCTCAGGGAGGATGGCGCCGCCGTTGTTGCCTCCTCCGACGACCACGGCTGGCACCTGACTGAGGAGACGTCCGAATGGCTGGAGAGGGGCTCCAGCGCCGTGAGCATCGGCTACGAAGAGGTGCCCGCTCCCGTGCGCGGTGATCTTCGAATGTTCGACGGCGAGACCGTTCTCGTCCTGCCGCTCACGATCCGCTCGGAGGTGCGCGGGCTGCTCATCGTGTGCTCGCGAACCGCTGTCTCGCCCGCTCTCGTCGACTCACTCGAGGCGCTCGGGGTGCAGGTCTCGCTCGCGGTCGAAGGCGCCTCGCTCGCCGAGGATCTCCACCGGCGCCAGAACGAGGCACGTTTCCGCTCCCTCGTCGCCCACTCGAGCGACCTGATCACTGTCCTCGACGCCAACGGAATCGTCACGTACCAGAGCCCCTCGATCGAGCGGGTCCTCGGGTATCGCGTCGACGAGGTCGAAGGAAAGCGATTCGATTGGATCCTCAGCGAGGCCGACCGTCCTCGGATCACGCAGGTGATCGCGGGCAACGGCTCCGGCGGGCCGGAGGGTCACACGATCGAATGCGCGCTCACCCACCGCGACGGCATGACGCTGCGGTTCGAGGTCCAGCACACGGACCTCCTTCGCGACGAGCATGTTCACGGGATCGTTCTCAACAGCCGGGACGTCAGCGAGCGCAAGGCCTTCGAGGAGCAGCTGGCGCACCAGGCGTTCCACGATCCCGTCACGAATCTCGCCAACAGGGCGCTGTTCTCCGACCGTGTCGAGCACGCGCTGATGCGCGCGCAGCGTGGGTTCCCCGACATCGCCATCGTGTTCATCGACCTCGACGATTTCAAGACGGTGAACGACAGCCTCGGGCATGCCGCCGGCGATCTCGTGCTCCAGGAGGTCGGTAGGCGCCTGCAGATCGCCGTTCGTCCAACCGACACCGTTGCCCGCTTCGGCGGTGACGAGTTCGCGGTCCTGCTGGAAGGCATCGTGGATTCGCCCGAGGCGGCCGACGCCGCGGCCCGAATCCTTCAGGCCCTCGAGATCCCGATGGAGATCGACGGCAAGCAGGTATTCCCTCGCGCGAGCCTCGGGATCTGCCTCGTCAGGCGGGAGGACACAGCACCGGACGCCGCGGAGCTGCTCCGGAACGCGGATGTGGCGATGTACATGGCAAAGCGCGACAGCAAGGGGAGCTACCGCGTGTTCGAGCCGATGATGCACGAGCGCGTCGTGGAGCGGCTCGAGCTGCGCGCCGACCTGCAGCGCGCCCTCGAGGCCGACCAGCTCGAGCTCCACTACCAGCCGGTCGTCCGCCTCGACGGTCACGAGATCCTCGGTGTGGAAGCGCTGCTGCGCTGGCACCATCCGACGCGGGGGGCCATCCAGCCGAACCAGTTCATCCCGCTGGCGGAAGAGACCGGTCTCATCATTCCCATCGGTCGCTGGGTGCTGGAGACCGCCTGCCAGGAAGGCGTTCGTCTCCACGGCAGATTCCCCCGACCCGAGCCGCTTGCCGTCAGCGTCAACCTCTCGGTCCGGCAGCTTCAGTCCGATTCGATCGTCAGCGACGTCCGGCGCGCGCTTGAGGAAAGCGGTCTTCCGGAGTCGGCGCTCGTCCTCGAGATCACCGAGTCGGTCATGCTGGCCGACACCGACTTCGCCGTCGACCGCCTTCGCGACCTCAAGTCGCTCGGGGTACGGCTGGCCATGGACGACTTCGGCACGGGCTACTCGTCGCTGAGCTACCTCAGCCGGTTCCCCGTCGACATCCTGAAGATGGACCGCTCGTTCGTCGGAGCGGGCGAGAACGTGGCCCTGACCTCCGCGATCATCGCCCTCGGCGCGAGCCTCGAGCTCGACGTCGTAGCCGAGGGCATCGAGCTCCAGGAGCAAGAGCAGTCCCTGCACGACCTGGGTTGCGAGCTGGGACAGGGTTTCCTGTACGCGCGGCCGATGGACGCGAACGCGCTCGTCGAGTTCCTCGCCGACCAGCCGGAATGGGCGGACGCCGGGGGCCAGGCGTCGTCCAATGCAGCATAGTCACGAGGCGCTCGACCGCCCGGGCGGGCATTCGAGAGCAGGACTGCTGACGCCGCTCCGGCATCGCGACTTCCGCGTGCTGTGGGCGGGGATGGCGATCTCCCTTCTCGGCGACGGCATCTTCCTGATTGCGGTCGCCTGGGAGAGCTACCTCCTCTGGAATGCCCCAGCCGCCCTGTCGATCGTCGGGATCGGCATGACCGTTCCCACCGTCGTCTTTCTCCTGGCCGGGGGTGTCGTCAGCGACCGGCGCGACCGGCGCCTCGTGATGCTCTGGTCCGACGGCGTCCGTGCGGCGGCGGTCGCCGTCCTTTGCGCGCTCGTCGCCCTCGGCGACCTGCGGTTCTGGGAGCTCGTCGCCCTGGTCGCCCTCTACGGCGGCGCCACCGCGTTCTTCACGCCTGCCTTCGAGGCGATCGTCCCCGAGCTGCTGCCGGCAACCGAGCTGGCGGCAGCCAACTCGCTCGACCAGTTCGTGCGACCGATCGCGCTGCGCCTTGCCGGCCCGCTGCTCGGCGGCTTGCTGGTCGCCGCAGGGCCGGCTCTTGCCTTCCTGATCGATGCAGTGTCCTTCGGGGCTTCGTTCACGGCAGTCCTGGCGATGCGCCATCGTCTGCACGGGCGGCCGGCGATGAGCATCTCGGGCCTCTCGGCGATCAAGGAGGGCCTCGGCTTCATTCGACGGCGTGTGTGGCTCTGGGGAACGCTGGCCGCCGCCGCTGCCACATATCTCGTCTTCCTCGGGCCGAGCGAGGTGCTTCTCCCGTACGTCGTGAAGAACGAGCTGCACGGGTCCGCGGGAACGCTCGGGTTCGTGTTCGCGGCGGGCGGGGTCGGGGCCGTCGGCTCGGCGCTGTGGATGGCGCGCCTGGGCCATCCGCGCAGACAGGTGACCTTCATGTACGCGACGTGGACACTTGCGACTCTCGCGATCGCCGGTTACGGGATCGCAACGGTCGCCTGGCAGCTCATGCTGGCGTGCCTCGCGTTCAACGCCCTGGAGACGGCCGGCACGATCGTCTGGGCGACGATGAAGCAGCGCCACGTGCCAAACGCGATGCTGGGCCGCGTCTCGAGCCTGGACTGGCTTATCTCGATCGGGCTCCTTCCGGTCTCCTTCGCGCTCACGGCCCCGGTTGCCGCGGCGCTGGGCGCGCGCGTGACGCTGGTCGGGGCAGCTCTGGTGGGCGCCCTGATCACGCTCGGCGCGCTCTTCCTTCCCGGCATGCGGGATCTCGAGCGGATGCCGCTCGAGGGAACCCCGCCTCTCTCCCGACGAGCTCGAGCTCCAGTCACGTCCGCGAACTGAGCCGCGGGTCAGGGATGGTGTACGCGCGCCCAGAGAGGACGGCCGCTGCGATCGAGCGGAACGACGAGCCCGTCCGGCGTGTTCAAAACCCCGGGACGGGCCGCGGCGCGCCGCGCCCTGCGGCGCAGTAACCGGCGCGTGCAAGCTGCGAGACTCAGGCTCTCGTGAACCGCCCCGAACCAAACGTCCTTGCGGTCGACGTCGGCGGATCGCACGTCAAGATCCTCGTCTCGCGTGATCAAGCCGAGGCGCGGCGCTTCGCCTCCGGCTCGGACCTGACCCCCCAGGCCATGGTGGAGGGAGTCCTTGAAGAGGCGCGCGGCTGGGCGTACGACGTCGTCTCGGTCGGCATTCCGGCGCCGGTGCGCGCCGGGCGGGTCGTCTCCGAGCCCGTGAACCTCGGCAACGGCTGGGTCGGCTTCGACTTCGAGCGTGCTTTCGGCAGGCCGACAAAGGTCGTGAACGATGCGGCCATGCAAGCGCTCGGCAGCTACGACGGCGGCAAGATGCTGTTCCTCGGTCTCGGGACGGGGCTTGGCTCGGCGCTCGTCGTGGACGGCGTCGTCGAACCGCTGGAGCTAGGACACCTACCGTTCGAGAAGGCGACGTACGAGGACTACGTCGGCGAGCGCGGTCGCAAGAAACTCGGGAACAAGAAGTGGCGGCAGACGGTCTTCCGGGCCATCGAGGAATTGGTCGCTGCGCTCGAGCCGGAGTACGTCGTGCTCGGCGGCGGCAACGCCAAGCACATCGAGCAGCTCCCCGAGGGCGTGCGGCTAGGGGCCAACGACAATGCCTTTCTCGGAGGCTTCCGCCTCTGGGATCCGAGCATGCCCTCGGTCAAGGTCGACTGAGGCGGCTCGATTCGTAAGACTGACCATCAATGGCTGATCCGGTCTCTTGGCTCATGATCGAAACCGGGTGGAAGGTTCTCGCAGCCGACGGCAGCGAGGTGGGCGAGGTTGACGAGGTCGCCGGCGATAGCAACGAGGACATCTTCGACGGGCTCGCGATCGCGACGACTGCATTTGGCAAGCCGCGATATGTTCCTGCAGAGAAGGTCGTCGAAATCTCCGAGGGACGCATCCGGCTGTCGCTGAGCCGCGACCAGGTCGAGCAACTCCGCGAGTACCTCGAGCCGGCGACGACTGCCGAGATCGAGCCTGACAGCAAGGGCGGCTTCGCCCAGAGTCTCCGTGCTGATGCGCGCGAGCTGGAAGGCAAGCTCCTTGCTCCGACCCAGCGCCATGAGCACTCGATGAACCTCTGGCGCCGGATCGCGTTCTTCTTCCGTCGGCTGTTCCGCTAGCCGGCCGCGGCCGGAGCCGGCGTTCGAGTTGCCAGGGCAAGCTCTGCGTCTGCCTGCTCGATCACGATCTGGTCGTGCGTCGCGCACACGACCGCCGTGCCGGTCTCGTGGGCGAGTCGCGAGAGGAGTGCCGTGAGCGTGAGCGCGTTCGCCTGGTCGAGCCGCGCGGTCGGCTCGTCGATCAGCAGCAGTCGCGGCAAGGCGCCGAGGGCGCGGGCGACGGCGACACGCATCTGCTCGCCGGCCGAAAGACGTGAGACGCGCTGGCCGGCACGCTCCGAAAGGCCGACCGCTGCGAGCAGCTCATGCGAAGCGGCCGGCCGCCGTCGGATCTCGGCCCCGAGCTCCACGTTCTCGCGTGCGCTCATGAACGGGATGAGCCCAGGCTGCTGGCCGACAAGCGCGACGAAGCGGCGCCTCAGCTCGGCCCGTGAGGCCCTGTCGAGCTCCTGAACTGACGTCCCGCAGACCCTGACGTCGCCCGCGTCCGGAAGCTCGAGGCCCGCCAGCAGGTGCAGGAGCGTCGTCTTTCCCGATCCCGACGGTCCGGTTACGACCGTGAGGCGGCCCCCCTCGAACGACGTGCTAAGCCCCGTGAAGATAGCCATGGCCGTGGCGCCCGAGCCGAACGACTTCTTGACGTCCTCGAGCTCGGCGACCGTCTCGGCCGCGACGGGCGCCGGCGCCGCGCCGACGACCGGCTCGTGCTGCCGGTGCCCGTCTTGCCCCGCAGCGGAGAGCACGATCCGCTCGCCTTCGAGGGCCGCCGATGCGCGCGAGTCGATGCCTGCACCATCGAGCAGCTCCTGCGGCAGCCGCAGCCAGCCTCCGCGGCCGATCACGATGGTGCTCTTGCCTCGCACGCTCTCCTCGCTCACGCGGCCGTCCCGGATCTGGACGACTCGATCGGCGATCTCGGTCGACTCCGGGTCGTGGCTCACGATCACAACGGTGCAGCCCTCGACCTGGGCGAGCTCGCCGATCGCCTCGTAGACGAGCCGGGCGTTGGCGCTGTCGAGCTCACCGGTCGGCTCGTCGGCAAGCAGCAAGCGCGGCCGGTGGGCGAGAGCGGCGCAGAGCGCGACACGCTGCTGCTCGCCACCCGAGAGCGCTCCAGGACGCGACCCGGCCTTGGCCTCCAGCCCCACCTTGGCGAGCAGCGCCTGGGCCCGCAGCCGGCGCTCCTCTGATTCGTGGCCCTCTGCGCGGAGCTTCAGGCCGACGAGCTCACGCGCCGTCAGCTCCGGTGCCAGCGCCCGCGCGTAGTGCTGGTCGAGGTAGCCGAGCATCTCGGCGCGGTACCGGGCGCGGTCGCGCCCGCCGAGCGTCCGCAGATCCCTACCGAAGACACGAAGTGATCCAGCAGAGGGCCGGTCAAGCCCGGCAAGCAGCCGCAGGAACGACGTCTTCCCGGCTCCACTGGGCCCGAGCAGGGTCAGGATCTCGCCTTCCTCGACCCTCAGCGTCAGCCCCTGCAGGGCAGCGGCGTCCCCTTCTCGCGTCGAGTGGACGCGGAAGACGTCGAAGGCCTCGACAGCCGCGCTCACGTTGCCGCCCCGTAGCGGGCGGGCACCTGCCGGCGGAAGGCGCGGCCGGTGACGAGCGAGATGAGGACGCCGACGAGGATCACGACCGCAAGCGCGGTAAGCACGACGACCGGCCAGTCGAGCGCGAGGACGAGAGGCGGCGCCGGCGGAGTCGCGTTGGCCGTCAGCTCGACGAAGCCGACGACGAGCAGCGAAAGCACGACCCCGGTGATCACTCCACCCACCGATCCCGCCAGACCAACGACGAGCGCGCGTTGGCGCAGCTGCCGCCGCAGAGCTGCGGGCGGGAGCCCCTGCGCCTCGAGGTCGAAGAGCTCCGCCGCGTCGTCGCGAAGCTCGGAGACTGTGCCGAGCAGGAGCCCGAGCACCGCGAGCACGAGAGCCGTGACAGCCGCCACCTCGAGCATGGCGAGCGCGCCACGGGCCACAGAGTCGGTCTGTAGCTGCCGCTCGAGCCCCGCCTGGGACGAGACTGAGAGCACGTCCAGCGGAGGTCGACTTAGGCGCGTGGCTGCGGCGTTGCGCTCGTGCGGCGGAACGTCGAGCCACAGCTCAGTCGGGAATCCAGCGCCGGGCTGAGAGGCGTTGAGCGCGGTCAGCAGGGTGTCCCTGTCGGTGACGACGAAATCGGTGGTGTCAGGCGCGGCGGTGCCCGGAAATCGGCTCGCGACAGCGGCGACACGGAACAGGAGGCTCTGGCCTGCGACGTCGACGCCGACGACGCCGTTCCGGCCGGCGATCGCGGCGAGCCGAGGCGAGACCACGGCCGGAAGCGCGAGCCTGTCGGTTGGCTGACGCTCCCGCAGGTACGTGACGACCTCGTTGGTCAGGGTGACGTGGAAGCGCACGCCGTGTCCGCGTGAGAGCCTGCCCACGCCCGCGGTGCCCTGCCAGTTCGCGTAGTCGGTTACGGGTCTGAGGCCCGCCGGGGTCACGGCCAGCGGCTCGCCGAAGGTGACCGTGCCGGTGGCCGGCCCGCCTGCGTCGCCGCCGAACTCGAAGACGCGGGGCGGCGGCACGAAGCGGAAGGCGACGAGCAGCCCGCCTCGGTCAGCCGGCGGGATGGCCGAGCCGAGTCGCGACGGACGCGTCCCGCTCGTCCGGCCGAGCGCCAACTCGGCGAATGAACGATCCGGTCGACGGAGCAACGCGACGACGCCGATCTCGGTTCCCCTCACGCGCACTAGGAGGACGAGCCTCGTCGCGGAGGCCGGCAAGGGCGCCCCTCGAAGGGCGACCGAGCGCGGCGGCCGGAGCAGCTTTCCGAGCTCCGCAGGCGAGCGCGACGCGAAGTCGCTCCGCCAACCGTCGATCCGGCCCAGGCTGTCGCTCGCGAGCCCGAGCACGGTGATCCCGGTGATCTCGGATGCGCCCGAGATGCTTCCGCTCAGCCGCGTCACCTGTCGCGCCCGGATGCCTGGGCCAAGGGAACGGATCACCGCCGGCGTTGCTACTGAGCGCACCGGGATCAGTTGCGAGAGATCCTCCTGCACGACGTAGTCGGCCGGGACCGCGAACGACGCCTGATCGTGCTCCCCGCGAACAAGCGTCGAGCGGTACGTCTCGGCGAACAGCGCGAGCGCGGTTGTGATCACGACGAAACCGATCGCGACCGCCGCGTACCCCGGCCGGCGGGCAAGCGCGAGAACGGCCAGGCGTAGCGATAAGGCACGCGCAGGGACGGCACGCTGCAGGACCCGGAGGACCGGCGAGAGCACCCGCGCTGCGGCGACGGCAGCAGCGAAGCTCACGAGCAGAGGAAGGAGCAGCAGGACGACGCCCGTGCCGCTGTTTGCGAGCAGCGAGTCCGTGTTCGCAGCCCCACGGGCGAGGGCAACCGCGACCGCGACCACGGAGCCGGCGGCGGCGACGTCGAGCGGCGAGACGGAGAAGGAGCCCAGCGCCAATGGCCGGATCATGAGTGCACCCGCGAGCGCGGCCGTCGCGCCTGCAGCGAGGAGCAGTCCGGCGGCAATCCCGCCCCCCGAGAGGACAGAGTGGTCGAGCAGCGGCCCCACGGGCTCGCCTGCTCGCTCTGCGACTGCCGTTGCGACGGCCACTCCGATCGCCCACCCGATGAGGGTCCCGGCCACCGCCATCGTCGCTGCCTCGGCGCCGACCTCCAGACCGACCTGCCAGCGACGAACGCCGCTCGCCACGAGTCGCTGACGAGAGGTTTCGACGTCTGGACGCAATCGGGCAGCGGCGAGGACTGCAAAGGCGAGTAGGAGAGCAACGGCCTCCCCGCCGAGAAGGAGCAGCCGCCGGGCGACCACGCGACCGGAGTCGGCGGCCGCACGAAGCTCGTCGGTCGGCGCTTCGACTGTGAAGCCGAATGCCTCCGCCTCGAGCTGGGAGCGGGCGTGCTCGATCCGAGCCACCAGCGACCCGGTCGACCAGGAGTGGACGAGCCGCCGGTCGAGCGGAACGACCCAACTGTACGTCCGGTAGGCGTCTTGCAGCCGTGGCGAGCGGTCGAGTGCCGCCACGCCGTTCGCCAGTACGAGTGGCGGCGGCGCCGGGCGGTGGTAGCGGCTGATCGTCCGCACGAAGGCGGATTGGTGCGTGCCGGCGGCCGGTAGGGCGTCGCCGAAGAGTGTGGCGCTGACGAGCTCGCCCGTGCCAACCGCCACAAGACGCAACCCAGGTGCATCCGGTATCCGCCCACCCCGCCTGATCACGAGGACCTCGCAGCGGTGAGGGGTGCACGGCCGCGGCAGTCGCCCCGAGCGGACGCGAACCCAGCGGCCGAGGTTGTCGACCGCGCCGAGGCCGAGGAAAGCGCCGCCGAGCTGGCTCTCGCGGTAGAGCGAGGTGGCGGTGGGCCGGGCTGTGGTCACCTGGCTGAGCCGGCGACGGACGTGCGCGTCGAGTGTTGCGTACGGCGCGGACTGGCCGCCGACGCTGAACCAGCTCGCATGGATCGCGCGGGACCCAGGCGAGAGCGCCTCGACCCGGTCGCCGACGGCGCGATCCTGTACGGCGACCGTGCCCGCGAGCACACCGCCGAGCATCGCGGCGGCTGCTGCCAGCCCGAGGCCGACGAGACCGATCCGCTGCCACCGGCGGAGCAGCCGGACCCGGACGAGCCAGAAGGGGAAACACAGGCGTCGCAGGGCCGTCACGGCGGAGACACGGTGCCAGCCGCGTGCCGCCCCGCCAAGTGCAGTTTCTTGACGTATTGTTAAGCAGAACTGATGCTCGACGTTCGACGCCTCCGGCTCCTCCGCGAGCTCGCTCTCCACGGGACGATCCGCGCGACCGCGGAGGCGCTCTCGTTCACGCCCTCTGCGGTCTCACAGCAGCTCGCTGTCCTCGAGCGCGAGGCCGGCATCGCGTTGCTCGAGCGCCGCGGCCGCAGCGTCAGCTTGACCCCGGCGGGCAACGCGCTCGTGGAGCGGACGGAGTCGATCCTCGCACAGCTCGCCGAGGCTGAGGCGGAGGCAAAGGCGATTGCGGGGGCAGCAGTGCCGTCGGTCCTAGTCGCCTCATTCCCCAGCGCTGCTGCGACGATCGTCGCTGAGGCAGCGTCCGCCGCCGACGGCCTGGCGATGACGATCCTCGAGGCCGACCCTCGGGTTGGGCTGGCCCGGTTGCGGGCGGGCGAGGTCGATGTCGCGATCGTCTGGGAATACGATTTCGTCCCGATCCCCGCACCCGGCGCAGTCGAGCTCGTCCCCTTGCTCGACGACCCGGTTCACGTCGTGCTGCCCCGCGGCCACCCTGCTGCAAGCCACGGAACGGTCGACCTGGCGCAGCTCGCGGATGAGCCTTGGATCAACTCCACTGCGCTCTCGTCGTGCCGCCCGTTTCTTTCGCGTGCGCTCAACGCAGCGGGAGTAGAGCCTCGTGTCACGGCCGAGACGAATGACCACAGGGCTCTGCACCGCCTCGTCGCCTCGGGCGTGGGGCTCGCGCTCGTCCCGGTCCTGTCGCAGCTCGACCTGCCTTCCACGCTCGTCGCTCGTCCGATCTGGCCCGGCCCGCCGAAGCGGCGGATCTACGCGGCCGCTCGCCGGGCGCGCCGTCCGGAGCAGGTTGGACGCGCGCTCGAGCTCCTGACCTCAGCCGCCGCCGACTGGGCCGAACGGGTCGTCGAGCTGGACGCCGCGGCAAGGCGCGAGGGCCTTGCGGTCGCCTCGGCCGGCGGGTAGCTCCCGCGGTGAGAACCCAGGAGGAGAAGGCGGTCGCATTCCGCGCGCTCCACGAGGGTGAGCCGTTCGTGATTCCCAATCCGTGGGACGCCGGGTCGGCCCGCGTCCTCGCCGCGCTCGGCTTCGAGGCGCTCGCGACCACGAGCTCGGGATTTGCGTTCACGCTCGGACGTCTCGACGGCAGCGTGACTCTCGAAGAGATCGTCGAGCATGCCGCCGCGCTGGACCAGGCGACCGACCTGCCGGTGTCGGTCGACCTCGAGAACGGCTACGGCGCGGATCCGGAGAGCGCAGCTTTGGCCGTGACGCATGTCGCCGAGGCCGGCGCCGTGGGCGGGTCGATCGAGGACTACGATCCCGGTGGCCACATCTACGAGCTCGGCCACGCCGCCGAGCGGGTCGCCGCCGCGGTGGAAGCTGCACGCAGCCTGGCGTTTCCGTTCACGCTGACTGCGCGCGCGGAGAACCACCTCCGCGGCAACCCCGATCTCGACGACACGATCGAGCGCCTGCAGGCGTTCGAGAGGGCAGGCGCCGACGTCCTCTACGCGCCCGGCCTGCGAACGGCGCAGGAGATCCGCGCGGTCTGCGAGGGCGTCACGAAACCGGTGAACGCGCTCGCCGTGCCGACGTTCTCGCTCAAAGAGCTTGCCGACTTGGGAGCCCAGCGCGTGAGCGTCGGTGGCGCGTTGACGTGGGTCGCCGTCAGCGCCTTCGCGACGGCCGCGGCCGAGGTCCGCGAAGGCGACTTCTCGTCTCTCGGCACGAGCCCACCTCTCGACGAGTGGTTCTCGTCGAGCCCTATCTGACGAGGACTCGGCGCTCGTAGCGGGAGAGCGTTCCCTCGTCGAGGGTGTAGACGATCGGGTCGGTCAGCAGGACCTCGCTCCGAAGTCGCCCTTTGAGCGCGTTCACCAGGAAGTTCTCAGCGAGCCACTCCATCGTCGGCGCTACGTCGGCCCGGCCGCGGACGAGCCACGTGTCCTCACCGAGCTCCCGCACCTCCGTGACGTGGGGCGCGCGGAGGAAGCGTGCCTCGCCGGTGGGAGCCCGTCTCCCGACCCCCTCGATCGCCCGCTGGGCCTCCTCGGGGTCGCTGGTCAGGATCTCGATGCTGTAGCGCCGGTAGCCGGCCGGGCTTCGGATCGCGGTGATGATCTGCGAGTTCGGGACAAATGCGCGGTCCCCGTTCAACGCTCTCAGCACGGTCGTGCGGAAGCTGAATTGCTCGACGATCCCGGCGATCTTGGCGGGCTCGAGCATGACGAAGTCCCCGACGCCGTACCAGCGCTCGAACGCGATCAGGGCGCCGGCGACGATGTCCATCAGGAACCGCTGCGCGGCGAAGCCGATCAAGAGACCGACGATCGCGGAGCCTCCCAGCGCGGCCGCGTTCCGTGGGACGAAGAGCGACGCGACCACCACGAGGACGACGATCGCGGTCGCGTACGGGATCGCTGTGCCGATCAGGACGATCGCGGTCTCTCGCGCGCGCAACCGGACGAGCTCGCGCTCCTCGCCGGGGCTCTGTGCCTCGAGCCGGTGCCCGATTTTCTTCAGGATGCGGGAGACGACGACAGCGAGGACGATCGCGACCGCGCCCCAAACGAGCCGGTCATAGCGGTGAGCGACGAGCGCCGTAGTCGTCGAAGGATCCTAGCGCGCGCGATGGGATCGCGGCTGCCCGCCCGGTGCCCAGCAGCGCCGTGGATTTTTTAGAGCCTTCTTAGCCTGTTCTCAGCCGAGCCTCAGATGCGGCGGCTTTCGTAGGGCCAACAGCAAAGGAAGGAGTCCGAGTGATCGCTTTCAATCTGATTCTGTCTCTGCTCGCCGTCGGCGCGCTGGCGGTCGTCGCCGGCGTCGGCTACGCGGCAGGCACCGCCCGGCGTGAGCAGCGGGCGGCGATCGTGAA
>JBARRQ010000002.1:0-9066 GCA_049644305.1 Gaiellaceae bacterium
AGATGAAGACCGATGGAGTCGGCCAGCAGCTCCCGGATGCGGCGCTCGTAGTAACCGGGGGTGTGGTCGAAGTCCGGCTCGAAGTAGACCTCCCAGTAGCGCTCGGTCTCGACGCGTCCATTGCGGATCCGGAGGAAGTGCCCCGGCAGGAGCTCGTTGACGCCCTGGAAGAGGGTCTTGCCCGCAAGGCAGAACTGGAAGCTCAGGTAGTCGTTCAGCCCTTGCAGGTCCGTCTCGATCTTGGGAAGGAACGGCAGCAGCGCCTTCACCTCTGACGCGAAGTAGACGACGCCTGCGACCTCGGCCCAGTAGAGCGGCTTGATCCCGAAACGGTCGCGGGCGGCGAAGACCGTCTGCGTCTCCTCGTCCCAGAGCGCAAAGGCGAACATGCCGCGGAAGCGCTCGAGGCAACGCTCGCCCCACTCCCGATAGGCATGCAGCACGACCTCGGTGTCCGAGCCGGTGGTGAAGCGCTCCTTGCCGAGCAGCCCGCGCAGCTCGACGTAGTTGTAGACCTCGCCGTTGTAGGTGATCCAGTTCCCGCCGCCGTCGCTCATCGGCTGGTCGCCGGTCACGAGGTCGATGATCGCGAGCCTGCGATGGGCGAAAGCCGCGACCTCGCGTGGGTGGACCCAAACCGCCTCGCCGTCGGGCCCGCGGTGGGCGAGCAGGTCGTTCATCGCCTCGACCGTGCCCTGTGCATGCGGAAGCGCGCTCAGCGAGAGGCTGACGGCGCCGCCTATGCCGCACATGACAAAGCCTTTCCATGACGTCCGGCGCGCATCGCGTCAAGGATACGTAACCGGTTCGGATCCTCCCCCTTCGGATGGCGCCCTGCCGGGTCGCTAACGTTCGCGGCCGCATGGCCGACGGGCAAGCGAAGGTGCCGGTCGCGGTCGTTGGTGCGGGCAACATGGGCCGCCATCACGCTCGCAACTACCACGATCTCCCCGATGCAGAGCTTCGGGCCGTGGTCGACGTCGACGGCGCGCGCGCACAGGAGGTTGCCGACCAATTCGGTGTGCCCGCCTTCACAGACGTCGAGACGATGCTCGAATTGGTGCCGGAGCTCGTCGCAGCATCGGTAGCAGTACCCACGACCGCGCATTCCCGCTCGGCAGGGACGCTCATCGAAGCGGGCAAGCACGTCCTGGTTGAGAAGCCGATCGCCTCGACGATCGAGGAAACCGACCGGTTGATCCGCCTCGCCGAGAAGCACTCCGTTGTCCTCGCCGTGGGGCACGTGGAGCGGTTCAACCCCGTCGTTCGCGAGCTGAAGCGCCTCATTGCGAGCGGGCGAATGGGTAGCGTGCTCTCGCTCATCGCGAGGCGGGTCGGGGTGATGCCGCCACAGGTCAAGGACGCGAACGTAATCGTCGATCTCGCGGTCCACGACATCGACATCTTTCGGTATCTGCTCGACGGCGCCGAGCCGGACGAGCTTTACTGCAACGCGGGTCAGGCAGTGGCGACGGACCGCTTCGACTTCGCCGAAATCCTCCTCCGCTGCGGCCCGACGGCCTGCTTCCTTCAGGTGAACTGGCTCACGCCGGTGAAAATTCGCTCACTCGCCGTGACGGGAACCGATGGCTACGCGGAGCTGGAATACGTGACGCAACGGCTCGACTTCTACCCGGCGCGGACGCCCGGCGCCACCCAGTCGTTCGCAGACGTCGAGGCGCTGAGCGAGCAGGAGCCGGAGCACATCGATTTTCGTCACGAGGAGCCGCTCACGCGGGAGCTGAAGGAGTTTCTAAAAGCAGCTCGCGGAGAGCCGGCCGAGACCGTGAGTGGCTCCGAGGCGCGGCGGACGATGGAGGTTGCTGCAAGGCTCGTCGAGCTTGCCGAGCGGCGGGCCCTCTCGCGGTTGTGAGGCGCAAGGCTTCTGAGTGACCGAGCCGACCCGACCACTGATCAGCATCATCGTGCTCTGCCACAACTACGGACGCTTTCTGCCGGAGGCAATCGACAGCGCGCTCGCCCAGACCTATCCGAACTGCGAGGTTCTCGTGCTCGACGACGGCTCAACGGACGACTCTCTCGAGATCGCCCGCGGCTACGGCGACGCCGTGCGCGTGCTCACGCACGCAAACATGGGTGTGGAACGGACCGGCAACCGCGGCGTCGCAGAAGCACGCGGTGAGTACACGACGTTCCTTTCGGCCGACGATGTGTTCGAGCCGACGTATGTCGAGGAGCTGTACGAGGCCCTCGTTCGGTCCCCCGACGCCTCGTTTGCCTACTGCCGCATGCGGATGTTCGGAGCGGAGAACCGCGTGATGCGGTGCCTTCCGTTCAGTCCTTACGTGCTGGCGCTGCGCACGAATTTCGTCAACGGTTGCGCCCTGACGAGGCGGGCCGACTACCTCGCTGTCGGAGGAATGAGCGACGACCTCGGCGACGTTGCGCTCGAGGACTGGGACCTCTGGCTGAAGATGGTGGAGCACGGGAAACGCGGCACGTACGTCCGCAAGCCGCTCTTACGCTGGCGCCGGCACACGGCCGGGAGCCGGAATCCGGAGTCCGTGGCCCGCCTCGAGCGCGCGCTGGCAGGCATGCGAGAGCGGCACGCTGAGCTCCGTCAGGCCCTTTCCGGCCCCCGAGCAACGGTCGCGTACGCCCTCGACCTCACCTTCGCCGCAGCGGACGTCGCGCTCGGGCTATCCCGCTTCCCGGGCCTTCTGCGCGTATTCGAGAACAGCTCGTGGAGACGGTTCCAGCGGCATCACCTGCCACGCTTTGCACGATGAACATCAGTGAGGCTTCCGGCTCGGCGGAGGCGGAAGCGCCTCGAGTCCTGCCCCCCGACCCCGCCCCGCTGGCACGGCAGACCCTCGCGTATGGGGTGAGCGGCCTGATCGTCCCCCTCCTCGGGATGATCACGCTGCCGGTCTTCGCACGGGTGTTCACGAGAAGCCAGTACGGCCTCATCGAGCTCGGTATCGCAACGACGAGCGTTGCTGCGGCGATCGTCGACGCCGGTCTCAGCTCGGCGGCGCTGCGCGGCTTCTACGACTTCAGCGCGCGGCAGGACCGGGAACGTCGCTCGCTGATGCTTACGGGATTTGCGGCCTCGACGGGGTTCTCGCTCGTGTTCGCGGCGGCCCTGATCGCCCTGAGACACGACCTGGCGAGGTGGATCTTCGGCAGCGCGCACCAGGCCTCCCTCGTGCTCGTAATCGCAGCGACGCTCCCAGCGCTGAACACGCTGCGCTACGTCAGCGAGCTCCTGCGCGTCCGTTTGCAGGCCTCCCACTACCTGGTGACGAGCGCGATAGCCGGCACCGTCATCACCGCGATCAGCCTGGCCGGCGTTCTCGCACTGGGCTGGCGGGTGAAGGGCGTCTTCTTCGCCGTGCTGATCGGCAACGCCGCTGCCGCCGCATACGGCCTATTCGTCGTCCGCAGCGGCCTGGCCGGCCGGTTCTCTGCCCCCGAGTTGCGTCGGATGCTGGCGTACGGGCTGCCGCTCGTACCGGCCACGCTTGCTGCTTGGGCCCTCGCGCTCATCGACCGGATCATCCTGTCGCGACTCGGGAGCCTGTCGCAGGTCGGCCAGTACGCCATTGCAAACAGGCTGGCGGGCCTTCTCTTGATCGTGTTGACGGCGTTCCTCTTTGCGCTCACACCCTTCTTGCTCGCGACGTACTCCGAGAATCCGGAACAAGAAAAGGCAGCGCGCGCCCGGGCTCTCACGTACTTCACGTTCGTTCTCAGCCTCCTCGGGCTAGTGCTCACACTCTTCGCGAAGGAGATCATCGACATCGCGGCGCCGAAGTTCGGCGAGGCCTACAAGACGGTGGGCCCGCTCATGCTCGGCGCGATCGGCTACGGCCTTGTGTCCCTCCTGACAACCGGCCTCTCGATCACGCGGAAGACAATTCACATGGCGGCGCTGACTCTGCTTGCCGCGGGGATCAACATCGGCCTCAACTTCGCACTGATCCCGCCTTTCGGCATTGTCGGCGCAGGCGTCGCAACAGCGGTCGGCTACGGCTTCCTGACGATCTCCTACTACTGGGTCTCCCAGCGTGTCTACCGGACGCCGTTCGAGCCGGAGAAGATCCTCACGATGCTCGCGCTGGCGTCCGGGCTGGGCGTCCTCGGCGTTGTCCCGCTCGGGCCCGAGGCCGTCGCCGTCCCTGTCAAGCTGGCCGCCGTCGGGGCATTCGTGGGCGCCGTGTGGCTAGCACGAGCGATGACGGGGGCCGAGTTCTCCGAGCTTCGAAAATTCGTGCTCGGAATGATCCCGCTCTCGCTCCGCCGCGCCGGGACGTGAACCGCGTCCTCGTGACGGGCGCGAGCGGGTTTGTCGGCCGCTTCGCAGTCAAGGCCCTGACCGCTCGCGGCTTCGAGGTGCACGGTGTGGCCCGACGCCCCGAGGGCACCATCGAGGCGAGCACCTGGTACCAGGAGGACCTGCTCGAGCCGGAAGCGGCAAGACGGCTGATGCGGGTTTCCCGGCCATCGCACCTGCTGCACCTGGCGTGGACCACCACCCACGGGCGCTACTGGGACGATCAGGCGAACCTGGACTGGGTTGCCGCTACGCGCCGGCTCGTGGACGCATTCACCGAGGCAGGCGGCGCGCGAATGGTGATTACGGGGAGTTGTGCCCAGTACGACTGGACCGTCGACGAAGAGATGGCGGAAACGGAAACGCCGCGCCGTCCAGCGACGCTCTATGGGCAAGCGAAGGAATCGGCAACAAGGCTCTTCGAGGCCTCGCAGGCGGAAGGGGCGCCTTCGTCCGCGACCGCGCTCCTGTTCTTCCCTTATGGGCCATTCGAGGCGCCTGAACGGCTCGTCCCCTCCGTCACCTTGAGCCTGCTTGCCGGGGAAGAAGCCCGAACGACGGCGGGCGCTCAAGTCCGGGATTTCGTCCACGTCGCAGATTGCGGCGCCGCGCTCGCGGCGCTTGTCGACGGGCACACGACTGGGGCCGTCAATGTCGGCAGTGGACAGGGCACGACGGTCGCCGACGTAGCGCGCACCCTCGCGCGACTTGTTGAACGCGAGGAGCTCCTCAGGATCGGCGCCCTGCCCGGGGACGACGGTACACATGTCGTCGCGGAGACCACTCGCCTGCGCAAGGAGGTGGGCTTCGCGCCCCGGTACGGGCTCGAGGATGGTCTGCGCGACGCGGTGGAGTGGTGGCGTCAGCGGACGCGGCGGAGGTAACCGCCCGGCGAGGCGGTCAGCAACAGCTTCGCGTTCACGAAGGAGTCCGGCTCGAAACCCTTCGACTCGTCAAGCCAGGCCCGCAGAGCAGTGGCTGGGTTGTTCCCTGGGCCCCACGGACGAGGGCGATGCTCCTGCGCCGGAATCTCCTCGACGAACGTATCGGCGACGACGAGGAACTGCCCCACGGTGACGAGCGGTGCGTATGCGCGCAACTCCGCGAGCACGTGGTCGTGGGTGTGGTCGGAGTCGAGTATCACCATCACGCGCTCGGCTTCAGTGGCCAGTCGCCGTGCTTCGCCGACAACCTCTTCGTCCAGCGAAGATCCTTCGATCATCCGGATACGGCGCGCCAGCGGATGGGCCTCGATGGCGGTGCGATTGTGAGCACGGATGTCGATGTCGATGCCGAGGACACTGCCCTCTCCGATCAGCTCGAGGATCGACGCGGAGAGCATGAGCGAGCCGCCGCGGGCGATGCCCGTCTCGATCACGAGTTGGGGGCGCGTATCCCAGATCACTTCCTGTATCGCGACGATGTCGGGCGGCATCTGGATGACGGGGAGGCCTAGCCAGCTCCACTGGTAAGACCAGTCGTGGCGATCGGCGGCGATGTTCAACGCGAGCGCGTCGGCGGCGAGCGCGTCGTCGGCAGCCATCCGCTCGGCAGCGTCACGCGTCTCCTTCTCGAAGCGAGCGCGGTCGTCGGTCATGCGAGTCCCGCCGGGCCATGGTCCGCAACGCGGGCCTGGTCCAGGTCCGGGAACGCCGCGTCGCGCTCCGAGATCACCGTGGGCGCGAACGGCCATTCGATGGCGACCGCGGGATCGTCCCACCGGACCCCCGCCGCCGCCCCGGGCTCGTACGGCGAGGAGATCAGGTACTCGAGCTCGGATGCATCCTCGAGGGTCAGGAAGCCGTGAGCCAGGCCGGGCGGGATGTAGATCGCGTTCCGCCGCTCGGCGGAGAGCGCCACCGCGAGCCAGCGGAGTTGCGTCACGGAGCCGGCGCGCAGGTCGACGACCACATCGTGGACCGACCCGGCCAGGCAACGCACGAGCTTCGCCTCCTCATGCGGAGGCATCTGCAGGTGCATGCCGCGGAGTGTCCCGCGGCTGGCATTGAACGAGACGCTGGCCTGGGCGATCTCGAAATCGAGCCCGTTCTGCGCGAACTCTTCGCGGCTGTAGGTGCGCGCGAAGAGCCCGCGCGCGTCGTGCGCAGGCTCCGGCTCGATCGTGAACACACCGGCAAGTGGCTGTTCCTCGAAGATCAGGACACGAGCTCCAGTTGCGGGACCGGAATGACGAAACGGCAGCCCCACTCCCTCACGTCAGCCATCTGCTCCGTGATCTCGTCGCGGAGGTTCCACGCCAGCAAGAGAAGGTAGTCAGGTTGGTCCCGTCGTACATGGTCGGGCTCGAGGATCGGAAGGTGCGAGCCCGGGAGGAAGCGCCCCTGCTTGTGGGGGCTGCGGTCGACGACGTATGGAATCTCTTCGGGGCTCGCCCCGACTGTATTGAGCAGCGTGTTGCCCTTCGCAGCCGCTCCATACGCTGCGACTCGCTCGCCGTTGACTCTTGCCTCGTGAAGGAAGCTCCGCAGCTCGTCGAGCAAGCGCTCCACCCGAGGGGCGAACGCGCTATAGCCCTCGAGCGAATCGAGCCCAGCCGCCCGCTCCTCCGCCACCACGCGCGCGACCGCGGGCGGCTCGGTCCGTTCGGATTGCTCCGCATCGAGCGACGCCCAGATCCGCAGGCTCCCACCATGTGTCGACAGCTCTTCGACATCGAAGACGCGCAGGCCGCGCCGAGCAAGCACGTCGCGTGCCGAAATAAACGAAAAGTAGGAGAAGTGCTCGTGGTAGATCGTGTCGAACTCGGTCCGCTCGATCATGCGCAGTAGGTGCGGCACCTCGATGGAGACGACCCCCGCCGGTTTCAACACCGTTGCAAGCCCGGCTACGAAATCGTCGAGATCGGGGACGTGCGCGAGTACGTTGTTCGCGACCACGAGATCGGCGCTGAGGCCGCGGTCGCGAATCGCTTTCGCCCGCTTGCGGCCGAAGAACGCAATCTCGGTGGGGATTCCGGCTCGGCGCGCGACCTCCGCGACGTTCGCAGCGGGCTCGACGCCGAGCACGGGCACACCCGTGGCCGCAAAGTTCTTCAGCAGGTAGCCGTCGTTGCTGGCGACCTCGATAACCATGGAGGCGGGACCGAGCGCCAGCCGTTCCGTGGCCGCCTCGGCAAAGCGGGCGGAGTGTTCTAACCAGCTGTCGGAGTACGACGAGAAATACGCGTAGTCCGAGAAGATCTCCTCTCGCGAGACTCCCCCGTCAACCTGCACGAGCAGGCAGTCCGAGCAGACGCGCGCGTGCAGCGGGTAGCGCGGCTCGCCGCCCGCCTCGAGCTCCGCGCGCGTAAGGAAGCTGTTTGCCAGCGGCTGCGCCCCGAGGTCGAGGAACGTGTGCCGGAGCGATGTGCCGCACGAGTGGCAGGCCGGCGCGGCGCTCATAGACGCTCCTCATACGCAGCGATCTGGCGGAGCGTCAGCTCGCGCGCGTCCTCGCCGTCCTTCTGCGCTCGGTGCCACTCGACGGTCCAGCGCACAGATTCGTCCAGGTCGAGGGCCGGGCGCCAACCAAGCTCCGCGCGCGCGCGTGAGGCGTCGAGCCTTAGCTCTCCGGTCTCCGGAACGACCGGCGCCCCCTCATCGCGACGCCAACCAGGCCTGCCGCCGAAGCCTTCGCTCATACGCTCCACGAGCTCCGCCACCGAGCAGGACTCCTCCGGTCCGAAGTTGAGCGCGGTGGGCGCGTCGGAAGGGGCTTCCAGAAGGCGCTCGGCGAGGAGAAGGTAGCCGTGGAGCGGGTCGAGTACGTGCTGCCACGGACGAATCGCGTCCGGGTGGCGGAGCGCCACAGGCTCGGACCGCTCCAGGGCACGGATCACGTCGGGCACCACGCGGTCGATTGCCCAGTCTCCCCCGCCGATTACGTTTCCTGCCCTTGCTGTCGAAAGACCCACATCGGCTTCGAGGTAGCTTCCGCGGTAGGCCGCCGTGACGAGCTCAGCCGCGGCCTTCGAGCTGCTGTATGGCTCGACGCCGCCTAGCGGCGATCCCTCAGTATGTGGATGCCCGTCCGGGTTCGGCGCATAGACCTTGTCGCTGGTCACCACCACCACAGCACGCACGCCAGGCGTGTTGCGAACGGCTTCCAGGATGTGTGCCGTCCCGAGCACATTGACCTCGTACGTTCCAACGGGGTCGGCGAACGCCGGCCGGACGAGGCTCCTGGCCGCAAGATGGAAGACCACCTCTGGCTCGACGGCACGCAGGTGCGCCGCGACGGCGGCTGCGTCTCGGACATCGAGGGGCACCCCATCGTCTCCCCCGGCTCGACTGACGAGCATGTGCAGGCTCGGTGTCGTCGGCGGTGCCAGCGCCAGGCCGTGCACGCTCGCGCCCAGCTGGTCGAGCCAGAGAGCGAGCCACGCCCCTTTGAAGCCGGTATGGCCTGTGACGAGGACCCGGCGGCCGCGCCAGGCCGCGCCGTTCACCAGACCTTCCAGGGCGCGCGACCACTGAGCCAGAGCTCCTCGAGCAAGTCGCGCTCCCATGCGGTGTCCATAGGCTGCCAATAGCCATGGTGCTCGTAGGCCGCCAGCTGGCCGTCGGCTGCAAGACGCGGGAGCACGTCGCTCTCCCAGATTGACGTGTCGCTCTCGATGAGGTCGAGCACGGCCGGCTCGACAACGAAGAACCCACCGTTCACCTGGGCAGCCCCGGAGGGGTGCTTCTCGAGCATCTCGGTGACGCGATCGCCGTCTACCGTGACTGTGCCGAACCTCGCTGACGGCCGGACGACCGTCATCGTCGCGA
>JBARRQ010000003.1:0-1787 GCA_049644305.1 Gaiellaceae bacterium
TGCTCGCGGCAATGAGCGACGTCGCTCCCGAGGAGGCCGGCCTCGCCTCGGGCCTCGTGAACACCGCGTTCATGATGGGCGGTGCGCTTGGACTGGCAGTGCTGGCCAGCCTCGCCGACCGGCGGACAGTCACTCTGCGCGCTGCGGGTGACGGTCTGACAGCGGCCCTCAACGGCGGCTACCACGTCGCGTTCCTGGCGGGAGCGATCTTCGCGCTCGCCGCCGGCGTGACGGGTGCCGTGCTCCTTCGCGCCGGGTTGCATGCGCCCGCGGGCGAGACCGAGCACGGGGAGGTCGTGCCGGCGTCCGCGGAAGCTCGCTGAGCGGCGCGATCCCCAGTTCCGTGGCGAACCAGCCACGTCCAGCACGCGCCAAAAACGGTGTCGGACACCTTTTCGTGTCAAGGGTGATTTGGGTCGGATCAGGAGAACTTCATCCACACTGGACGTACGATTCCGCCGTGGCCTACGACGAGGAACTCGCCGGTCGGATCCGCGAGCTGGTCGCCGGTGAATCAGGTCTGACCGAGAAGAAGATGTTCGGCGGGCTCGCCTTCCTGGTCGGCGGGAACATGGCGGTGGCGGCCAGCGGTCAGGGTGGAGTGCTGGTCCGCGTCGATCCTGCCGAGTCGGACTTGCTCGTAGCGACGACGAAGGCTCGGCCGATGGAGATGCGCGGCCGGCAAATGCAGGGCTGGCTACGAGTCGACCTGGAAGACGTTCGCACCAAGCGCGAGCTCGCCGAATGGGTCGAAGGTGGCAGATCGTACGCCCGTTCTCTCCCGGCGAAGCCGTAACCGATTCCCGCAGGCGCGGGCGCCACGATCGCCGCCGTGACTTGACCACCCCATCTGGGTCTACCACTGTTCGTCAAGGCGGGTCAACGTGGGCGGCGTGACTTCCACTCGTCCCGCGACCATCCTCGTTCTCGAGGAGGACTCAGCCGGCCGCGGACCGCGTGTCGGGGCGTCCTTACCCGCGTCTTCGATAATTCATAGGCACTTCTAACATTCCGTATATCCCGCTCTTACGTGCGCCCGCGAGCCTGTTGATCATGGGCTCGATCAGTGGGACACTGACGCGAAGGCAGACGCTTGGTCTGGCCGGCTCGAGCGGAGTCGCCATGGTCGCAGCCCTGAGCGGGTTGCCTCGCGTGCTCCAAGCACTCAGGCTCGAGGGTGCGCCCGCCGCACAAGCCGCGAGCGCTGCAGGCATGAAGGCAGTCACCGCGTCGTTTCGGTCAAGGGCGCTGGGGAGCCGGCTGCACTTCGCCGTCTATCTCCCGTCCGCCTACTCGGCGAGCCGGACGCATTACCCGGTCGTCTATTTCCTGCACGGGCTGCCGGCCGGCCAGCGAGCGTACCTGCATCTGGGGTGGGTCGCGCAGGCCCTCGCGCACTCGAGTCGCGAGGCGATCCTGGTCGTGCCGCAGGGCACGCACTTCGCGAACGACGATCCCGAGTACCACGACTGGGGGCCGGGCGACGACTGGGAGACCGCGCTCGCGCAGGAGCTTCCGGCCTGGATCGACGGCCGCTACCGCACGCTGGCACACAGGAGCGGCCGCGCGATCGCCGGCTACTCGGCGGGAGGCTACGGCGCGTCGATCATCGGCCTCCACCATCCACGCACGTTCGCGGCGGTCCAGTCGTGGAGCGGCTACTTCCACCCAACCGATCCGACCGGAACGAAGGCGCGCTCGGTCGGCTCCCGTGCGGCGAACGCCTACGCGAGCGTCGAGGCGCTCGTGCCGAGGCTCGCGAAACAGTTCGAGCGCTACCCCACCAC
>JBARRQ010000004.1:0-20921 GCA_049644305.1 Gaiellaceae bacterium
GGCTCCTCGAGTCCGGACGTGTGGACGAGGCGGAGGCGCTCCTCGTCGAGGCGCGGGAGATCTTCACGCGGCTCGGGGCAGTCCCCTGGCTCGAGCGGCTCGATGCGATCGCCGAGCCCGTGCGGGCCTGAGCCGCCTGCTCGTAAAGCTCTGATCCTCGGCTGACGATACGCGGGGAGTGTCGCCGGCACGCCGCCTCCGCGCACCTCTGAGGTTCCTCCACGTTCTCGATTCCGAGGGCCTGCCGCTGATGTTGCTCGCCTTCTACGGCGTCCTGCTCGTGGCCCTCGCCCCGTTGGAGCTCGTCCAGGACAGCTGGCTCACGCTCGTCGGCGGCCGCGAGGTCGCCGCGCACGGAATTCCCCAGCACGAGACGCTGACAGTGCTCGCTCACGGCGTCCGCTGGGTCGACCAGCAATGGCTTGCCCAACTCGTCTTCTACGAGCTCGTTCACGTCGGAGGACTGCGCTTGGCGGTGCTCTTGCACGTCCTGCTCCTGGTCGGCGGGTTTGGGCTCGCCCTCGCCGCGGCCCGCCGGCTCGGAGCCTCGGCGACTGCCGTCTTCTGGGTCGGGCTCGTCTGTGTCTTCCTCGCGCCCTGGGGCTGGCAGCTACGGGCGCAGAGCTTCGCCTATCCGCTGTTCGCCGCAACCCTCTGGCTCCTGAGCGCGGACAGCCGGGCGCCGTCGCGGCGGGTGTTCTTCGTCCTGCCGTTGCTGGTTCTCTGGGCGAACCTGCACGGGTCGGTCGTGCTCGGCGCCGCGCTGGTCGCCGTTCGGGCGGTGACGATCCTTTGGGACCGCTGCCGTGGATCCGTGAGCCCGCACTGGAAGCTGCGCGCAGCGCTCCTTGCCGCGGCGCCGCTCGCGGCGCTCGTCTCGCCGTACGGGCTCCAGCTCGTCGGCTACTACCACCACATGCTCGGCAGCTCGCTGCTCGCCCAGTTCGTCCAGGAGTGGGGGCCGACCACGCCGCAGAAGGCCTGGCTCTTCTACGCCGTTGCGCTCGGCTCGTTGTGGTTGCTGGGCCGGGCCGGAGCGGCTCTCACGATCTTCGAGCGTCTGGCTCTGCTGGCGAGCATCGCCGCGGCCCTCGTCGCCATCCGGCACGTCGTGTGGTTCGAGCTGACGGCGGCGATGCTGCTTCCGGCCCTGGTCGGCGGCTGGAGGAAGTCCACCTCACGAGGCGCGCGGAAGCCGGGACCGGTCACGCGCTGGACCGGCCGCGTCTCCGCGGCCGCTCTGGTCGTCACGGCCGTCGCGTTGCTGGCGCCGCCTGTCAGCTGGTTCGAGGAACACCTTCCGCACTCCGCCTCGGCCGCGATCGGGAGAGTCACGGCCGACCGACACACAAAGGTGTTCGCGAGCGAGACACTGTCCGATTGGCTGCTGTGGACCGAGCCGTCGCTGCGAGGCCGGGTCGCCTACGACGTGCGCTTCGAGATCTTGAGCCGGAGGCAGCTCGAGCGACTCGTCTCATATCACCGCCGCTCAGGCGCGGCGTGGAGAGCGCCGACGTACGGCTACGACGTGCTGGTCTTCGATCTCCGCAAGGACTCGAAGCCGGCAGCGTCCTTCCGACGCGACGCGCACTTCCGCATCGCCTACGCGGATCGCCGCGTGCTGGTCCTGGCGCGGCGCTAAGTGGTGAAGCGCGGCCTGGCCGGTCGGACCGGGCGGAGGTACTCGAAGACCTGCCAGGCGCGGGGTTCCACGGACCGAGGCATCAGAGGCCGGCCGGCCCTCGGCCGAACGATCCTGCTCCGTCTCGCCGTCTTCATCGGACCCTCACGGTCGCGTACGCCGGTTGGTAGCCCGCCTTGGTGGCGACGAACACCAGCTTGCCCTTGCGCTTCGGCTTCAGCGTCAGCGTCAGGTTCCCGATCGGGTTGGTACGCCCGGCCCGTGCCTTCATGCCGGCGCCGGTGACCCGGACGACGACGCCGGACAACCAGCCGCCGTCGGACTTCTGGACGCGGATCGAAAACCTGCCCTGTCTGCCATGCCTGGCGAAGCCCGTGACCGAGAGCTGCATCCGAGGCTGGAGCCGAATCTCCTGGGTCTGGGTCCAGTCGCCTTGGTTCCGATCCTCGTCGACGCCGGCCACGTGCCAGTACAGCCGGCCGCCGTTTGCGTAGCCGCCGAGCATCATCGTCGGAGCAAAGCTCGTGTTGTCGGTCGTAACCTGCTCGACGCTGCGACTGAAGTCGGGCGACGACGCGATCTCCACCTTGTAGTTCTTCACCCCGAGCCGCGGGTCCCAGCTGAGCAAGACGTGGTCGGGGGAGCTGTCGGTGCGCGGGTTGGCGGGCTCGCCGATCGTGTGGGTGAACGCCTGCGTGGCCGAGTACGGCCCCGGTGTCTCGCCGAACGTCGCCTTCGGGAACTCCGCCCGCACTCGCCAGTGGAATACACCGGTGCCGGTCAACTTGATGAAGGACGCTGCCGGCGTGCGGAAGCCGGTGAAGTCACGGTGCTGGCCGTCAGGTGAGTCGATCGAGATGTCGTAGGACGAAGCGCCCGGCACAGCCGACCACGACCACACGGGCAGCGTGTCGCCCGACGTTGAGTTCGAGGCGCTCGGAACCGGAGCTGCGAGGGTCTTCTGGAACGTTCCAACCGCCGACCAGGTGAGGCCCGTGAAGTTCTCGTCGTCGGCGCGCACGCGCCAGTAGAGGACTGTGTCGGCCGGGTACGTCGTGTTGCTCGAGTACGACGTCGCGTCGGTCGTCACGTCGTCGAGCAGGGTGCTGAAGCTCGCGTCCGAGGCAACCTGAAGCCGATACCGCCGCGCACCCTCGGCCGGCGTCCAGCGGAACGTCGGCTGGTCGAGGAAGACCTGCACCGCCGAGGGATAGAGCAGGGTCGGCGGTAGTGACTGCTTCTGGAAGCTCGCGGGGTTCGAGAGAACGGCGTCGAGTGCCGGCGCCGTGGTGCCGTCGGCGGCCGTCGAGGGCAGCACCGCCCAGTAGTACGACGTCGTCTCGTCCGGGTACGTGGTCGGCCGGAACGGATTCCGCGGCGCGTAGGCCGGGATGGCGGTGAAGGCCTCGTCGACGATGTTGTTGAAGCTCTGGTCCTTCGCGACGATCACGAAGTAGCTCCGAGCCCCCGCGACGGAGCTCCAGGTGAAGAAGGGCGTGCGCCGGCTGACCCCGGTCAGGGGCAAGAGGTAATCGCCGGCGCAGAGGTAGTGCGTATTGCAGCCGGGCGAGTTGCCGGGATCGGTTGGGTCCGGATAGTCGGTCCAGTTGAAGGCCGGCGCCTCCGGCTGGACGGACGGCGAGTCGGTGTTGCCGTTCCGGAGATAGGTATACGAGCCCCAGACCTCCTGGTTGCCTGACGCCCGGTCGCTGCGGGCGCGCACGCGGAAGCAGTACTGGCCGGGAACCAGGTAGTCGGTGGAGTCCTGGGCCAGCGTCCCCTGCCAGACGACGGGGTTGGCGAACGCATGACCGAGCGGCGCCCATTCGGGGACGGACGTCTGCTTGAGGTAGCTCGCCGTTGCCCACGAGCAGGCGCTTCCGTCCCAGTTCGCCACCTGGATCTCGTAGCTCGACGCGCCGGGGACCGGATCCCAGGCGACGATGGGCGCCCGGGTCGAGTAGCCGTTGCTCAGGTTGTGATCGGCGTCGGCCGCGACGGTGTCGTCGGTCACGTTGTCGCGCATGTGCAGGTTCTTGATGCTGGTGCCCGACACCGGCCCCGAGGGCGGGCCGGTGTCGAAGGCCTTCGTGAACGGTGGACCGACGTTCCACACGCCCGCGTTTCCGTCTGGATCGACGGCGCGGACGCGCCAGTAGTAGGTGTTGTCCTTGAAGACAGCAGTCGGCGAGAGGGATGTGGCAATCGTCGTTGCGTCGCAGCACACCTTGGAGCCGAGCGCGAAGTCAACCGAGGAGTTGATCTCCACTTCGTAGCGCGCCGCGCCGGGGACCGGATCCCAGGAGAGCTTGGGGTCGAAGACCTCAGGACCCGAGTTGAGGTCGGTTACCTGCGGCGTCGTCACCGAGGGCCAGAGCCAGCCGAAAGAGATCACCGGTGTCGCGGCGCCGCGGTTTCCTTCTGCGTCGACCGGCACGACACCCCAGTAGTACGAGCCCGGCGCGAGAGCTGCGGTGATCGCAGCGGAGGTGGCGGCGACGTTCGGGGGCCCGTTGAGATTGTCTTGGTTCGAGTAGTGGAAGACGAGAGAGCCGAGGTTCGGGTCGCTCGCGACGGAAACCAGGTAGTGAGCTGCGCCCGGAACGCCGGACCACTTGAGCACGACCGGATTCGTCGGGAAGCTAAGCGCGTCACCGGAGTTGGGTGTCTCGACGGCCGGCTGCAGCGTCCAGTTCTTGCGAAAAGAGCGTGGAGCCGTCCACGGCGAGACCGACCCGTCCGCAGATGCCGCGCGGACGCGCCAGTAGTAGGTGCCGTTCGGGACTGTCTGCAGGAGCGTCGCGCGCGTGTTGCGCGTGAAGAAATCGTCCTTGCCGGAGCCGAGCACCGGTGAGTTCATGCCGGCGTCAGCGCTGATCTGGAACTCGTACTTGTCCGCTCCTTTGACCGGAGACCAAGCAAACGTCGGCAGGAACTGGGTCACGGCTCCGGCCGCCGGCGAGGTCGGCGTCGGAGCGGAGACGGCGCCTCGAGCCGGCCCTGCGGTGAGCAGGGTGATTGCTGCGAAGGCGGCGGCGAGGAGTTTGCGGTCGGAAGTCATATGAAATCGAGCAAGACGAGCCCGGCCGCTGGGCTCTGGTGCCCTACTTATTCCCTGTGACCATCGGGGCTGGACCCCGATCGGTCATCCCTCGGATGAGGGGATTTAGCGGGTTCCGATCCTCAGGCCCAGGAGCCGCGGAAGCGCCGCGCCGACTCGGGCCGCGACCGGTGGGCGGCGGCCCTCCTGCTCGGCTTCCTCGGAGGCCATGATCGAGGCGCGGACGAGCCCGCCGCCGAGGCGCCGGAACGGCTCGGGCGGAAGCTTCGGCACGCGCCGGGTGACGAAGGGCAGCCGAGTCAGCTCGTCGTCCACGCCGAGCACGAGTCGCGCCAGGATCTGGCCGCCAAGCCAGCTCGGGCCCGCGCCGTGGCCGGAGTAGCCCGCGCCGTAGTGGATCCGTGTGCGCGGGACTGTCCCGAAAAAGGGAAGGTGGTCGGAGGAGACGTCGATCGGCCCGCCCCAGGCGTGCGTGATCCGCGCTTCGGCAAGGCCCGGCAGGAGATGGCGTAGGCCCTGCTCCGCTCGAGCGGCGGTCGGCCCGTCGCTCGTGAAGCGCCCATCGAGCTTGCCGCCGAAGCCGATCGGCCCGGAGCCGCTCCCCATCAGCACGCGTCCATCCTGCGTCGTGCGGAAGTAGTGCAGGAACATCCGGCCGTCGATCACCGCCTCTCCTCCGGTCCAGGCGATCTGCTCCAGGAGCTGCGGCACCGGCTCTGTGAGGACGACGTAGCTGCCGAAGACGGTGAGGCGGCGGCGAAGCGGCTTCCAGCCTGCGGCGGCCGCGTTGACGGCTACGACGATCTCCTCCGCTCGAACGCGCCCGCCGGTCGTCTCGAGAATGCCCGGGTGTATCCCGGTCACTCGGGTGTGCTCGTGAACCGAGACACTGGCGAGGACGGCGCGGCGCAGCGCCTGGGCGAGGCGGGCCGGCTGGACGGTCGAGCAGTCCCGCACGAAAACGCCCTTCCGAAAGCGCGGCGAGCGGATCCTTTCCGCCAGCTGCTCGGCGTCGAGCGGCATGGCTTCTTCGGCAACGCCGAGCTCGCGCGCGACGGCCACCTCTTGCTCCACGACCGCGTCCTGGGAGGGCGCCGCCGAGACGCGAAGCATCCCGCCTTCGCGCAGCCAGACGTCCTCCCCGCGCCGCTCGCAGAACTCGCGGATCCCCGGCACGATCGCATCGCCGGCGCGCGCGACCGCGAGAGCCTGTTCGTCGCCGAAGCGCTCACGAAGACGCGGCAGGTAACTCCAGTACCCGTGCACGAAGCCGCCGTTGCGTCCACTCGGGCCGAAGCCGCATTCGTCCGCCTCGAGCACGACGACGCGAAGGCCGGCCTCGCGCTCTTTCAGCGCAAGGGCCGTCCAGAGCCCGGTGTAGCCACCCCCGACGATCGCCACATCCGCGTCGACGTCGCCGGCGAGAGGTGGCGCGGGCTCGTGTGACCCCTCCGCCGCCAGCGCCTCCTCGATCCACCAGGGCGTCGCAAGGCCGGGCGCGACGGTGGGTTGTTCTAGAGCCGCTCCGAAGCCTCCGTCAGCACGTCGCCGAGGATGCCGACCATCTCGTCGAATTCCGGCTGCCCGGCAATCAATGGCGGCGAGATCTGCACGACCGCGTCGCCACGGTCGTCAGAGCGGCAGATGAGCCCCTTCTCGAAGAAGCGAGGCGAGAGAAAGCCCCGCAGCAGCGTCTCGGACTCGTCGTCGGTGAAGCCCGCCTTGCTCTCCTTGTCCTTGACCAGCTCGAGCGCCCAGAAGTAGCCCGCGCCTCGCAGGTCGCCGACGATCGGGAGCTCGAGCAACTGCGAGAGCGTCGCGCGGAACGCGTCCTGGTTGTCACGAACGCGTTCGACGATTCGCTCGCGCTTCATGATCTCGAGGTTCTTGAGCGCGATTGCGGCCTGGACCGGGTGACCGCCGAACGTGATCCCGTGCGCATACATCGCCTTCTCGTCGAGGAACGGCGCCATGATGCGGTCGGTAGCAACGACTGCGCCGATCGAGGCGTACGCCGAAGACAAGCCCTTAGCGCAGGTGACGATGTCCGGCTTGATGTCGTAGAGCTCCGAGCCGAGCCACGCGCCGAGACGGCCGAAGCCGGTGATCACCTCGTCCGCGCAGAGCAGGATCTCGTATCGGTCACAGATCTCGCGCACGCCCCGCCAGTAGCCGGCCGGTGGGGTGAGCGCGCCGCCGGCGTTCTGGACCGGCTCCATCATCACCATCGCGACCGTCTCGGGCCCCGCTCCCTCGATCGCGCTCTCGAGATCGTCGAGAAGGATCCTCGTGAACTGCTCGTCGGTCTCGTCCGAAGGCCGGTGATACCGGCCGGTGTTGCGGACGTGGATCACCTCGGGCACGAGAGGCTCGAATGGCTCGCGCAGAGACGGGATGCCGTTGATCGAGAGCGCGCCCATCGTCGTGCCGTGATAGGCGACCTGCCGCGAGATTGCCTTCCAGCGGCGCTCACCGCGGGCCTGGTGGAACTGACGCGCCAGCTTCCAGGCCGACTCGACCGCCTCCGAGCCCCCGGAGACGAAGAAGACCCGGTTCAGATCGCCCGGCGCGAGCGAGGCAACCTCGGCCGCGAGCTCGATCGCGCGGGGATGCGCGTAGTTCCAGTTCGTGTAGAAGGGCAGCTCGCGCAGCTGCGCGGCCGCCGCCTCCCCCACTTCGTCGCCGTACGAGTAGCCGATCTGGACTGCGAAGAGCCCCGCGAGCGCGTCGAGGTAGCGCTTGCCGTTCGAGTCCTCGAGGTAGCACCCGTCGCCGCGGACAATCACCGGCACGTCGCTGTCGACGTAGCCGCCCATCCGGGTGAAGTGCAGCCAGAGATGGTCGCGGGCCGCCTTCTGTAGCTCGGCGGGCGAGAGGCCCGGAGAGACGGTCGTCATGCGGCTCCTTTCCGACGGCGAGTCTGGAGGAGGACGCTCGCCAGCATCCCGGTCACGGCGACGACGAAGATGGCAGTGCCGATCACGTTCACCTGCGGCGGCGCGCCGATCCGAGCCGCGCCCCAGACGAAGATTGGGAACGTGACGCTCGAGCCCGCGTTGAAGTAGGTGACGACGAAGTCGTCGATCGAGATGGCAAAGCAGAGCAGCAGCGCTGCCATGATCGCCGGCGCGATCAGCGGCAGCGTCACCTTCTGGAACGTCACCCACTCGTTCGCGCCCAGGTCCATTGCCGCTTCCTCGAGGTGACGGTCGAACCCGACGAGCCGTGCCTTGACGGTCACGACGGCGAAGCTGATGCAGAACATCACGTGCGCGATGAGGATCGTCCAGAACCCGAACGTGATGAAGTTGAAGTTCAGGAAGAGCGTGAGCAGCGACGCGCCGAGGACGATCTCCGGCGTCGAGAGCGGCAGGAAGACGAGCAGGTTGGTCGTGCCACGGCCGCGGAAGTGGTAACGCACCAGCGCGAGCGCGATCATGGTCCCGAGCGCGGTCGCGACGAGGCTGGCGATGACGGCGATCTCGAGCGAGAACTGAATGGCGCTGCGGATCCCCGGGACGCCGTCCCAGTAGCGCCAGTTGCTCCAGGTGAAGCCCTGCCAGACGTAGTTGAACCGGCCCGTGGGGTTGTTGAAGGAGAACGCGACCACTATCGCGATCGGCAAGAGCAGGTAGCCGAAGAAGAGCAGTGAGTAGGCAGTCAGGACGTGGCGGCGGGCAAACGCCCACGCCGCTGCCGCGATGTTCCGGCGCGGATGCCCGGCCTCGAGGGCTACGGACGTCATCCCGTGAGCTGCTCCGTACCGACCGCCCGCGCGTAGGCGAGCACCATCACCAGGATCGCCGCCATCAGGACGAACGACATCGAAGCGGCCGCGGGATAGTCGGTCAACTCGAGGAACTTCGACTGGATCACGTTCCCGATCATGTGGTTCCGCGGCGAGCCGAGCAACTGGGCGTTGATGAAGTCCCCAGCGGCGGGAATGAACGTGAGCAGCGTCCCGGCGACAACGCCGGGCAGCGAGAGAGGCAGCGTGACCCGCAGGAACGCCCTCCAGCGGCTTGCGTAAAGATCCTCGGCTGCCTCGATCAGGCTGTGGTCGATCTGCTCGAGCGAAACGTAGAGCGGCAGCGCCATGAAGGGGAGGAAGTTGTAGGTGATCCCGGCGACGACTGCGATCGACGTGTTCAGCAGCCGGCCGTTTGCGCCGAGGAAGTGCAGGCTGTGCAGCGTCCGGACGACGAGGCCGTGGTCGGCGAGGATCGTCTGCCAGGCGAGCGTGCGGATCAGGTAGGTGACGAAGAACGGCGCGACGATGAAAAGGAGCAGGAGGTTCTTCCACCGGCCACCGCGGAAGGCGATCCAGTACGCGACGGGATAGCTGACGAGGAACGCGACGACGGTCGCGATCCCCGCGTACTCGAGCGAGCGGACGAACTCACCGTGGTAGTGCTTGACGGCGCTCCAGTAGTTCCCCCAGGACCAGGTGAACGCGTAGCCGAAGTCGATGTTCCCGGACTGCAGCGACTGGTACGCGAGAAATCCCAGCGGCACCAGGAAGAAGACCGAGAGCCAGGCGATGCCCGGCGCGAGCAGCAGATACGGCGTCAGCCCCCGGTGACGGTGGAAGAAGTTCACTCCTAACGCACCGCTCGCGGTGCCGTCGGCAGGACGTTCAGGCTCTGGCTGTACGTCCGTCTGAAGTGGCCGGTCGACACGTTGGGGGACATTCGCGAACCGCTGTCGCCTACGCGGAGATCAGGTTCTGCCAGGCGGTCAGGTACTTCTGGTTGTTGAGGGCAGTTGGGTCGAAAACGTGGACGTTGTCGAGCATCTTCTTCGTCGGGAAGATGAGGATGTTGTTCGCCACCGCCGGGTTCACCTTGGCCAGTTCCTGCTTCGCGCCGGCGACGGGGCAGATGTAGTACACGCCGGTGTCGCCCGTCTTCGGATCGCCGCCCTCGAGCTGGGCCGCGATCTTCGGGTCGTAGACGAAGTTCATGTAGACGGAGGCGGTGTAGACGTTGCCTCCCTTCGGGATCAGCATGTTGTCGGTCCAGATGTCGCCGCCGTCTTTCGGCAGGCTCCAGTGAAGATGGGGATTCGCCGAGAGCAGCTGGGCGATGTCTCCTGACCAGGACATCGCAGCGGCAAGGTCGCCCTTCGCGAGCGGCGGCGCGTAGTCGTTGCCGGTGAACTGCCGGATCTGACCCGAGTCGACGGCCTTCTTGATCTTCGTGATCGCACTGTTGAAGGTCTTGTCCGTGACCTTGCTGGGGTCGTCTCCGTTCGAGGCCATGACGAGGCTTAGCGCATCGGCCATCTCGTTCAGGCAGGTGACCTTCCCCTTCAGCTTCTTGTTGCCGAAGAGCTCGTCGATCGATGTCACAGGGCCGGTCAGCTTGTCGTTGAAGGCAATGCCGGTCATCCCCGACTGCCAAGGCAGGCTGTGGTCGCGGTTCGGGTCCCAAGCGGGATGCTGTTGGACCGGCAGAAGGTTCTTGATGTTGGGGAGCGCGCTCTTGTCGAGCTTCTCGACCCAGCCCTGCTTGACGAGAAACGCCGGGTAGCGCGAGTTGTCGGTCATGACGATGATGTCGCGGTCGATCGACTGGCCGCGCCGCAGCGGGCCCTGGATCTTCCCGAAGAAGGATGCGTTGTCGTTGATGTCCTCCGTGTACTGGACGTGGACGCCGGTCTTGCGCTGGAACTCCAGCAAGGTCGGATGCGAGTGGTTCTTGTTGTTCGTGTCCATGTAGAGCGTCCAGTTGGAGAAGCGCAGAGTCTTCGCGAGGTGGTGCGCAGTCGTGCCGCCGCCCGCCTTTGGCGAGCTCGCGCCGCAGGCGGCGAGGATGCCCGGAAACGTGACCGCGGCCCCTCCGATCGCTGCCCGCTCGAGCAGCTGCCGCCTTGTGAGGTGGTCTTTCATTCGGCTCCCTCCATTGAGTCGACGACGAAGGTGGAGTCAGGGCTCCACGAGATCTCGCCGGGCGCCTCAAGCCGTGCGCCCGGCTCGCTGTTTTGGACATAGACGCTGACGTTCCCTGCCTTCGTCTCGAGCACGTACTGCGTCGCCACCCCGACGTACGCCGTCTCGAGCAGCCGGCCCGTGAGCCTGTTCTCCTCGCCGTGCCCGAGCCGGAGCTTCTCCGGGCGGACTCCGACCGCGACGCGGCCGGTGCGCCCGCCCAAGGCCTGGGCCGGCACGCGCACGGTGCTCCCGTCGTCGAGCCGCACGACGTCGGGGCCGGCAACGATGCCCGGCAACAGGTTCGAGATGCCGAGGAACCCGGCGACGAAGGCCGTCCGCGGGCCCTCGTAGAGCTCGGTCGGCGCCCCGAGCTGCTCGATCCGCCCGGCGTTCATGATCGCGATCTGGTCCGCCATCGTCATCGCCTCTTCCTGGTCGTGCGTGACGTGGACGAAGGTGATGCCGACGTCGTGCTGAATTGCCTTCAGCTCGAGCTGCATCTGCTTGCGCAGCTTCAGGTCGAGCGCTCCGAGGGGCTCGTCGAGCAAGAGCACCCTTGGCTTGTTCACCAGCGCGCGGGCGAGTGCAACACGCTGTTGCTGGCCGCCGGAGAGCTGGCGCGGCTTGCGCTTCTCCATGCCGGAGAGGCCGACGAGGCGGAGTATCTCGGTCACGCGACCGCGTAGGTCATGGCTTCGCACGCCGCGGCGTCTCAACCCGAACGCGACGTTCTCGAAGATCGTCAGGTGTGGGAAGAGGGCATACGACTGGAATACGGTGTTGACGTCGCGCTTGTAGGGCGGCCGGCCAGTCACGGGCTCCTCGCCCAGGTAGATCGTGCCGGCGGTGGGCTCCTCGAAGCCTCCGATCATCCGCAGCGTGGTCGTCTTGCCGCAGCCCGACGGGCCGAGGAGCGCGAAGAAGCTGCCGCGCTCGATCTCGAGCGAGACGTCGTCGACCGCGGTGACCTCGTCGAAGCGCTTCGTGATGTGCTCTAGGCGCACGTCGGCCGTGCCCCGGGGAGCTTGAGCCTGCTGCTCTACCTCGGCAGTGCTCTCGACGGCCATCAGCGCGCCTCCACGGGCACGGCACCATTCACGGCGCGTGCGCCCCAGTCGTAGAGCTGCTTCCAGAGCTCGAGATAGAGAAAGCTCTCCGTCGAGGCCACGCCCTCGAGCGCCCGTATGCGATTCGTCAGGTCTAGCAGCTGCCGCCGGTTGCTGCACACGAGCTCGACGAGGATGTCGAATTGGCCCGCCGTGACAACGACGTAGCCGGCCTCGTCCCACTTCGCGATCTCGTCGGCCACCGGCTCGGGCGCGCCGCTCGTGCGGATGCCGACCATCGCCTGGGCTTCGAAGCCGAGGCCCAGCGGATTGGTGACCCCGGTGACCTGCAGGATGTTGTCCTCGCAGAGGCGGGCATACCGTGCGCGGATCGTCGCCTCGGAGACGCCGGCTTCCACCGCAATCCGGCGGAAAGGCTGGCGGCCGTTCCTCTGAAGGGCCTCGATGATGCTCCTGTCGACTTCGTCGACGTCGCGCGGGCGGCTGATTGCCCCGCGCCCGACCCTGTGCTCCTCGCTGCGCAACGCGCAGCGATTAGACCACGCAGGCTCGCATTGCGTCAATCAGGTAACGATCGCTCCCCGGCTAGTCGAGTTTCGCCATGACGTGCTTGATCTGCGTGTAGTCCTCGAGCGAGTAGGTGGAGAGATCCTTTCCGTAGCCCGACTGCTTGTAGCCGCCGTGAGGCATCTCCGAGACAAGCGGAATGTGGTCGTTGATCCACACGGTCCCGAACTGGAGCTTGCGCGCGGCGTTCAGCGCGCGCCCGATGTCGCGCGTCCAGACCGAGGCCGCAAGGCCGTAGTTCACGTCGTTGGCCCACGCGAGCGCCTCGTCGTCGTCGGAGAATTGCTGCACCGTCACGACCGGCCCGAAGACCTCACGCTGGACGATCTCGTCCTCTTGCCGCACTCCGGCGATCACGGTCGGCTTGACGAAGAAGCCTCGGTCTCCGTTGGTGCCCCCGCCGGTGAGCACCTTCGCGCCCTTGGCGCGATCGAGGAAGCCGAGCACCCGCTCCTGCTGCGCCTTCGAGATCACCGGCCCCATCTCGATGTCGTCGCCCTCGGCAGGATCGCCCACGTGGAGCGACTCCACTGCCGGCACGAGCTCGTCGAGCAGCTTGTCGTAGACCTTGGGCCCGGCCATCACACGCGAGGCCGCGGTGCAGTCCTGCCCAGAGTTCCAGTAGCCGGCGATCTTGATCGCTTCCGCAACGGCGGCGGGGTCGGCATCGTCGAAGACGACCACCGGCGCCTTGCCGCCGAGCTCGAGATGAACCCGCTTGAGCGTGTCGGCAGCGGCCCGCGCAACCTCCTTGCCTGTCGCCACGTCGCCGGTCAAGGAGACCATCCGCACGTCGGGGTGGCGGACGATCCCGGCGCCGACCGGCTCCCCGTCGCCCGTGATCACGTTGAACACGCCGGCCGGGAGTATCTCCGCGGCAAGCTCCGCGAATCGCAGCGTCGTCAGCGGCGTCTGCTCAGACGGCTTCAGCACCTGGACGTTGCCCGCCGCAAGCGCCGGGGCGAGCTTCCAGACCCCCATCATCAACGGGTAGTTCCAGGGCGCGATCCCGCCGACGATCCCGACCGGCTCACGCCTGAGCATCGAGGTGTAGCCGCGCATGTACTCGCCGGTCGCTTTCCCTTCGAGCACCCGCGCCGCGCCGGCGAAGAAGCGGATGTTGTCGGCGCAGACGGGCATCTCGTCCTTCGCGGAGGAGAGCGGCTTGCCGACGTTCTGAGACTCGAGCTCAGCAAGCTCGTCAGCGTGCTCGTCGATCGCGTCGGCCAGCTTGAGGAGCATCTCCGACCGCTCTTGCGGCGTCGTCTCGAGCCACTCCGGAAGCGCCTTCTTCGCCGCCTCGACGGCCCGGTCGACGTCCGCCTCTGTTCCACGCGGGACCTCGGCGATCGTCTCGCCCGTGGCCGGGTTCAAGACCTCCATAGTCCCGCCCTCGACCGCGTCGACCCATTCGCCGCCGACGAAGTTCTTGCGCTGCGTAACTGTGAGGCTCATCTCATTCCTCCCTGGAGTCCTATGCCGAGCCTACACCGTGGTGACTTCGCCGCTCTTTACGGCCGCTCGGGTCTGGGCGGTGGAGCGTATGACGCCGGTGTCGCGCGTTAGACGCTGCGCAACGGTGACGGGGACGATCGTCAGCAAGATCACTACGAACGCGATCACGTTGACGATCGGGAACTGCTGTCCCTCGCGGAGGTTGTTCCAGATGAAGATCGGGATCGTGGCCTGGTTTCCTGCCGTGAAGAGCGTCACGACGACCTCGTCGAACGACAGCGCGAACGCGAGCAAGCCCCCGGCGACGAGAGCGGTCGAGAGCACCGGCCAGACGATGAACCGAAATGTCTGCCAGCCGTCGGCACCGAGATCCATCGAGGCTTCGACGAGGGACGGCGACGCTCGACGTAACCTCGCCAGGACGTTGTTGTAGACGACAACGACGCAAAAGGTCGCGTGGCCGATCACGATCGTCCAGAGAGAGAGGCCGACGCCCGCGAAGACGTAGAAGGAGTTGAGTGCCATCCCCGTGATGATCCCCGGGAGGGCGAGCGGGAGCAGGAGCAGGAACGAAATCGACTCCCGCCCGAAGAAGCGGAAGCGATCGATCGCGAAGGCAGCCATCGAGCCGAGGACAAGGGCGATCGCCGTCGTGAACAACCCGACCTTGATCGAAAGCCACAGCGCGGAACGCGCGTCGGGGTTGTGCCAGGCGACCGAGAACCAGTGCGTGGTCCATCCGGGGATCGGCCAGCTCTGGACGATGGACTTGTTGAAGGCGTACACGGCGACCAGAACAAGCGGTATCCACAGGAAAAGCACGACCAGGAGCGTCCACACACGAAGCGCGATCCTCGTGCGCGTGGTCTCCATCAGAGAGCCTCGAACGCGCCCAGCCGGCGCGCGACGCCAAGGTACAGGGCCATGATCACAACTGGAACCGTGGCGAACGCCGCGGCGAACGGGATGTTCGCGTTCACGCCGACGTTCTCGTACACGACATTCCCGATGAAGTTCGACCCGGCGCCGCCGATCAGGGTAGGAGTGATGTAGTCGCCGAGGGTGAGCGAGAACGTGAAGATCGAGCCGGCGACCACGCCCGGCAATGCCAGTGGAAGGACGACGCTCCGGAACGTTCGCCGCCCGCGCGCTCCAAGATCTGCCGACGCCTCGAGGTAGTTGTCCGGGATGCGCTCGAGCGCCGCGTAGAGCGGCAGGACCATGAACGGTAGCCAGACGTAGGAGAAGACGATCCACATCGCCCAGTTGGTGTACGCGATGCCGAGGTGCAAGCCGATCCCACCGAGTGCCCAGTTCAGCGCTCCGCTGTTGCCGAGGACGAGTCGCCACGCGTACACGCGGACGAGATAGCTCGACCAGAGCGGCAGGAGCACCAACACGAAGACGAGCGTCCGTGTGCGAGGGCGTGCGATTCGCGCCATGAAGTAGGCCAAGGGGAATGCGAGCAACGCGTCCGTTGCCGTGACCGCGGCGGCGATACCCATCGTACGGCCCGCGATCCGCAGATACGTCGGATCCGTGGTGGAGAAGATCGTCCGGAAGTTGTCGACGTTCCATACGTGGACGAGCTTGCCCGTGAACGAATCGACCGTCCAGAACGCGGAGACGAACAAGACGGCGAGCGAGCCGGTGTAGACGACCAGGAACGCCGCCAACGGCGGGATGAGCAGCGCCGAGGCCTTCAGCCATGGGCGCCGCCAAAGGGTCGACGAGAGCCGAACGCGGGTCCGTCGCAAGGACGAACCCGCGTTAGCCGCGTCAACAGCCATGCATCAGCCCTTGATTTGCGTCCAGGCTCGCTGCCACGCGTTGTAGTCCATGCAGTTCTTCTGTCCGTTGCCGCAGTCGGCGACCGGCGTCTTCCAGAAATGGATCTGCTTGTAGTACGACAGCGGCTGGTTCAGGTGGTACTTCGCGCACGAGCCGGCCTGGATCTTGTTCATGTACGGGCAGGCCTTCGGGTTGACGGGCGTCTCGCCGAACACGAGCGCCTGTCTCGCCTCGACCGACGGCGTCGTCACGTACCTCATCCACTTGTACGCGCAGTTCGGGTGCTTCGCCTTCTTGGCGAGCATCCAGGTGTCCGCCCATCCTGTCGCGCCTTCTTGCGGGATCAGCTCCTTCACCGGCGCTTTCGCCGCCTGCAGCTGGAGCGTTTGATACGGCCACGTGGCGCCGATCACGACGTCGCCGCTCTTGAAGAGGTTGATCTCGTCGGGCTCGGTCGTCCAGTACTTCTTGATCAACGCCCGCTGCTGCTTTAGCAGCGACACGGCGGCACCGAACTGCGACTTGTTCAGCTCATATGGATCCTTGATCCCGAGCGCAGGCTTGGACTTCATCAGGTACAGCGCGGCGTCCGCGATCTGGATCGGATTGTCCGGCACCGTGACCTTTCCCTTGTACTTCTTGTCGTAGATGGCGCTCCAGCTCTTCGGCGCCGGCTTCACCTTCTTCGTGTTGTAGAGGAGCGTGTTCGGCCCCCACTGCACCGAGACGCCGTAGTGGGCGCCCTTGACGGTGTTGTGCGCAGGTGCCTTGAAGATCGAGATGAAGTTCTTCCAGCTCGGTATCAGATTGATGTTGATCGGCACGACGTCGCCGCCTCTGATCAGGCGGAGGCTGGCGTCGCCCGACGCGGAGACGAGGTCGTACTGGCCGCCACCGCCTCCGCCACCGGTGCGCATGAGCGCGACCATGTCGTTCGACGTTCCCGCGTCCTTGCGGTGGATCTTGCAGCCCGTCTGCTTTACGAACGTGTTCGCGAAGCTCGGGTCCGAGTAGGCCGGCCACTCGATCAGGTTCAGCGCGCCTTCTCCCTTGCCGATCTTCGTCGGCAGCGAGCCGGCCGCGTTGTCCTTGCTCACTCCCGCTGCCGGCACGCACAGCGCCACCGCAAGGGTTGCGACCGCAACGTGCACTCTGCGAATCCGCGTCATGCTCCTCCTCCTGGTTCGATTGCGAACGTGTGCTTGGGGCGCCACTCCAGGCGGATCTGTTTGCCCCTCGACTCGAGCGCCTGCTCTGAGGACGTCTCGAGGTTCTGTCTGACAACGGTGAGCTCGCCGCCGGAGTCGAGCTCGACGACGTACCGCGTGAACATCCCGACGTAGACGACGTCGCGAATGCGCCCGGACTCGACGGTGTCACCGCGCGCCGCCTCGTCGCCGGGCTCGAGCATCCGGATTTTCTCGGGTCGCACGGTGAAGGTCCGACCGTCGCGGGTGAGCACGTTCGAGACGCCGATGAAGCCGGCCACGAACTCCGTCGCCGGCCGCTCGTACACCTCGGCGGGTGCGCCCACCTGTTCGATCAGGCCTTCGTTGAAGACCGCGAGCCGGTCGCTCATCGTCAGAGCCTCTTCCTGGTCGTGCGTGACGTAGACGAACGTCATGCCGGCCTCGCTCACCGCAAGCTGAAGCCGTCGCAGCTCCACCTGCATCTCCTGGCGCAGCTTCAGGTCGAGGGCGCCGAGCGGCTCGTCGAGCAGTAGGACGCGCGGGCTGTTAATGAGCGCGCGCGCGAGCGCAACGCGCTGCCGCTGGCCCCCGGAGAGCTGGACCGGCTTGCGGTCGCCGAGACCGGGGAGACGGACGGTCCGCAGCGCTTCTTCGACGCGCTCGTGCCGCTCCCGGCTCGGCACGCCCTTCACCCGCAGCCCGTACGCGACGTTCTCCGCCACGGTCATATGCGGGAAGAGCGCGTAGTCCTGGAACACCGTGTTCACTTCGCGCTCGTACGGCGGCACGGTGGTCACGTCGCGGCCGTGAAGCTCGATACGGCCGCGGTCCGGCCGCTCGAAGCCCGCGATCAGGCGTAGCGTCGTCGTCTTGCCCGAACCGGAGGGGCCGAGCAGGGTGAAGAACTCGCCAGTGCGAACCTCCAGGTCGACGTTGTCGACGGCAACGACGTCGCCGTACGCCTTGCGCACGCCGGCGAGCCGGACCGCGGCCGCCGTGGGCACGGCGTCGACGGACTGCGCCGCAGAGGTTCGTTCCTGCACGGACACCGGGCGCGATTATCTCGCGTCGGCCGAGGCCGGCGTGCACGACTGCGGCTCGCCTTCGCAACAGCCGAGCTTGAAAGCGCACGTAGCGCACTGCCAGGTCTGGTGGCGCCACTCCATCACCGCCCCACAGCGGAGGCAGCGCTCGCGGTCGTCACGCTTCGCTTCCAGGAGCGCGACTCTAGCCCGTGTTGCTGACGCTGTTACCGATGCGGAGCAGGCTCGCCCGGTGTGTGGAGCAGGTTCTCCACGTCTTGGACCCCCTGCACGCTGCGCGCCTTGGCGACGAGCTCGTCGATCATCTCCGGCGTGTCTGCCTCACCGCGGAGAACCACCTTGCCGTTCTCGGCGTTGACGTTGATCTTGCCCTTCGGCACGTCGGCGCCGCGGAAGATCTCGGTCTCGACCTTGCGCGCAAGCGTGACGTCGTCGGGCTGGGGCTTCCGCTCCTCGCGCAGGTGCGTGGCCTTCTGCTTGAGACCCTGTCCTTCCGCGGCAACACGGCCGACGCGGCGGCCGTAGCGCCGGACGAGCCCCGCCAACCGGTCGAGGGCAACCTTGCGCCGCCGCTTGCCGTTCTCCGGGTCGAAGAGGTAAGTGAGCGCTGCGCCGAGCGCGATCAGACGGAAGCGTCTCGTCCGCGCCACGTCAGTCACCCCAGTCGAAATCGCGCGACTTGCTCCAGAGGCCCTCTTCCTGCGGCGGGGGCTCCTCGCTGGGCCACGTGTCCGGCACCAGCAGCTCCTCGGAGACGGCCGGCTCCTCGCCGTCCATGGTCTCCTCGAGCCTGGCCTGCTCTTCCGTCTTGAACAACGGATGGTTCTCGAACGGATCCTGGTTCTTGTACTGGTCTAGCGGCTTCTCCGCCTCGAGCTCCGAGTTACGCTCCTTCAGCTCTAGGTGGTCCTGGATCACCTGCGCAAACAACGACTGCGTGTCCACCGGCATCGATACCTCCCGGGGTCTGGGGTCGGCGGCGGATTCTAACGGGTACGTCTGAAGGCGGTGCCGGGCTCTACCGTTGACGCGCCGTCGGTCTCGCGGTCACGACGCGGTTCTTGCCGGCCCGCTTCGCCTCATAGAGAGCGGTGTCGGCTGCAGGCACCAGCGAAGCGGCGTCTGCGACTTCGGGGAACGAGGCGACGCCCAGGCTCACGGTCACATGGATTCGCGACCCGTCGGGGGCGAGAATCGTCCGTTCTGCGAGGGCCGTTCGGGCGCGCTCGGCCAGGCGCGCGGCGCCGTCGAGCTCGGTGCCGGGGAGGACGATCGCGAACTCCTCTCCACCCCAGCGCGCCGGCACGTCGATCTCGCGGACGCACTCCCGGAGAGTCTCTGCGAACTCGACGAGGACGCCGTCGCCCACAGGATGGCCGAAACGGTCGTTGATCGACTTGAAGCTGTCGAGATCGGCGAGGACGAAGGCCACAGAGCCGCCGAAGCGCTCGGCACGCATCAGCTCGCCGGCCAGCACTTCCTCGCACTGTCGCCGGTTGGCCAGGCCGGTGAGCATGTCGATCAGTGCCTGGCGGGCGACGATCCGGTGCAGCCGCGCGTTCTCGAGGGCGATCGCGGCATGGGCGACGAGGCTCGCGGCCGTCCGGCGCTGCTCGTCCGTGAATCCGCGTCCCGCGAGAGTCACCGTGCCGAAGCTCTGGCCACCCGCCGTGAGCGGCAGCTCGAAGCGCTCGCCGCGGTCGGACAGCGTTCCAGCCTGGACGACCTCGCCGCCGAGCCCGACCACGAGCCCACCGGTGGCGCCGGTCGTCTCCACTGCGGTCTCCACGATCACGCGCAGGAGCTGGTCGATGTCGTGCGTCGCGGCCAAGGCCGCGCCGAAACGGACCGTGGCCTCACGGAGGCGCGCACGCTCGGCGTCCAGCTCGGCCAGCCGTCCCTGGAGCTGGTCAGCCATCTCGTTGAAGGCAAGCCCCAGCCGTGCGAACTCGTCGCGCCCTTGCACGTCGACGCGCCGTTCGAGGCGGCCGCGTGCGATCGCGTTGGCGGCGTCGGCGAGCCGGCCTAGGCTGGCGACGATCGAGCCGCCGACGACGTACGCCACGAGCCCGATCAGGACGAGCGAGCCGAAGACGCCGAGCAGCAGGCGCTTGTCGGCATCGGAAACGGCGTTGTCGATCTGAGCCTGCGGGGAGAGAAGCGCGAGCGGGCTCGCGGCGAGCGTGCGATACCGGGCATCGCCGATCGACAATGTCGTCTCCGACCCGGAAGCCAGCCGCTGGCCGCGCAGCGCGGTCGGCCCGGCGGCGACTCTGTCTCGATCGAGGACGACGAGCTTGTCGGTCGCGTCGAGACCCGAACGGTCGCGGAGCTGCTCGAGCGACTTGTCTCCCAGCGGCACCCCGGCGACGAGCGTGCCGAGCAGTCCGCGCTTGGCGACTAC
The DNA here is from genome assembly GCA_049644305.1 of Gaiellaceae bacterium. Taxonomy (GTDB): domain Bacteria; phylum Actinomycetota; class Thermoleophilia; order Gaiellales; family Gaiellaceae; genus AC-32. Next base: position 20,153 of record JBARRQ010000004.1, read on the forward strand.
CGCGACCCTGGAGGTCGGGCCGATCATCTTCGCCGGGCCGAGCGCGATGCCGCCGGTCTCGAGCCGGAGGCCGGGCGAAGAGCCGAGCAGCCGCCGGAGCCTCTTGCGGTCGTGGGCCCGAAGCGCTTCTTGGAAGCGCCGGTCGTGTGCCAGCGCCCGCGCGCGGCGTCCACTCGTACTGAGCTCCTGTTTGTACGAGGCCAGAACCGCCCGCAGCCCTGCCTCCAGGCGTACATCCACTCGGCGAGTCTCGCTGCGACGCACCACCGCGTGCAGCCCGTAGCCTGCAGCTCCTAGCGGAAGCAGCGAAACGAGCAAGAAATACGCGACAAGCTTGAGCTTGAAGCTCATTTCCCTACAAATTTAGGTTGACGGAGAAGGCGCCGATACCCACGCTAGAGTGGTTCGGCTGATCGAGGGGAGGAAATGACCAAAGGCCTCGGGATCATTGTCGTAGCCGCTGCGTTCGGTGCAGCGCTGGCAGCAGCCGTCACGCTGCCGGCTCTCGTCGTGGGCGGCAGCGACCATAGCGCGCCGCCGCTCGCTCTGGGGCCGGTTTCTGCCGGCACGCGCACGACCGTGGTGCACGCTCCGCCGCCCGCCTCTGCGAAAGCGCACGCGAGGTCCGGCCGTCGCGCCGTCGCAGCCGGTCAGACTTCCCTCTCGCGCCCGGGAACCGGGGCCGCAGCCCAGTCGCCGCTTCTGGCCGTCTCCTCGCCGGCGAGGCCGTCTTCACCTCCACCGCCGCCTCCACCGCCGGGCTCCGGGC
>JBARRQ010000005.1:0-16045 GCA_049644305.1 Gaiellaceae bacterium
ACGGGCTTGGTGCACCCGAATCCGGCATCGCTCGGTCTGGTCCTCGCCGTCCTGATCTTGTTCGCCGCGGCGGGCTGCGGCGGAGGCGGCCGTAGCGCCACGCCCGCCAATCAGCATCTCGTCTACGTACGGGGCGCGACGGGGGCGGCGGCTCGCGTTTGGATCGCCGACGGGAACGGCGCTCATCCGCGTCTGCTCACCCGCGGCTTCGCCCCCGTGCTCTCGCCGGACGGCCGCTCAGTCGCCGTCGCCCGTGCCCACGGCATCTACCTCGTCTCGAGCGATGGCAGCCGGGAACGGCAATTGACTTCCCGGCGCCTCCGGCCTCAGGCGTGGTCGCCGGACGGTAAGACGCTTGTCGCGGCGACTGCGACCACCCTGGCCGTCGTCGAGCGGCGAACGGGACGATTGCGAGTGATCGCCCGCGGCTCGCTCTACGGATTCGACTTCGCACCGAGCGGTGACCAGCTGGTCTATTCGCGGGCTCCACAGAGGACAGCGGAGGGAATCTGCGGCGATCAGTTCGACCTTTACGTCGTCCCGCTCCGCGGAGGGAAGCCCGTGCGGATCACGCACGACGGCCTCAGCGCATTTCCGGCGTGGGGCCCGTCGCGAATCGCCTTCTCACGGTTCCCGCCAGGAGTCACCATCGCGGATTGCTCGGCTCCCGGAATCTGGACGATCAAGCCCGACGGCTCCGGTCTCCAGCCGGTGATCGCGCGAGCGCCTGACGAGATCGCCAGCCTCGGCTACTACGGCCTCCTGCCGGTGGCATGGCTGAAGAAGGACGAGCTGCTGGTCGGCGTACGCTCCGACGCGGGCAACCAGGCCGGCGTGCTCGACACGCGAAACCGGCGCCTGCGGCGGTTCGGGGATTACGTCGCCGAGCCCTCGCGCGACGGGCGCTTCATCGTCGGGAGCGGCGGAGACCAGACGGTCAGTGTCACGATCACTCGGACGCAGGACGGCCGGCGCGTCTTCGCCGTTCAAGACGCGTGCTGTCCCGACTGGAACCGTTGATCGTCAGTTGAACCGCGTCTGAGCCGCCTCGAGGCCCTCGGCTGCGATCGTCTCGACCGCGTCGGCCGCGCGCCCGACCAGCGCCTCGACCTCTTCCTCGGCCCCGAACGGCGAGAGCACCCAGTCCGAGACCGAGCGCGGGTCGCCGCGCCCGGGCCGCCCGACGCCGATCCGTAGGCGCAGGAACTCCTGCGTCCTGAGGTGCTCCGCGAGCGAGCGCAGCCCGTTGTGGCCGGCCAGGCCTCCGCCCCGCCGGGCCTGGAGCCGCCCCGGCTCGAGATCGACGTCGTCGTGCACCACGAGCAGCGATTCCGGCGGCACCTTGAAGAACCGGGCCGCGGCCCCGACAGAGCGGCCCGACTCGTTCATGTACGTCTCCGGCTTCAGGAGCGCGAGCCGCTGCTCGCCGAGCCGCACCTGCGCCAGCGAGCCCGAGAACTTCGAGCGCCAGGACCCGCCGTGGCGCCGCGCCAGCTCGTCGAGCACGAGCCAGCCCACGTTGTGCCGCGTGCGCTCGTACTCGCGACCGGGATTCCCCAGGCCCGCGACGAGGAGATCCAGCGTCGAGGCCGAGCCTCGACGGAGGAGCCGCACCTAGCCCTCGGGCTCGCCCTCGAGGCGGGTCCCGCCTTCCTCGCCCGGCTCGGCCGGTGTCTCTGTCTCCTCGGCGGCACCCTCCGGGGCCTCCTCGCCCTCGGGCACCTCGCCCTCCTCGAGCTCTTCCTCGCCCTCCACCTCTTCGGGCTCGGGCTCGACGAACTTGGTCGGCATCGTCACCGTGGCGAGCACGGTCTCCTCCGGATCGTCGAGGAACTTGATTCCTTCCTGGACGGGCAGGTCGACCAGCCTGAGCGTGTCGCCGATCGCCATCCCCGTGACGTCGAGGTCGAGGTGCTCGGGAACCTCCAGCGGAAGGGCCTCGACGGTGATCTCACGGTTGACCTGCGAGAGCACGCCGCCTTCCGTGACGCCCACGGGCTCGCCGACGAGCTCCACGACGACGCGCGCCTGGATCGGCTGGTCGAGGCGGACCTCCTGGAGATCGATATGCGTGAGGGTTCCGCGCACCGGGTCCTGCTGGTAGGCCTTGAGGATCGAAGGCCTCGCCGAGTTCTGGCCGTCTACCGTCACGTCGAGGATCGCGTGCAGGCCGCCGGCGCCTGTGAGCACCCGGCGCAGCTCCCGCTCGGGAACGCTGAAGGCGTGCGGCTCCTTGCCGCGCCCGTAGAGGACGCCCGGGATCAGGCCTTGCCTGCGGAGGCGCCGCGACTCCGCGGAGCCACGGCTTTCCCGCTCCAGCACTTGCAATTTGACTCGCTCGCCGGCCACGGCGGCCGATTGTAGCTACCGACGCTTGATGGCGATCAGGTCGAGCAGGAGAAGAGGCCAGAGCACGATCGCGAGCACTGCGGCGGCGACGCCTCTCACGTGGTGGACGTGCTGGAAGTAGTGCCGCTCGGAGGCGACTGCGACGCCGATGCCGAAATAGACCAGCACGAACAGCGGCGGGAACCTGCGCACGGGGCCACGTTACCCCGTCGTTTGGAATCTCACCCCATGAGGTCGGAGGCCATCTCGTCGAACGCCGCCACGAACGCATCGCAGTCCTCGGGCGTATGGGCGACCGTCAACGTCCATTCCTCCTCGCGACCGGGGGTCATGTAGATCCGCCGGTTCATGTTGTAGAGCCACGCGAGGTCGGCGAGCTCGGCGTCCTGGTGGGCCTTGAACGACTCGTAGTCGACGATCGGCTCGGGCGAGAAGGTGACGCAGCCCTTGGCGCCGATGCCCACCGAGTACCCGGGCAGGCTGTGGCTCTCGATCACGGACTGACACCCTCGTAGCAGCCGGTCCTCGCGCGCATCGATCAGCTCGTATGCCTCGGGCGTGAGCACCTCGCTCAGGTTTGCTCGCGCGGCGGCCATGGCGAGGGGGTTTCCGTTGAATGTTCCGACCTGGTAGACGGCTCCGTTCTCGACCACCTCGAAGGCTTCCTCGGTCCCGCCGATCGCGCCGGCTGAGAGCCCGCCGCCGAGGGCCTTTGCGAGCGTCACGATGTCCGGTTTGACACCGAAGCGCTCCACGGCTCCGCCCGCCGCGATGCAGAGGCCGGTCTTCACCTCGTCGAAGATCAGAAGCACACCGAGGCGGTGGGTCAGCTCCCGAACCGCCTCCAGGTAACCAGGCTCGGGGAGGATCACCCCGAGGTTCATCATCGCGGGCTCCATGATCACGCAGGCAGGCGGCCTGCCCTCGTCGATGAGCCGCTCGATCCGGCGCTCCATGGCGCCGGCGTCGTTGAACGGCACGGCCACAGTCAGGTCCGCAACCGACTGCGGGATCCCGGCCCCGTACGGCAACGAGGCGTAATTCTCGCGGTCGCCGATCTGCTCGTACGGCACGCCGATCGAGACCATCACGTAGTCGTGGTGGCCGTGGTAGGAGCCGAAGATCTTCACGATCGTGTCGCGACCGGTCTGCGCGCGGGCGATCCGGATCGCGTCCATCGTCGCCTCCGAGCCCGAGTTGACGAGGCGCCAGCGGGTGAGGCCGAAGCGGCGCTTCAGCTCCTCGGCGACCGCGACGGAGTCTTCGGTCGGCGCTGCGAAGTGCGTGCCCAGCTCGAGCCGCTCGCGCACGGCCTTCGTGATCGCCGGATGCGCGTGACCCTGGGGCATCGAGCCGAAGGCATTGTGGAAGTCGATTCGCTCTGTGCCGTCGACGTCCCAGACCCGCGAGCCAGACCCCCGCGACAGGTAGATCGGCCACGGGTCGCGCTCCTGGTATGCGGACGCGACGCCGCCTGCCAGCGCCAGGCGGGCGCGCTCGTACATCTCGCGGGAGCCGGAGGTCGACTCGTTCAGTCGGCGCTGCTCCCGTTCCGTCAGCTCCGCGATCCTCGCCCGGTCGAGCTCTGTCCTCGCTTTTGTGCTCACTCCGCCATTCTCGCCTGCGAACGTGCCTGCGTGCATCCGATTGGCCTAGAGACTTGCGCTAGCCGTCGCTGTCACGGCGCGAGGCTTTGCCCCGCTCGGTGTCGAACCGCCTTGCGGACTTGAAGAAGAACCAGACGACGGCGCCGAGAACCGCGAGCGGCACGACGATCGAGAGCATGATCACGACGTCGATCGCGGTGGCGCCCCCTGCCAGGAGGACAGCCTCGTGCAAAGGAAGTTTCTTCACCTCACCCCGGAGGGACAATGCCAGGTGTCCTGGAGACACACGGGTGCGAATGGATGGGCCGGTAGCTCAAGTGGTAGAGCCCTCCCCTCTTGCGGGAGAAGATGCGGATCGAAACCTGCCCGGCCCACCTGGCTTCCGGCGCGTCAACGCCGCGTGCCGACATAGTCGATGCGGTTCGGTCGGATCTGCCCGGCATCGATTGCCGCCCGCTCGTCGGTCTCGGTCGTGTCCGCGAGCTCGCGGAAGAAGTAAGGCCCGGACGCGAGAAGCTCTCTCTGGAGCCGCTCGTCCAACAGACGGACGAGCAGGTTCCCTGGATGCAGCCCTTCTCGGTCCGCCCAATCGGGCAGGTAGTCCGCCCACTCCTGACGTGAAGCCAGCCATTCATCTCGTCGGCGATGTAGCCAGCCTGCTTCGCCGTCTCGTTCGAGGCGCTTGAAGCACCACTCCGCTGTCGGCTCGTCGAACCTCTCCCAGGCCCATTCCACGACCACGACCGCGCCTCGGTCCGTGAGCGTGCCGACGATGCGGTCGATCACCTCGGCCGGATTGGCGACGTGATGGAGCGAGGTCGAGGCGACGATCGCATCGACTCGCCGGGGAAGCTCGGCACGCTCGAACTCGATCCGCTGGTAATGCGCCTCGTCGGGTGCATGCGGGTCGATGCCGGCGGCGTCATAGCCGTCGGCGCGGAGTTGCGGGACGAACCCCCCGAGCGGGCCGCAGCCGACGTCTACCACTCGTGCCGGCGCAGGCGGCAGGTGGGTGCGCACGAACGGCCAGACGGCCATAAGCCATCGTTCGGCGGGCGTCATCGGGGTGAGCCGCTCTCTCTAGAAAGAGCTGGTTCGCCTAGCGGGCGTCTGCCGCAGCGGATTCGGCTTCGCTGCGGGACGTGGAGTCGCGCTGCATCGCCTGAGATTCTCTCAGGTGGGGATTCGAACCGGTAGAAGGTTCGGCCTCGGGCGCTAAGCCCGCAAGAGAAGCGAGTCGTCGAGCTCGATGGTTGCTGTAGCGCCGCCAGAGCCTGAGGAATGCTCCGCTTCCCAGGGCTCCTCGATTGCAAGGCTCACGTGTCCGGCAACGGACCATCCGAGAACCTCGTCGAGTTGATATTCCGAGAGATCGTTGCTCTCGAACCACTCGACAAGCTCGTCGTCCCTCTCGAACTCCGGAATTTCCTTAGGCATAGCTCTCCATCTACTGATCCTTGCGCGCTGTAATCAATACCGCAACCCCCCGACCTCGCGGACGGACAAGAATCCAGAGGGGGCGGCCGGACTGCGTTCGACCGCGGCAGATGTATGTCCTGCCCCCCTCTCCACTAGCAGGCCCTCTGCGAACGCCCGCTCCTGCAAATGCCTCCCTGACCTCCTCGGGGGTGAGTCGATGGCGCTCCCAGATATGGATCACCCTGTCGCGTGGAATGACAAGTCGCGTAAACCGCACGTCCCCGGCCGAGCCTCATCCGGATGGCGCCGGCGGATGAGCAACCGCGAATGGGAGGCTTTTGAGATGCCGACCGTCAATGAGAATCTCGACTGAATAGGCGCCTGGTCGTTGTAAGACGGGTGCCGGCGGGAACGCGAGAACGAGTGGCGCCACAAGCGGAACATTGGGTGGATTCCCTTCGGCAGACGGACCTAGGTTCATCTGCCCTTGAATCTCGGGAAGGACGGGATGCCCGTCCTCATCCATCACCCGAATGCTGAGGCCGTGCTCGGTTCCCACCTCTGTCCGGTGGAAAGTGAACTGGGCCACGAGTGAAATCCCGAGCGGTGCGGGATACTCGGGGCGCCAGAGGATGCTTACGCCGCCGCCGAGGACGTACGTCTTTCCCTCGCTGATCGCGGCAGAGTCAGCGAGTAGCGCGTAATCAAGTTCCACGGCAGTAGAAAAAGGCAGTAGAGAGAACGGCCCAACCGTCTAGTCGAGCCGTTCTCACTAGAAGAGCTGGTTCTCGCCCGCGAAGATCGCCGAGACCGAGTCGTCGGCGAAGATGTTCATGATCGTCTCCGCCAGCAGGCCCGAGACCGGCAGGACGTCGATGTTGCCGGGCCGGTTGATGGGATCGATAGGCACCGTGTCGGTGACCGTCACCTGGCTCAGCTCGCTCGCGGCGATCTTCTCGAAGGAGTTGCCGGGGAAGAGGCCGTGCGTCGCGCATGCGAAAACCTCGGTCGCGCCGGCTTCCCGCAACGCGATTGCGCCGGCGATCAGGGTGCCTCCCGTGACGACCATGTCGTCGCTCATGATCGCGACCTTGCCGCGAACGTCGCCGATCACCTCCGTCACCTCGGCCATGTCGTGCTCGGGACGCACCTTGTTCAGGATCGCAAGATCGGCCTCCAGCATCTGCCCGAACCGCCGCGCCATCTTCGCGCGCCCGGGATCCGGCGAGACGGCCACGATGTCCTCCCCGCTCAGCCCCTTGTCGCGGTAGTGCTGCGCGAAGAGCTGAAGCGCCGTCATGTGGTCGACGGGAACCGTGAAGAACCCCTGGATCTGGCCCGCGTGCAGGTCCATCGCCACGACCCGGTCGACACCCGCGACTTCTAGCGCGTCCGCGAACAGCTTCGCCGTGATCGGCTCGCGCGGCGCGGATTTCTTGTCCTGCCGCGAGTACGGGAACCAGGGGATGACGGCGGTGATCCGCTTCGCGGAGGCGAGCTTGGCCGCCTGGATCATGATCAGCAGCTCGACGAGGTGGTCGTTGACCGGGGCGTTGCCGGACTGGACGATGAAGACGTCGGCGCCGCGGATCGACTCGTCGTAGCGGACGTACGTCTCGCCGTTGGCAAAGGTCTTGAGCTCGACCTGTCCCAGCGTGACGCCGAGCTTCTCGGCGATCCGCTCGGCCAGGTCGGGATTCGAGCGTCCCGAGAACAGCATCAAGCGCTTCTGCGGACCGCGCTCGATCCACGGCTTTCGTTCCGTGTCCGGCAGCACCGGCTCGACGGTCTCGAGCCCGGGGAGTGTCGCCTCAGTCATCTCGTTCCCGCCTTTTGCGGACGTAGCCTTTCTTCGTGACCTGGCGCTGACGCGCGATCGCGAGGGCTTCCGGAGGGACATCTTCCGTGATGACCGATCCGGCCCCAGTCCAAGCATCGTCGCCAACCTCGACCGGCGCAACAAACGCATTGTGGACGCCGGTCCTGACGTTGCGGCCGATCGTCGTCCGGCCCTTCGTCTGGCCCTCGTCGTGCGGGAAGTTGGCGGTGATGTTCCCGGCTCCGATGTTGGTTCCCTCGCCGATGTCCGCGTCGCCGATGTAGGACTGATGCGCCGCCTTCACGCCGGCGCCGAGACGTGAGTTCTTGACCTCCACGAACGCGCCCGCCTTGGCGCCGGCCTCCAGCACCGTTCCGGGGCGAAGGTAACAGAACGGACCGACGAGCGCGCCGGGGCCGACGTCGGCGTCGACCACCACGGCGTGGGGGCCGACCTCCGCTCCGCGCGCGACCCGGCTCGAGCCCTTCAGGATCGTGAAGGGATGGATGGTCGAGTCCGGCTCGAGCTCGACCGAGGGCTCGATCCACGTAGTCGCGGGATCGACGATCGTCGCTCCAGCCAGCATCAGCTGCTCGTTCACGCGGTCGCGCAGCAGCGCGGCGGCTGCCGCCAGCTCAGCCCGTGTGTTGACGCCCTCTGCCTCGCCCGCGTCTTCGGCCTTGTACACGGCCACCACTTCCCCGGCCTCGACCAGGCCCCGGACGGTGTCCGTCAGGTAGAGCTCGCTCTGCGCATTCTCCGGGCGGAGCCGCTCCAGCGCCGGCCAGAGCTTGCCCGCTTCGAACACGTAGATGGAGGAGTTGACCTCCGTGAGCGCCAGCTCCTCGTGGCTTGCATCGCCCGCCTCGACGATGGCCTCGAGCGAGCCGTCCTTGCTCCGGACGACTCTGCCGTAGGCGCCTGGATCGGCGCGCTCGAAGGAGAGCACGGTCGCTGCCGCCTCCTCCTTTCGATGGGTCTCGACGAGGCGGCCAAGGGTCTCGGTGGTGATCCCGGCTGTGTCTCCGCTGACGACGAGGAGGTCGCCCTCGAACCCCGCGAGCGTCTCGCGGGCGGCCGCGGCTGCGTCACCGGTGCCGAGGGGCTCGGCCTGAACGGCAACCGTGTAACCGTCGAACGCGTCCATCGACTCCGGCGCCGTGACGACGACGAGCGGCTTGGGGCTCAGACCGGAGACCGCCTCGAGCACCCAGTCCACGAGCCGTCTGCCGAGCAGCGGGTGCAGGTGCTTCGGCGTTTCCGAGCGCATGCGGGTGCCCAGTCCGGCGGCCAGGACGACGGCTGCGAGCTTCGAGTTGGCCACAAGACTCAAGGCTGGGGCGCCAGGATTCGAACCTGGGATCGCGGGACCAAAACCCGCTGCCTTACCACTTGGCTACGCCCCATCGCTTTCGCATGGGCTTGTCCGTAGGACGCACACGCGGAAACCACACGTAGTCTAGAGCGGCCCTCAATCTTCCCCGCGGACCTCGGTGACACCGAAGAGCGACTCGTCCAGCTGTTCGTCGAAGACAACCTCCACCAACTCCTCCACCATCAAGAGGTGCTCGCCGAGCCAAGCCTCGGCCCGGAGGACCACACCCCGCTCGCGGTCGACGACCCCGACGCACCGATCTGCACCGTGAAGGAGGAGCCCTGCTGGCGCGTCGGCCTTCACAACGATTCCTTCCCGTCCTCCGACCTGGCACTCCCCGATTGCCGTCAGCCCTGGATCGTCGATAAGCCAGTCCGGATCAAGAAGCGGCCAGTTCGAGGCGTCTTCGAGGGTTTCGCCGAAGCGAACGACGCCTGTGTCGAGCTCTTCTCGCACTCGCTGATCTCCGTCGACCCACAGCATTGTTCGACGTTCTCCAACGTCTTCCACATTGTCGTCGTTCCACGGGAGACCTTGGACCTCTGCAATCCGCCTGTAGTTCGACCAGTCGCGGACCGTTGCCCGAGCGGTTCTGAAGCGAGGTTTCACGGCCCGGGCTGTTCGCAGCGCCGCATCAAGGCTCGTCACGCGAAGGGAAGTGTCAGCCCCGGTCGACCAATAGGAACAGGAGCGCGACGAGCGCGAAGATGCCCGCCAGGATCAGTGCCAACCAGCTGAGGATGAAGGCGAGGATGACGACGACTACCGCAAGAGCCTGCGAGGCGCCGGCGATCCAAGAGACCTGGCGGGCCGTGTCGGAGCGGGCATTACGGCCCCAGAAAACGTAGACCGCGAGCAGAGGGATCGCGATCGCGATCACGGTCCAGCGCGAGACGCCGTGCGCGAGCGCCACGACGATGCCCTCGATCACCGCGATCCAGAGCGCGATCCGTACTCGGCGGGCGCGGAGCCAGCGTCCCGCCCGGCTCGTCTCGTGCTCGATCGTCCCGGTGGGGTCGAGTGGCCTGTCGGTGGCCATGCGTCAACCGTACCAAGTCGGAACCGTCAGCCAGGTCCGGCCGAGGCGCCGCAACGCGCGTTCCGCGGCGGCGGCCCGCTCGCGGTGGTGGAAGAGCCCGTACACGGCCGGTCCGGCGCCGGTGACGTCGGCGCGGAAGGCCCCGAGAGCGCGCAGCTCGTCAGCGAGCGGCGACGAGGCGAGGTCGTTCGGCGGGAGCGCCGCGAGATCGCGCGGCCGACGAAGACGCGACAGCGCCGAGCCCAGCTCGGCGCGCCGCTCGGCGTAGCCCTGCTCCCCGCCACGGGCGTCGAAGCCGGCGTAGACCGAGGCAGTGGACTCCTTGCCCGCGTCTCGCGGCAGGACGAGCACGACCCAGTAGTCCTGCGGGAGCTCGAGCGGCGTGAGATCCGCCCCGGTGCCCTCGCCGAGCTGAGGCCCGGACGCAAGGAAGAAGGGAACGTCCGCGCCGAGAGCCGCTGCGACCTCCGTCAGATCTGCAGGCGCAAGAGGGTTGTCGAGAGTCTCATTGGCAAGCCGCAACGCGGTCGCAGCGTCCGAGCTCCCGCCGCCGAGCCCCGCCGCGACCGGTATCCGCTTCCAGATTCGGGCCTCCCAGCGCTGCTCGGCCCCGGCTGCCTCCGCCAGCGCTTCCAGCCCACGGCGAACGAGGGTGTCCTCGGGGAAACCCTCCACCCGGAGCTTCGGAGCCGCCTCGATGCCGATCCGGTCGCAGAGGTCGATTCGCTGGAGCACGGTCGCGACCTCGTGCCGGCCGTCTTCGCGGTGCGGCCCGACGACCAGCGCCAGGTTGAGCTTTGCCGTCGCTGCGGCTCGCCTCATCTGGACAGCGCGTCGGCCAGAGCGACGAAGTCGGGAGGGGCCAGCGCCTCGGCGCGGGTTCCCGGATCGCGGCCAATCGCCTCGAGTGCGGCAACGGCCCGGTCCCTCGGTCCGAGCCCGGCAAGCTCGAGCGAGTTCGCGAGCCGCTTCCGCCGATGAGCGAAGGCGGCCGCCACGATCTCCTTTACCCGGGGGAAGGCGTGAGGCAACTGACGCCGCCGGAACGCGACGAGCGCCGAGTCGACGTTCGGCTGGGGCCGGAAGACGGTCCGCGAGACGGGGTGGAAGCCCGTTCGCTCCGCCGCGAGCTGGACGAGCACCGAAACCGCGCCGTACGCCTTCGTCGAGGGCGCGGCGAAGAAGCGGTCCGCGACCTCGCGCTGCACCATCACGCACCAGGACTCGACCGAGGGGAGGCCGGCGAGACTCTCGACCACAAGCGGCGTGGCGATGCTGTACGGGAGGTTCGCGACCAGTTTCGTCGGCGCTGGCTCGAGGCCCGCGAGGTCGAGCTGAAGCGCGTCGCCGAAGTGGAGCTGTACGTTGTCGTAGGCAACCAGCCGAGAGGCCAGACGGTCTTCGAGCGAGCGGTCGAGCTCGACGGCGTGCACGAGGGCCGTGTGCTCCGCGAGGTAGGCGGTCAGCACGCCGAGCCCGGCCCCCACTTCGAGCACGACGTCCTCCGGCGCGAGCCCCGCGAGCCCGCCGATCACGCCGAGGAGGTTCTCGTCGACCAGGAAGTGCTGGCCGAGCTCTCTCTTGGCGCGCGGCCGGATCACCGAAGCGAGAAGGCGGCCGCCGCGTTCTCATCGAGACGGGCGCTGAGAGCCGTCGTTTCTTCGCCGCGCGCCTCGGCGAGCACGGCGATCGTGTGAACGACGTTGGCGGGCTCGTTCGGCCGGCCGCGACGAGGCTGCGGGCTGAGGTACGGGCTGTCGGTCTCGGCGAGGAGCCGGTCCGAGGGCACCTGGCGGGCCGCCTCGCGCAGCTCCTCAGCCTTGGGAAACGTGACGTTGCCGGCGAACGAGACGTAGTACTTGCGTTCGAGCGCGATCGGCAGCAGAAGGTCGGGGCTCGAAAAACAGTGGAGCACTACCGTGCCGGGGAAGTCCTCGAGAACCGCCGCAGTCTCCTCCTCTGCGGCCCGGGTGTGGACGACGACCGCCTTCCCGAGCTCGTGGGCTAGCTCGAGCTGCCGGGCGAATAGCTCGCGTTGCCGGTCCCGTGGCGCGTAGTCGCGGTAGAAGTCGAGCCCCGTTTCGCCCACGGCGACGGCGCGCTCATCCTCGAGCAGCTCCCGCAGCTCGTCGAGCCGGGCCACGTCAGGTTCTGCCGCTTGGTGCGGGTGAATCCCCAGTGCCGCGCTGACCCCTTTCTCGCTCCTTGCGATCGCGAGGGTCTCGCGGCAGGACCGAAGGCCGGAGCCGATAGCGACGATCCGCTCCACGCCGGCCTGCCGCGCGCGGGCCACGAGCTCCGAAGGTGGATTTGCGCACGCGTCGAGGTGCGCGTGCGTATCGGTCACGGGATCAAGCGGCAGCCGTTGGGAGGTCCACGCGCGGGAACAAAGGCGCCGCCGGCTCGATGCCTTCCGTCTTTGCCGTCTTGCCGTACGCAACCTGGTCCAGCGACAGGTCCACCGGCTGCTTGAGCGCGCCGAGTATCCGAGGCGCTGTTTCCGGCAGGTAAGACGAGACCGCGACGGCAACCGCGCGCAGCCCGTCGGCGAGGTCGTATAGGACCGCGGCGAGCTCGTCCTTCTTCGACTCGTCCTTCGCCAGCTGCCAGGGCGCGGTTGACTCGACGTGACGATTCAGCCAGCGGACGATCTCCCAGATCTCCTCGAGCGCTCCCGTGAGGTCGTATACGTCGAAGCGCTCCACGAGCTGGGCGCGCAGACGTTCGAGCGCGGTTCCTAGCTCGTCGTTGGTTGGCCCTGGAGCAATCTCCCCGTCGCCGTAGCGCGCGATCATCGCCGTTGTCCGCGAGACGAGGTTGCCGAGGTCGTTGGCGAGCTCCCGCTCGTAGCGCTCGTGGAGTGCGTCGACCGAGGCGCTTCCGTCCTGGCCGAACGAGACCGAGCGCAGTGCCCAGAAGCGAACCGCGTCGCTGCCGTAGACGTCTACGAGGTCGAGCGGATCGATCACGTTCCCGAGTGATTTCGAGATCTTCCGCTCATCCAGCAGCAAGTATCCGTGGACGAACAACTGCTTCGGCACGTCGTACCCGGCCGAGAGGAGCAGCGCCGGCCAGTACACGCAGTGGAAGCGAAGGATGTCCTTGCCTAGCAGGTGGTGGACATGCGGCCAGAACCGCTCGCGTAGATCCTCGCCTTCACGCGCGTACGTGAGGGCGCTCAAGTAGTTGATGAGCGCGTCTACCCAGACATACGTGACCTGTTCCTGGTCCCAGGGAATCGGCACGCCCCACGGCTGGCCGGTGCGGCTGACGCTGAAGTCGGAGAGACCCCCCTCGATGAAGCTGCGCGCCTCGTTGTAGCGAAATCGCGGCAGCACGAAGTCAGGCCGCTCGTCGTAGAGCGCGAGCAACGGCTCCTGATAGGCCGAGAGCTTGAAGAAGTAGTTCTTCTCCTCGATGTACTCGGGCGCGACCCCGTGCTCGGGACACAGCCCGTCGACGAGATCGGCCTCGCTCTTGAACTCCTCGCACCCGACGCAGTAGAGGCCGGCGTAGACGTCCTGGTAGATGTCGCCGTTGTCGTAGATGCGCTGGAGGAACTCCTGGACGAAGCGCTTGTGCCCTTCGTCTGTTGTGCGGATGAAGAAGTCGTAATCCGCATTGATCCGCCTAGGCAGCTCTCGCCAGTCCTCGGCGATTCGATCGACGTACGTCTTCGCGTCGAGACCCTGCTCCGCCGCGACGCGGTAGACCTTCGAGGCGTGTTCGTCCGTGCCGGTGAGGAAAAAGGTCTCCTCGCCGCGCTGGCGGTGGTGCCGGACGAGCACGTCGCCGGCGATGGTCGTGTACGCGTGCCCGATGTGAGGCGTCGCGTTCACGTAGTAGATCGGTGTCGTCAGGTAGAAGCGCATCCCCGTCAATGATACGAGCCGCCTTTGCGCCCACCGAGGGCCGCAGCCGGAGCCGCCTTCGCACGCGCATGCTCGCGACGACCGCCACCGCCAGGGCTAGCCCAAGGGCGAGAAGACCGAGCGGGAGCGTTCTTCCGCGGGCGTGGGCAGGCGCGTGAGCGGCCCGCTCTGCCCGTCCGGGAGAGCCCGCACCAGGCTGTTCCGCTCGAACCGGCCGGCCTGCGGCCGAGTGCAGCCCGGAGGCGAGGCTCGGCGCAATGACTTGCTCGGCACGTCGGCCGTCAACAACCTTGTGTTCGGGGTTTGCGGAGACTGAGTCATGGCGTGAGGTCGTGTTCCCTCGTACCTGGTCGTGAGCTCGGAAGAAGCCGCGCCCTGAGGGCTTCGAAGACCCTGCTCGGGCTCGAGTGCTCTCCGATTGCACGGTGGCTGTTGTTGCACGAGGCGCGGCCACTCCGTGCACCGGGGCGGCCTGATCGTCCGTAGCACGCTCGGCACCGCCTCCGGCCACCGGAGCTTCGACCGGCGGCGCGGTCGCAGGCGTGGTCGTCGGCGTCACGGAGGCGGGCGCGGACGGCCCTGCCGCCGGCGCGGCTCCGTCGGCCGACACGGACGGCGCTGCAGACGAAGCAGCCGGGACCGGCGCGACGGAAACGGTCGTGGCGGGTGCCGGCTTGCTGCGCGGTGCGGGCGGGGCGGCGGGGCTCGCCTGCGGAGCGGGCAGGAACAGCAGCGGGTCCACGTACCCCTGCTTGTCGGGGCTTCGACGAATCCCGAGGTAGACGTACGGCACGGAGAGCTCCGGCTCGCCGCTCGGCCCAACCGTGCCGAGCACGTGGCGCTCCGAGACCGCCTCCCCACGCTTGACCATGTACGAGCCGAGATGCACGAGCGTGACGGCGTATCCGTCGGCAGTCTGGATCGTGACCGTCTTTCCGCCCTTCGGAACGACTCCGGCAAAGGAGACCGATCCCGAGGCCGGCGCAAGAACCGGCGTCCCGCTCGGCGCGCCGATGTCGATCCCGCGATGCTGCCCGGCAGCGTACGGATCGGCCCCGAACGAGAAGGGCGTCAGGACAGGCCCGGTGACGGGCCAACTCCAGCCCAGCGCAGGGGCGGGACCGATGAGCGCCGCAGCGGTGGCCGCCGCGGGGAGGAGCAGTCTCATTTGAATAGACCTCCGTTGTCCGATATGCAAACACGACGACCGTAGCAAGACCGCCGGACGTTGTCAAATCAGACTACAAAGAGCTCCGGTAAAGCCGGTTCCGAGGGACGCCGGTCAGCCGCCCCACGATCTCCGTGGCCTGACGCCGCGGGACGCCGGCTGCAACCAGCTCCGTCACGCCCGCGGCAGCCGCGCCTTCGTCCGATTCCGTCTCGTAGGCGCCGAGCACGAGCGTGACCTCTCCCCTGACGCCCTGCTCGAACCGCTGGGCGAGCTCGAGGACAGAGCCGCGGACAACTTCTTCGAAGCGCTTGGTCAGCTCTCGGCAGACGGCCGCCGAACGCTCAGGGATCACGCGCGCGAGAACACCAAGCGAGGCCGGCAGCCGTTGGGGCGACTCGAACGAGACCACCACCCACGGCCATCGCGCGAGCTCCTCGGCCAGCCGAAGCAGCGCTCGCTCGCCGCGCGGCAGGTAGCCGAGGAACTCGTAGCGGTCCGCGACGAGGCCGCTTGCGACTAGGGCCGTCTCCACCGCAGATGGACCCGGCAGGACGGTGACCTGAAGGCCTGCCTCGTGCGCCGCGGCGACGAGCCGCGCACCTGGGTCGGAAATCGCGGGCAGCCCGGAATCGCTCACGAGCGCGACGCGCTCTCCGGCTTCCAGCCGCGGCAGGATCTGCGCCGTCCTTTGCGCCTCGTTGTGCTGGTGGTACGAGAGCAGGCGCGCCCGGACGCCGTGGCGCTCGAGGAGCTTTCTCGTGTGGCGCGTGTCCTCGCACAGCACGACGTCCGCTTCGGCCAGCTCGCGCAGGACCCGCAGAGTCACGTCCTCGAGGTTGCCGATCGGCGTCGCGCAAACCGCGAGCACTAGAGCGCCTCGAGCGCCACCATCGCGGCGCCGATCACGCCCGCGTCCCGTCCCAGCTCGGCGAGCACGATCGGAGCCTGGTCGCGGATGGATGGCAGTGCCTCGCGCGCCACGACCTCCCGCGCGGGCGCGAGCAGGAGGTCGCCTGCAGCTGAGAATCCGCCGCCTACGACCACGACCTCGGGCTCGAAGACGTTCATGAAGCTCGCGATCCCGGCGCCGAGACGGCGGCCGATCTCGGCGAGAGCGTCGACCGCCTCGGCTTCCCCGGCTTGTCCTTTGCGGACAAGGTCGTGCGCGGTCGCACCAGGCCCGTACAGCCCGCGCGCCGCGCGATCGGCGGCCGGCCCGGCTGCGACCGCCTCGAAGTGGCCGCGACCGCCGCAGTGACAACGAGGTCCGTCGTACTCGAGCACTACGTGTCCGAGCTCGGCTCCGCGGCCGGTCGCGCCACGGAAAGCCCGGTCGTCGAGGATCAGCCCACCGCCGATCCCGGTCCCGAGCGTCAGCATCACGACGTTCCGCG
>JBARRQ010000006.1:0-4668 GCA_049644305.1 Gaiellaceae bacterium
TCACCCGTCCGGATCGTCGTCGGCTACCAGAGCTCCCGCGGCCCGGCCGCAGCCACCCTCGAGCGGCTCCTCGGAACGGAGCCGGTCACCGCAATCCCGAAGCTCGACGTGCACGTGGTGAGCGTGCCGCCCTACCGGGTCGAGGCCGTCCTGGCTGCATTGCGCTCGAGCCCGCTCGTCCGATACGCCGAGCGAGACGTCCTCGTACGGGCGTTTCGCGTTCCGAATGACGAGTTCTGGCGGACGGAGTGGTCGCCGAGGAAGACGAATGCCCCGGAGGCCTGGAGTGTGACGATCGGCTCGCCAAACATCGTCGTCTCGGTGGTCGACACCGGAGTCGACCCGGCCCAGCCCGATCTCAGCGGCAAGCTCGTTCCTGGCTACGACTTCGTGAACGGGCGCTCCGACGTACTCGACGACAACGGCCACGGAACCGCGGTCGCCGCGATCATCGGAGCAAACTCCGACAACCACATCGGCGTCGCCAGCTACTGCTGGGAGTGCCGGATCATGCCGGTGAAGGTGCTCGGGGCGGATGGGACAGGCTTCTCGTCGACCCTGGCGCAGGGCATCATCTGGGCAACCGACCACGGTGCCGACGTGATCAACGCCAGCCTGGGCGGCCCGGACCTGGACTCGGCCCTTAGTGCAGCGGCTCAGTACGCCTGGCAACACGGCGTCCTCCTCGTCGCGGCAGCGGGCAACGACAGCAGCTCGACCGTCGACTTCCCGGCCGCGCTCCCGAACGTGCTCAGCGTCGGCGCTTCGGACCAGAACGACCGCCTCTACGACTTCTCGAACTCCGGCGCGGCCGTGGCCGCCCCCGGTGAGAACTCCACGATCGCCCGGGACGGCGGCTACGAGCTATTCCTCGGGACCTCGTCGGCGGCGCCGGTCGTGAGCGGGATCGCCGCCCTCGAGCTCTCGGCCAAGCCGGACGCGAGCCCGGCCCAGCTGACGCAGGCCCTCGAGCAGAGCGCCACTCCGATCGCCGGCGTCACCTTTGGGCGCGTAGACGCCTACGCCGCCCTGCACGCGCTTGTGTCCGGCCTTCCGTCCGCGCCCACGGGGCCTTCCACGCAGGCCGGGACAGGCTCGGCCGCGGCGGTCACGCGGGTGTTCAAGAGCCGGCTGAGCCCGCGCCGGCGGAGGACCTTCTCGATCGTCCCGGGAGCCGGCCTGCTGCGCGCGACGCTCGTTCTGCGGTCGCCGGCGCCACGGCCGGTCGTGCTCGAGCTCCGCCGAGGCACGCGCCTGATAGCGATCGCGCAGGGGCGGCAGAGCTTGCAGATGCAGGCGCGGGTGGATCGAGCCAGCTACCGGATTGTGATCTCGGCCACCGGCGCTCGGTCCAGGTTCACGCTGACAGTCACGTACGCGCGGCCTTCCTAGTGCTTCCCGACGGGAGGCCGGCGCGCGAGCGAGGGGAGATGGGAGGAGGTCGCGCGCCGGCCCGTTGGGTAATGCGGCACCTCCTGAGAGGCCCCGTGGACAAAAAACTTGCGCCTTGTGTTCGAGCTCCAGGAGCAGGTTCGAGGAGAATTACTGAGACTTTCCTCGCTCATGCTCTCGCTTTCTTCTGTCCACAATCACTCGATCGGTGGCTTGCAAATGTCCACGTCTTCGGGCTTCCTGAGTAAGCATGGTCACGCCGCCTCTCGCCCCGAACCTCTTCGTTGGCCGCCGACACGCCCGTCGAGTCGGAATGGCCGCGTTCGTGGTCGCGGTCGGCGCGCTGTCGATCCTCGAGTGGAGCGGCGTACGGATGCCTTTCGTCCCGGAGCACGGCGCGAATGGCACTGCCGCGACCGATCAGGCCCGGGAGCTCGTCCTCTCACCCGCGGCTCGGGCGGCGGCCCGTGCGCGCTCCGCCGCGGCCCGCGGCGCGTCCCATGGCGCCTCCCGACCGTCCGAACTCGCGCTCTCACACGGAACGCAGAGCCCGGGGCTTCAGCAACGCCACCCCAGCCCGACTGCTAGGCGGGCGACGCCGTCTCAGCAACGACCTCGGACGTCGCCGCCGAAGCGACGAGTAGCACCGTCAACGTCACTGCAATCACCGCCTCCTCCCCCGCCTCCTCCGGCTCCGGTGAGCGCTTCCCAACTGCCGAGCGCTCCGGTGAGTCTGCCCCCCGTGCCTCCGGTGACAGTGCCGCCGGTGCCTGTGCCTCTTCCCAAGCTGCCGGTCAGCCCATGATCGAAGGCAGAGCGCGTCGGCAGTGAGCGCCACGTACGCCGGCCGTCGCGAGAGCACAGCGGTTGCCGAGGACGCCGCCGCCACCACCCGCGCGCTCTACGAGCGCTACGGGCAGCGCGTCCTCTCCTTCTGCCTCAGCCGTCTCCGCGACAGCAACGAGGCGCAGGACGCAACCCAGACCACGTTCCTCTACGCGCTCCGCGCCCTGGACAACGGGGTAGAGCCGCGGTCCGAGCTTGCCTGGCTCTTGACGATCGCCCACAACACTTGCCGATCTATCCGCCGATCGCTCAACCGCCGTGATGCAAGGACAAGCTACGCGGACGTGACCGAGCTCGAAGCCGCGGCCGAGTCGATCAGCGCCGACACCGGGGAGGAACTCGCATGGCTGCGAGAGGCACTCGAGCGGCTGCCGGAGAACCAGCGACGGGCAATCCTTCTCCGGGAATGGCAGGGGCTCAGCTACGCCGACATCGCGGCGGAGCTCCGCATCACGATTGCCGCGGTGGAGACGCTGCTCTTCCGCGCGAGACGCGGTCTCGCATCGCAGCTCGAGCGCTCCAGGGGCGCGCTCCGGGCACTCGACCTCGGCTCACTGGGGCTTCTCCTCGGCAGCCTCCGCAAGGGCGGCGCCGCCAAAGCGACGGTTGCCGGCATGGGTCTCACCATGGCGCTCGCACCAGTGACCGCGCTTGAGCTCTCCGCCAAAGGTGAGCCACAGTCGGCGCGGCCGGATGCCAGACATCTCACGACGGGGCCGGGCGGCTCGACGGCGGCGCATACGTCTTCGGTACTGGCGCCACGCCGCGACCCACGGAAGCGTGCCTTGGCCGGCAGCGGGCTCGCGGTCCGCAACGGCGCTCGAGGAACGAGTGTCGTCTCGGGAGCGCCCCAGAGCGTGAGCGCGCCTCCCTCGCAGCCTTCGCCCGCACACAGCCTCCCGTCCATCCCGCCGCTGCCCGCAGGGAACCTCGGGCAAGAAGTCGTCAGGTCCACGCCCGTGTCACCCAGTCCGCCTGACCACGTGCTCCCGGAACTCCCGCCTCTGCCGCCGTCGAGCACCCCGGGCGGCCTCCCCCCACTGCCGTAGGACTAGCCCTGCCCGCGAATGAGCGCCACTGCCGCGCGGGCGTAGCGGGATGCAGCCGATCGAGTCAGTGGGCCCGGCGCCAGCTCGACGACGAAGCCCGTGGTCCCGGGGAAGCGGTGGTCCTGCCAGTCGGTAGCCCCGCCGCCGTAACGGGGAAGGCGCAGCAGCGGAAGGTGAACCAGTGCGGCGAATCGTCGTTCGACTGCGACGCTCCCTCCCGACTCGTCGACAAGACCGAGCGGCTGGTGGAACCAGATCGTGATCGAGGGACGCACTCGAGCGATCAGCCTGGCGAGCGCTCTGCTTTCAGGCTCGGAGAGTGCACGCGGCCCTGAGTAGTGTGGATCGCCGCGGGCGCCGTGGCGGTACCAGTGCCACGGGAAGTTGCGATTCAGGTCCACGCCGTGTCCGTTGGTGCGCGTATTCGCTGCGACGCCGTCCGGATTCGCGTTCTCGACCACGAAGAGCGCCGTCTCGTGCGGAAGCGGCGTCGACTCCAACAGCTCGGCGATTTGGATTCCGGCGGGCTCGTTGCCGTGAATGCAGCCGACGACCAGCTCCTTGAAGCGGGCGTCAGGATCTCCGCGCTCGAGCACGAAGAGCGGCCGCCCGAGAGCGGAAAGACCGAGCGATTCCGTTCGGGAAACGAGGCGATCGGGATGAGATGCGAGCGCGACCGCCGTGAGGCTCAGCATGGAGGCGACCGCGAAAGCCGCAACCGTGGCAGCCGACCGGGGCGATGAGTTCCTCATCCGACAATCATGGCTCTCTGAGCGCTGCCGGAGCGCCCACTCGGTTGACGCGGCGGAGGGCGCCGGCGAGCGCAACGGCCGAGCTGATCGCCATCAGGAGGATGAAAGCGGCAAGCGCTCCGGCGGGAACGGACAGCAGCGGCGGCGGGAGCGTGAAGAACAGCCCGAGGACACGTACGACCAACACTCCGAGTACCAGCCCCAGCGGCAAGCCGATCAGGATGCTCCCGACGACAGCGACCAACCCTTCCTGAGCCGGGCCGGTCAGGACCTGGGAGGTATCGGCCCCGACCGCTTGGAGGACGGCGAACTCGCGGCGCCGCTCGAACACGAGGAATGCGCCGAGCACGGCCACACCGATCGCGGCGATCAAGGCCGCGCCGATCGCTTCGATCCGCTTCAGCCCCGCGAGATTAAGCGCAGTGAGACTCCGTGGCCCGAGCTTCCGCTGTTGCGCCAAGGTCGTGACCGCAAACCTCTTGTGCATGCCCGGCAGGCTTCTCAGGCCGGCCGCGACGGAGGCCCCTGGGCGGCCCGGGGCGTCTCGGGCAAGATAGAAGTCCGGCGGCGGCACGAGGTAGTACGGAAGCGCGGCGGTCGAGGTGACTAGCTCGGCGAACGGGTTGGAA
>JBARRQ010000007.1:0-58687 GCA_049644305.1 Gaiellaceae bacterium
TCCAGGACGTGCTCGACCGGATCGAGCTGGAGCCCGTCCGCGTCGCGGTCACGAGCGCGCTCGAAGCGCGCATCCCTCAGGCCTAGGAGGGCTTGACGAAATACCGTCTGTGCCGCCAGGCGGCGCTGCTCGCCCCGATGCGACGTCCTCAGTCGCGCCCGTACCTCACAGGTACGAGCGCTCCCTGCGTCCTTGCCTCGGAACGAGCATCGCGCCCCGACCACGAGCGCTATTCCGCCGAACCCTCCTAGAGAACGGCGGCGCCGCGGAGACAGTCGCGGCGGTAGCGTCGCGGCGTGACGCGTGCGCAGGCGGCCCGGCGCTCGCTGCCGTACCGGTTGATCGCGCCGAGGATCGTGCCGATTCCCTCGTAGCAGCGCGGGCGGAAGCTCGCGCCTGCGAGATGGCAGAGCTGGGCGGCTTCTTTGCCGCCCGCGTAGTTGTTTCCGTAGTCTCGCGCCGCGCCGTAGAGGCACTCGCCTGTGCCGCGCCCGGCGAGCAGGCAGAGGCGGATGGTCTCTCGCGGCTGGTAGCGCGAGAAGCCCGACGCGTCGCGGCCGAAGGACTGGAAGCACGTCGCCACCCAGGCGGGCTCGCTGCGGTTGCACCACTTCGCGGTCTTGCTCCAGTTGTAGTTGTCGAGCGTGAGGATGCGGGAGGTGACCATCAGGTAGCAGTAGAGCTTGTCGGTCTCCGCGACGGCATTGCATGGGTAGATCGGGTCGTTCCCCTTCAGGAAGCGGGATGTGACCATGCCCGGCGCGAGGTTCTGCATGAAGACGCCGCCGGTACACGAGATCCGGTCGAAGGACGTCTGCAGCCGATGGCAGGCGCGCAACGACCAGGGCAGGTCGTCGCCGCTGTAGATCATCAGCCCGTGGCCGAGGCCGTGGACGCACTGGTAGAGGAGGAACTCCTCTTTCGTCACGGCTGGAGTGGTGCACAGCTGCCGCGCCTTGCTCACCACCTCGTTGCGGGGAAGCCCCGCGAACGAGCGCTCGATGACGCCGTGGTAGTAGCCGGAGTTGCAGGTCATGGCGCCGTGAGCCAGCGCTTCGGCGGCGTTGCCGTGGTAGCGCGCAAGGGCCGCATGGCCCACCCAGTGCGAGATCTGATGGCAGTCGGCATGAACGGACGCCATGGCGCGGTCGTCCGTCGCGAGAAGCGCGAGCGCCTTCTCGGGGCCGTCGCGGTAGGCGATGTTCGCGAAAGCCTGCCGGTAGCAGAACTGCTTGCTGCTCTGCCGGCAGCTCTGCACCGTTGAGTTGTCGGGCTGGAAGGACGCCGCCTTGCCCGAGCTCCGCGAGGCCTGCGCGACGAACGCGGCGACCTGAGTGATCTGCGGCGTCGACAGGCGTCGGCGAAACGAAGGCATGCCGTTGCCGCCGACGAGCACCTGGTGCGCGACCGTGGCCTGGTCCGGTTTCAACTCGTCGAGGTTCGGCCCGACCTGGCCGTTCGCACCGGCCGCCTTGAGTATGTGGCAGCCGGCGCACCCTGCACTCGCAAAGAGCTTCGCTCCCGGAGAGTTCTCGACGTGTTTGGAGCCCGAGCAGCCGGCTGCGAGCAGCCCGATCGCAACGAGAAACCCACCGCTGAGGGAGCGAACCTTCATAGACCGGCCCGTCGGTACGATAGCCAGGTGGTCGTGACGGCTCGATCGACGTTCGATGCGCAGACGCTGCGCGCGGACTTCCCGATCTTCGAGCAGGAAATCCACGGAAAGCCGCTTGCGTACCTCGATTCCGCCGCCAGCGCGCAGAAGCCGCGGCAGGTGTTGGACGTCGTCCGCAACTTCTACGAGACGTCGTACGCGAACGTCCACCGAGGTGTCTACACGCTCTCCGAGCGCGCCACAGCGGCCTACGAAGGGGCGCGTGAGACCGCGCGCGCGTTTGTCAATGCACCGTCGTCCCGCGAGCTGATCTTCACTCGCAGCGCAACCGAGGCGATCAACCTCGTCGCCTACGCCTGGGGTCTCAACAACCTGGGCCCGGGCGACATCGTCCTGGTGACCGAGCTCGAGCACCATTCGAATTTCGTTCCCTGGCAGTACGTGGCGAAGCGGACGGGAGCGGACTTCCGCATGCTGCGGATCGACGACAACGGAGAGCTGCAGCTCGACGAGCTCGACGAGCTCGCTCGCGACGGAACGGTGAAGGTCGTTGCGACCAACCTCGTGTCGAACTCGCTGGGAACGATCAATCCGGTCGAGCGGCTTTCCGCCTGGGCTCACGAGCGGGGAGCGATCATGGTCGTCGATGCCGCCCAGGGCGCCCCTCACCATCGTGTCGACGTGCAGGCGCTCGGCTGCGACTTCCTCGCGTTCTCGTCTCACAAGCTCTGCGGGCCGACAGGCGTCGGCGCGCTTTGGGGACGAGCCGAGCTTTTGGAGGCGATGGAGCCGTTCAACCTCGGAGGCCACATGATCCGCCAGGTCCGGTTGGAGGAGACGACCTGGGGCGAGCTGCCGTACAAGTTCGAGGCCGGTACCCAGCCGATCGCGGAGGCCGTCGGCTTCGGCGCCGCGCTCGACTACATCAGCGACGCCGGCCTTGACGCGATCGCAGAGTACGAGAGCGAGCTTGCCGGCTATGCGCTCGATCGCCTCGGCGAGATTCCGGGAGTGATCACCTATGGGCCGCCGCCCGACCGGCGGGCGGGCATCGTCTCCTTCAACGTCGGGAACGTTCACCCGCACGATGTCGCCCAGGTGCTGGACTCGGAGGGCGTCGCGATCCGGGCAGGTCACCACTGCTGCCAGCCGCTGATGACGCGTCTGGGAGTCGCCGCTACGAACCGTGCGAGCTTCTACCTCTACACGGTCCGCGACGAGATCGACCGGCTCGTGGAGGGCATCCAGAAGGCTCGGAAGATCCTCGGCTAGCCGTGGCTGAGGATCTCTATCGGGAGGTCATCCTCGACCACTACAAGAACCCGCGCGGGCACGGGGTGATCGAGGACGCCGATGCCCAGGCGGAGGGCGTAAACCCTCTCTGTGGCGACGAGGTCTCGATCTTCGTCCAGTTCGCGGACGACGGCGAGACGATCGACGACATCAAGTTCTCCGGCCGCGGTTGCGCCATCAGCCAGGCGGCGACCTCGATGCTGATGGAGATGGCCAAGGGGAGGACGGCCGAGGAGATTGCCGGGCTGCCGAAGGAAGAGTTGCTCGAGGAGGTCGGCATTCCATTGACGCCGATCCGGCTCAAGTGCGCGCTGCTCGGCCTCGGAGTGCTCAAGGTGGCGCTGCACCGGGCCAAGGGGACGCCGCTTCCCCAGGAGTGGGCCGGGCTCGACGAGCTCGAGCTGAAGTAGGCCCGCGTTGGCCGAGATCGACGTCTGTCCGGTGGAGGACCTGCCGCCGGGAACGGTGAAGATCGTCCACGCGGGTGAGATCTCCGTCGGCGTGTACAACCTGAACGGCAGGTACTGCGCGCTCGAGGATCGTTGCTCTCACGACAACGGGCCGCTCTGCGAAGGCGATTTCGACCCTGACGAGGGGTACGCGGTCTGCCCGCGCCACGGGGCCCACATCGAGATCTGCACCGGCCGTCCCCTGACGCTCCCGGCCGTCCAGCCCGTCGAGACGTTCCCTGTGCGGGTTGCCGACGGCATGGTCAAGGTCGATCTGACCTAGGCCGGCCGGGGAATCCGCCGCGGCCGGTCTGCACGTATGTGTTCTCGGAAAGGAGATCGCATGCGAAGGCTCGTGCTCGGCTTGCTCCTCGCAGCTCTGGTGGTGACGTTCCTGACCGGCTGCGGCGGCGGGTATGGAGGCGGCGGGGGCGGCGGCGGTTCGACCGGGCGCACGACCACGACCGGCGGGTACTGACCAAAGCTTCGGCCCTCTGCAGCAGGCATCAGCGCCGAGCCTCGGCGCAAGGGAATCTCCAGATTCGTCACAGGCACGGCACGGACCTGTGCGCCGCGTGCCGGTAGGCTGACCGCCATGGCAGGGGGGCGGGTCGGGACCCGCAGGTACCCGCGCGTGAACATGAAAGCGGGCGCGTAGGCTCCCTGCCGATGCTCGACGACCGCGTCCGCGCAGTGCTCGCGCGTCTGGAGGAAGACGACGCCCGGGAACGCGAGGAAGGCATCCCGAGCGGGCAGCGCGCGCGCCAGATCGCGCGCTCGACCGGCCAGTTTCTGTTCGCATTTGTCGCGCCGCAGACCGACTGCGAGGTGCTCGAGATCGGCGGCTCACGAGGCTACTCGACGATCTGGCTGGCCGCCGGAGCCCGTTACCTCGGCGGCCGGGTGCTCTCGCTCGAGAACGATCCCGCCAAGGTCGAAGCCTGGCGCCGCAACATCGCCGACGCGGGGCTCGAGGAATGGGCGGAGCTCGTGCCCGGTGACGCGTTCGAGACGCTCCCTGCAATCGACGACGTCTTCGACGTGGTCTTCCTCGACGCGGAGAAGGAGCAGTACGAGGAGCTCTTCGGGCTCGCGCGCCCGCAGCTCGAGCC
Source organism: Gaiellaceae bacterium (assembly GCA_049644305.1). Classification (GTDB taxonomy): domain Bacteria; phylum Actinomycetota; class Thermoleophilia; order Gaiellales; family Gaiellaceae; genus AC-32. Next base: position 4,470 of record JBARRQ010000007.1, read on the forward strand.
CGGTGCGGTCGTCGTGGCCGACAACGTGCTCTCTCACGCCGAAACGCTGGCCGCTTACTCGCGGGCGCGCCAAGCTGACCCGTCGCTCGAGAGCGTGACCGTCCCACTCGACCGTGGGCTCGAGCTGTCCGTGGTCCTGCGTGACCGCTAGAGTGGCAAGACCGCGGAAAGGAGGTGGTCCGGTAGTGGAATCTTCAAGTACGGGCAGCGGAGGTACCAGCGGGTAGAGGCGCGTCCCCGGGACCTACGGGGAATCGTCTAGCCAGCGTAGGGGGCTCGCGACATTGCGCCGCCGGATCGAGGTACTGACCGGCCGGAAGCGCCTCTACCACTAAGACGCTGGTAACCAGCTCAGGGGGCCGCCTCGTTGCGGCCCCCACGTTTTTCAGGCAGCTCGGCGAAGCTGGTCGTCCAGCGGCAGCAACGGGATCGAGAACGTGCGCACGGCGTCGTCATTCGAGACCGTGTTGTCTCCGTGTTCCAGCATCGTCAGGAGGTCGCGCGTCAGCGGGATGTTGCCGGGCAGCCGCTCGGTCAGGAGAGCGTTCATGCGCATCAGCCCGACGGGGACGTGGATGCTTGGCCGGCGGATGCCGAGTGCTTTCTTCAGCCGTGCCCAGAACTCGTTCCAGCTGACTACGTCCGGGCCGCCCAGCTCGAAGATCCGTGTCGTCGTATTGGGCTTGTCGACCCCGGCTGCAAAGTAGGCGGCCACGTCATCGATCCAGATCGGCTGGATACGCTGCTCCCCGGAGCCGATGATCGGCGTCACAGGGGCGAGCCGTGCGAGCTTCACGAACGTCTGCAAGATCCCGCCGCCTCGGCCGAAGATGAAGCTCGGCCGGAAGATGACATGCTCGAGGCCCGACGCCGTGATCGTCTGCTCCATCTCCCACTTCGCGTGGTAGTAGGGCACGAGGTCTTTCGTCTCCTCGCTCGTTCCGAGCGCGCTCATCAGGACGAACCTCTGGACGCCGGCTTCCTTTGCGGCTCCGACGAGGTCGCGTGTGCCCTGCTCCATGACGCGGCGGAACTCATCCTCGTGGCCCTGCCGGATCGCGACCAGATGGACGACGACGTCGCACCCCTCGACCGCGCGCCTCAGGCTTGCGGCGTCGGTGACGTCGCCCTGGACGAGGTCGCAGCCCCAGGCCGTCAACGATCCGGCCGCACTGGAAGAGAGGTTCCGGACGAGGCAGCGGACCGGCCGGTCCTGCTCCCGGAGGGCGTGCACGATCTTCGGCCCGACGAAGCCCGTCCCGCCCGTCACCAGAATCACGACTCGATTCTAAGGCGGTAGTCGTATACCTTGTGAGTGAGGGACTGCGGCATGGGCAGGTGGGGCATTGCGCTGGTCGTGGCCACGGCGCTCGTCGTCGTGCCGTCGGCGAGCCCACAGGTCATCCGCCCGCAGACCGTCTTTCACACCGCCGATCTACCGTCCGATGCCATCACGGCGTTCAGCGTCACCTGCCCGCCGGGCTACCTCGCTGTCAGCGCGGGCGTGTACACGGCCGCACCAGGCGTTACGACGCTGAGCACCAGGCCCGCCGGGCTCAGGGCCTACACGTTCCGTTTCGGCAATCCGGTAACGAACCACGCGCAACGCGTCACGGTCGCCGTCGCCTGCCGCAAGATCCCGGCTCTGAGGTCGCCGGCTCCGTACCTCAGGGTCACGCCGATCAAGGTGAGATCGCTTCGAGTCGGGCCGGCCGGCCAGAAGGCTCCGCTTCTCACGTGTCCGCGGCAGACGATCCCAGCCGGCGCAGGCTTCGATCTTGCGCCGCCGTCTCCGGGGAAGTCCTCGCATCACTTCACCGGCTCGAAGCTCATCATCGCGCGGCAGACGCAGTCGCTCCATGACTTCTCCTTCACCGTCCGCAACGACGGCAAGGCCGCGCGCTTGGTCGACCTGTACGGCGCCTGCCTGACGGTCGTACGGCCGTCCGGAGCAGCCGGCGCTCAGTTGCAGGTGAAGTTGACCGCCAATGCGATCTCGGTCCCACCCGGCGGCCAGATCGCCAGCCGGTCGTGCCCGTCCGGTTGGTCCTCGCTCGCTACGGGTTACTCGCTGGCGCCCGGCTTGAGCCTCAGCGGCTCCGCAGCCGTGTCGGGCGGTGGCAGGTGGTCGGTCGCAAGTGCCCTTGCCGGCCCGGCAACGGCCGTTCTCCAGTTGGTCTGCGGCCGGCTCGCCGCCGGTTAGCCCTCGTCGAAGTTCTGCCAGTACCGACTCGGAGTCGGCCCCTGCTGGCCCTGGTACTTGGAGCCGAGCGAGTCAGCGCCATATGGCTTCTCGGCGGGCTCGGTCAGCTGGACGAACGACAGCTGGCCGATCTTCATCCCGTAGTAGATCGTGATGGGCAGATTCGCGACGTTCGAGAGCTCGAGCGTGACGTGGCCGTTCCAGCCTGGGTCGATGAAGCCGGCGGTGGAGTGGATCAGCAGCCCGAGCCTGCCCAGGCTCGATTTTCCTTCCAGGCGCGCCACAAGATCATCCGGCAGCTGGACACGCTCGAGCGTCGAGCCGAGCACGAACTCCCCCGGGTGGAGAATGAACGGCTGATCGTCCGCGATCTCAACCAGCTCCGTCAGCTCCTCCTGCGGCTCCTTGACGTCGATGAACGGGTAGCGCGCGTTGTGGAAGACGCGAAAGAAGCGGTCCACGCGCACGTCGACGCTCGACGGTTGGAGGAGCGCCTCGTCGTAGGGATCGATTTGGATCCGGCCTTCCGCGAGCAGGCGCCGGATCGTCCGGTCGGACAGGACCACGCCGACGATTCTAAGTGGGGCTTATGCTTGTGCCCCTTTCGATGCACGAGCCTGATTCGAACGTCCGCTTTCGCGAGCGCCGCCGTCGCCGGCGGCGGCGACAGGTTCGGATCCGGCGGGCCGTCGCGGTCGGGGTTCTCCTTGCACTGGCAGCGGGTGTCGCCGTCGGCGCTCGTACCGCCGGCCGCGGGAAGCCACAGGCTCATTCGTCGCACACTTCGAGACCGACGCACCCCTCGTCACCCAAGCCGGCGACCCGCTCGGTCGTGCCGGCCGAGGTGCGCGGCGTCCACGTCACGATGGGGCTGGCCTCGCTCCCGGGGAAGCTCGAGCAGTACCTCGCATTTCCCGGTCTGAACACGATCGAGCTCGACGTGAAAGACGAGAACGGCCGGATCGGCTTCGTTCCCTCGACCGTCCCGATTTCCCGTCGCATCGGCGCCGCCGGCCCGTTCTACAAGGCGCGGCAGGTAGCGCGGCTCGTGCACGCCTACGGTGACTACCTGATCGGGCGGGTGGTCACCTTCGAAGATCCGATCCTCTCGGAGAAGCGCCCCGATCTCGCGATTCACACCAGCGACGGCTCGCTCTGGCATAACAACGCGGGCCTGGGCTGGACGAATCCCTACGACCGGCGGGTTTGGCGCTACGACGTCGACGTGGCGGTCGCGGCGGCGACGGCCGGCTTCGACGAGATCCAGTTCGACTACGTCCGCTTCCCGAGCGACGGCGACGTCTCGCTGATCCGTTATCCCGGAGCTCATCCCCAGCCGATGCGCTGGACGATCCCGGCCTTCACCCAGTACGCCGCCGCCCGGCTCCATCCGCTTGGCGTGCGCGTGTCGGTGGACGTGTTCGGGCTCTCGGCTGCGCGCGACCTCGGCATCGGGCAAATGCCGCGACGTCTCTCACGCTACGTGGACGCCGTCTATCCGATGGTCTATCCGTCGCACTACCACCCGGGCGAGTACGGGATCGACGTGCCCGACAACCGGCCGGCTACAACTGTTTCCCGCTCGTTGAGCGACTTCCGCCGCGCGCTCGAGGGCAGACAAACGCGTCTGACGCCGTGGCTCCAGGACTTCTCCCTCGGACGCACGTACACGACGGACGACGTCCGGCTCCAGATCGCGGCGGCGCGAGCGCAGGCGAACGGGTTCCTCCTCTGGAATCCCGTAGGCGTTTACCACGCCGAGGTGCTCCTGCCCTAGAAGCTGTATTGCACTTATGCACGTATGCATCCGGCCGTGGGCTCGGATAAGGTCAGAGCCGTGGTGGTGACGCGGGCGATCGAGATGCGCACGGAGATTCCAGGCCCCAGGTCGAGGGAGATCCTCGAGCGCAAAGCGCGTGTCGTTGCGGAGCCGCTGTCCGTGTTCCTTCCGGTCGTGATCGAGGAGGCGCGCGGAGCGACGGTCACCGACGTCGACGGCAACACCTTCATCGACTTCACCGGCGGCGTCGGCTGCCTCAACGTCGGGCATTCGAATCCCCAGGTCGTCGCGGCGGCCCAGGAGCAGCTGGCGCGTTTCTCTCACACGGACTTCACGATCGCGCCGTACGAGCTCTACGTCAGGCTTGCCGAGCGGCTCTGCGAGCTCGCCCCGGTACGGAAACCGGCCAAGGCGGCCTTCTTCAACGCGGGCGCGGAAGCGATCGAGAACGCGATCAAGTTCGCGCGCTCCTATACGAAGCGTCCGGCGGTCGTCGCCTTCGAGGGTGGGTTTCACGGTCGGACGCTGCTCGCCCTGAGCCTCACTTCGAAGACCCACCCGTACAAGGCCGGGCTTGGCCCCTTCGCGCCCGAGGTCTACCGAGTGCCGTTCCCGAACGAGTACCGCGGCCCGAGCGCGGCCGAGGCGCTGTCGGCGCTCGCGCGCGCGCTCGTCACCCAGGTTGCCGCCGAGAATGTCGCCGCGATCGTGATCGAGCCTGTTCAGGGTGAAGGCGGCTTCGTCGTCGCCCCGGCCGACTTTCTTCAGGGCGTGCGGCGGATTTGCGACGAGAACGGGATCGTGCTCGTGGTCGACGAGGTTCAGACCGGCTTTGGACGCACGGGGCGTATGTGGGGAATCGAGCACTCCGGCGTCGAGCCCGACGTGGTCACGCTCGCGAAGTCGATCGCCGCAGGCCTGCCGCTTTCGGCCGTCCTGGGCAGAGCCGAGATCATGGATTCTCCCGCCGACTCTGCGATCGGCGGCACCTACGTCGGCAATCCTGTCGCGCAGGCCGCCGCGCTTGCCGTCCTCGACGTCTTCGAGGAGGAAGACCTGAGCGCACGCGCGGCCATGATCGGAGAGACGATTCGCGCGCGGATGAACGAGTGGCAGGAGCGCTGGGATGCGATCGGAGACGTCCGGGGCCTCGGTGCGATGCTCGCGATCGAGCTCGTTCGGGACCGAGGGACGAAGGAACCCGCTGCAGAGCTCGCCGGCTCGGTCGTGGAAGCGGCCGCGGCGCGCGGTCTTCTCCTGCTCAAGTCCGGGATCTACTCGAACTGCCTGCGCGTGCTCGTTCCGCTCGTGATCCCCGACGCCGAGCTGGACGAGGCTCTCGGCGTCTGGGAGCAAGCGCTGGACGCCTCACTGGCTTAGCTCACGCGGCACGGGCACAATCCACGCCGTGGTCGGCGAGTTGATCGCGGCGCGCTACGAGCTCGAAGAGCTCGTGGGCACGGGCGGCATGTCCAGTGTCTACCGCGCCCGCGACCAGCTGCTCGAGCGTCCCGTCGCGCTGAAGCTCCTTCACCAGCAGCTGATGGACGACGGCGACCACGTCGAGCGCTTCCGCCGCGAGGCGCGGGCCGTAGCGCAACTCTCGCACCCGAACATCGTCACGGTGATCGACCGCGGCGAGCAGGACGGGCGCCAGTTCATCGTCTTCGAGTTCGTCGAAGGCGAAAACCTGAAGGCGCTGGTCGAGCGAGACGCGCCGCTGCCCGAGCGTGAGGCCATCGAGCTGACGTTGCAGGTTGCGCGCGCTCTCGCGTTCGCGCACGACCATGGCCTCGTCCACCGAGATGTCAAGCCGCAGAACGTGCTCCTCGATGCGGACGGCCGGGCGAAGGTGACGGACTTCGGGATCGCACACTCGATCGACGTCCAAGGTGGCCTCACGCAGACCGGGACCGTGATGGGGACGAGCGACTACATCGCGCCTGAGCAGGCACGCGGATCGAAGGCCGATGCCCAGACCGACGAGTACTCGCTCGGCGTCGTCCTCTACGAGCTGCTCACAGGCGAGGTCCCGTTCAGCGGGGACAACTTCGTCGCAGTCGCGATGCGACACATCAACGAGCCGGTTCCGAGCGTGCGCAGGCTCAGGCCCGATGTCTCGCCGCGGGTCGATGCCGCAATCCGGCGCGCGATGGCCAAGGACCCGCGAGACCGCTTCCAGTCGATGGATGGGTTTGCCGCCGAGCTCGAGGCTTGCCTCGGGCATGTCGGCGGGCGTGGCGCGCGCCCGGGCGACGAGACCGTTGTCGTGTCTCCCCCTTCGCGCGGGCGACGCAGGGGTAGCCGAGGTACGCCCGCCGAGCGTCCGACCGTGTGGCCGCTGATCTTGCTGCTCGCCGGGCTCGTCGTGCTGGCCGGGATCTTCGCGGCGGTGTTCGCGTTGACAGGGTCGACGCCGAAGCTCCCGAGCATCGGGGGGAAAGGCGGTGGAGGATCTCAACCGGTCCACCTTGCCGGTATAACGGCATACGACCCGCACGGCGACAACCACGTCGAGCACAACGACGCCGCGAAGCTTGCTACCGACGGCAACCCCGCCACGTACTGGACGACGGAGCAGTACAACGGCGGGCGGCTGGGGAAGGACGGCGTCGGGCTCGTCCTCGACGCGAGCCGTAGCCGCAAGCTCTCGAAGATCACGGTCACTACCGACACGCCCGGCTTCACCGCCCAGATTCAGGCCGGGCCCTCGCCTGCGGGCTCCTTCACACCGGTTTCCGGCTCGAAGATCGTCACCGGCCCGACGACCTTCTCGATCCACGGCGCCGGCGCGAGGTACTACCTCGTCTGGATCACGAACCTGGGCTCGAATAGGGCCGTGCCGAACAGCGCCGTGCACGTGACCGAGGTGACCGCCCGCAGCGGCTGAGCGACAATTGGGGCATGAGCGCCTGCACTCGATGCGGAGCAGATGTCCCCAACGCCGCGCGATTCTGTCCGTCGTGCGGCGCAACAACCAAGGAGGAGCCAAGGAACGAGGAGCGCAAACTCGCGACTGTCCTCTTCGCCGACCTGGTGGGGTCTACTCAGCTCGGCGGCTTGCAGGACCCGGAGCGGACGCGCGCACTGCTCGATCGCTTCTACGACGCGATGGCCGAGGAGATCGAGCGCGCCGGCGGGACGGTCGAGAAGTTCGTCGGCGACGCGGTCATGGCCGTCTTCGGCGCCCCCGCGGCGCTCGAGGACCACGCCGAGCGAGCCCTGCACGCTGCGCTCGCCATGCTGCGCCGGACGAGGGAGCTCGACGAGCGCCTCGAGCTGCGGATCGGCGTGAACACGGGCGAGCTCGTCGTCGGCCGGGCGCGCGAGGGGAGCGCCTTCGTCACGGGCGACCCGGTGAACGTCGCCGCCAGGCTCGAGCAGGGAGCGGCGCCCGGCGAGATCCTGGTCGGAGAGCGAACGATCGCTGCCGCCCGAGGCGCGTTCGAGTTCGAGGATGGGCAGACGATCGAGGCGAAGGGCAAGCCGGAAGGGGTTCGTTGTCGGCGGCTCGTACGCGCGCTCTCGCTGATGCGCTCGCGGGGTGTGGGCGGGCTGAGACGGGCGTTCGTCGGCCGGGACGACGAGCTGGGGCGCCTGCTCGCCGCCTATCGTGTAGCCGTCGACGAGGGCCGCCCCCGGCTCGTGACGATTCTCGGGGATGCCGGCGTCGGCAAGACGCGCCTCGTACGCGAGCTCTGGGAGTGCCTTTCGGACGAGTCGCCCGAGCCGCTGCGGCGGACGGGGCGGTGCCTACCGTACGGGCAAGGCATCACGTACTGGCCTCTGGCCGAAGTCCTGAGGGAGCATCTCGGCCTCCTCGAGAGCGATCCCGCGGAGGTGGCACTGGAGCGGCTCGGCGACAGGCGCCTCCTCGGCCTCGCCCTCGGCCTGGACGTCGCCGAGGGTGCGCACCCGCTGCTCGTGCGCGACCGGTTCCAGGATGCCTGGGCCGAGTTCTTCGCGAACGCGACGGCCGAGCGGCCGCTTGTCCTGCTGATCGAGGACCTCCACTGGGCCGACGACCAGCTGCTCGACCTGCTCGAGCGTCTCGCCGCGGACGTGCAGGGATCGCTGCTTCTTCTTGCGACGGCGCGGCCCGAGCTCCTGGATCGGCGCCCGGGCTGGGCTCGGACCGGCGAGCTCGTCGAGGTCGACGCGCTCTCGGCCGAGGACTCGATCCGGCTTCTCGACGAGCTGCTCGCCGGCGAGCTCCCTCCGCGCCTGCGCGAGGTCGTGGTCGAACGGGCCGAGGGCAACCCGTTCTTCGTCGAGGAGGTTCTCGAGACGCTGATCGATCGTGGTCTCTTGAGATCCTCCAATGGTGGGTGGACGCTGGCAGAGCTACCTGCCGACTTCGAGGTTCCCGACTCCGTCCAGGCAGTGCTTGCGGCCCGGATCGACCTGCTCGACCCGACGGAGAAGCAGGCTCTCCAGGCTGCATCCGTGATCGGACGCGTCTTCTGGTCAGGGCCCGTGTACGAGCTCGTCCAGGGCGAGCCCGACCTGCGCGTGCTCGAGGAACGCGATTTCGTGCGCCGTCGCGCCGGCTCGTCGATGGCCGGCGAGCGCGAGTACGCGATCAAGCACGCGCTGACGCGCGAGGTCGCGTACGCGAGCCTGCCCAAGGCCCGACGCGCGCGGCTTCACGCCGCGTTCGCAGCCTGGCTCGAGCGGCTCGGCGAGGACCGGGACGATCTCGCCTCGCTCCTCGCGCACCACTACGCCGAGGCGGTCCGGCCTGAGGACGCCGATCTGGTCTGGGCTGGGAACGAGCCCGAGGCCGAGCGGCTCCGGGCGAAGGCCGTCGGCTGGCTGGAGCGAGCTGCGGCTCTGGCGATCACGCGCTACGAGATGGGCGACGCCCTGGCCCTCTTCCATCAAGCGCTCGAGCTGGCGACCGCCGACGGCGTTCGAGCGGAGATCTGGCGCGCGATCGGCAGGGTGCATGCGCTCGAGTACGAGGGCGAGCCGTTCTGGAAGGCGATGGAGAAATCGCTCGAGCTCAGCACCGACCGGGCGATTTCCGCGGAGACGTATGCGGAGCTCGCGCTGCAGACAGCCGCACGTGGAGGCATGTGGACGCGCCGGCCGCCGATGGAGCTCGTCGACGGCTGGATCGCCAAGGCGCTGGAGCTGGCGGAGCCAGAGACGACCACGCGGGCGAAAGCCCTGATCGCGACGGCCATGTGGCGCTGGACCGAAGGCATCAGGGCTTCCACCGAGGCTACCGAGCTTGCCGATCGGCTCGGCGACCCCGAGCTTCGCGCCCTCGCCTTCATCGCGCGCTCGCTGTCGAACTTCGCACACGTGAACTATGACGAGGCAATGACCTGGGCCGAGCGGACGATGGAGCTCGAGGACGAGATCAGCGATCCGGATCTCAACGTCGAGGTGTACTTCACGCCGATCCTGCCTTCGGCCGGCCGCGGCGATTTCTCGGCGGCGAGGCGGTTCGCGCGTATTCACGACGAGCTCAACTCGAAGCTCTCGCCCCATCACCGCCTTCACGGCGTGTCGGGGCTCATCGAGGTCGAGGAGCTCGCAGGCGATTGGGAGCGAATCTCCGAGCTCGAGCAGCGAGCCGAGAAGGCCGTCGACGAGAATCTCGCCACGCCGTGTATCCGCAACGCCCGCACGCTGCTCCTGTGCGCGGTGGCGCGCGTCTACCACGGCGACGACGACGGGGCCAGACGCCTGGAGGAGCGTGCCGAGGAAGTCAGTCTCGAGGGCTACGGGCTGACCCTGGCCGGGCCGCGGATCCGCCTCGCGATCGCACGTGGCGAGCTGGATCGGGTCGAGGGCCTGATCTGCGCCGAGCACACGTTCCCGCAGGTGTTCCATCTGGGATCGCAGTCGGCCCTGCTGGACGGCATGGCTGCTCTGCGCGACGACCGGATCGAGGCCGAGGCGAAGCGCTTTCTGAAGCCGGGTACCTACCTCGAGCCCTTCGCGCTGCGGGCGCTCGGGCTTGTCCGCGAGGACGGGCAGCTCGTGAAGCAGGCGCTCCAGCGCTTCGAGGCACTGGGGCTGGACTGGTACGCCGAGGAAACGCGGAAGCTAGTAACGCAGCCGTGAGCGGCGCTCGTGCCGCTCGAGGGCGAGCTGGACGAGTCGGTCGACGAGCTCGGAGTACGGGATCCCGGAGGCCTCGAACAGCTTCGCGTAGACGCTCGTCGCCGTGAAGCCCGGGATCGTGTTCAGCTCGTTCAGGAGCACCTCGCCGTCGCCGCGAACGAAGAAGTCGACGCGGGCCATGCCCTCGCACTCACCCGCGACGAATGACTTCACCGCCAGCTCCTGCACGCGCTCGATTGTCCCCTGCGGCAGGCGCGGCGGGACCACGAGGTCCATGCCGCCCTCGTCGTACTTTGCCGAATAGTCGTACCAGTCGGCCCCGCTGAAGCCGTGCGAGACGATCTCTCCGGGCAGAGAGGCGAGGGGCTCGTCGTTGCCGAGCACGCCGCATTCCACCTCGACGCCGGCCACGAACTCCTCGACGAGCACCTTCTCGTCGTGCCGGAACGCGAGCTCGACCGCAGCGGCCAGGTCTTCCTCTGAGCCCACTTTCGAGATTCCGACAGAGGAGCCGAGCCGCGCGGGCTTGACGAAGACGGGAAAGCCGAACGGGTTGTGAGGCTTTCCCCCCTGGCGAATTGTGATGTTGCGCGTGACCGGGACTCCGCGGTCGCGCATCACGGCCTTGAAGACGTCCTTGTCCATCGCGAGCGCCGAGCCCAGCACACCGGCGCCGACGTAGGGAACCCCGGCCAGCTCGAGCAGGCCCTGGACGGTGCCGTCCTCGCCGAAGGGGCCGTGCAGGACCGGGAAGACGACGTCGACCTCCCCGAGGGTCGCAGGGACCCCGGACGTCGGTACCGGCAGCGTCTCCACGACGGAACCGTCCACACCGGTGCCGAGCTCCCACCGCCCGTCGCGCCCGATCTCGACGGTGACCGTGTCGTAGCGATCCGGGTCGAGCGCCTCCAGAACCGAGCGCGCCGAGGCGAGCGAGATCTCGTGCTCGCTGGACTGGCCACCAAGCAGGACGGCGACCCGGAGGCGTCGGCTCACGGCGGAGGCGGCGGGCCGGGCTGCGTCACCCTGCCGACGATGATGGTCACGGTCGAGCCCTGCGGCGCGTTGGCGTTGCCGGTCGGGCTCTGAGAGAGCACGATGCCCTGGAGGCCCGGGTCCTGCACGTCCTGGCGCTGGACTGCGACCTTGAAGCCGGCGCCCTTGAGCGTGGCGCGCGCAGACTGCTCGTCCTGGTTCGTGACGTCCGGGACTGTCGAGGTCTTCGGGCCCTTCGAGACGCTCAGTGTGATCGTCGAGTTGGGAGGCGCCGAGCCCGAGGGATCCTGCGCGACGACGTTGTTCTTCGGCTGATTGCTGGCGACGTTCTTGCGCGCCACCGCGAAGCCGGCGCCTTGCAGGTGCGAGCTGGCCTGGTCGAAGGACAGGCCCACCACGTAGGGGACGCTCACCGGCTTCGGGCCGCTCGAGACGTTGATTCGCACCTTCGCGCCTTTGACGACGCTCGCTCCAGGAAGGGGGTCCTGGGCCGTGACGGTGTCCGCGGGCTTGTCCGAGTGCACGAGGAAGACGTTAGGGGTCAGGCCCGCCGTTGTCAGAGTCGCCACGGCTTCGTCACGGGTCTTGCCCCTCACGTCCGGCACATCGACCGGCCGTGGCCCCTTCGAGACGTTGATGGTTACTTGGGTGTTCCTCTCGACGTGCGAGCCTGCGCTGATGTCCTGGCTGATGACGTCGCCCTTGTTGGTCTTGTCATCGAACGAGCGCCGCACGTTTGGGACCAGATGGTCATTGCGAAGCCTGGTGACGGCGAGCGACTCCTGGATCCCGGCTACGTTCGGCACCGCGACCGGCTTGTTCGCGCTCAGCTGGTCCTGGATCTTCGTGTAGGCGAACCACGCGGCGCCCCCGGCCGCTGCGAGCAGCACCACGGCCAGCACCCACGGCCAGACGGGGCGCCGCCGGCGCGGCGGGCCTTCGTAGCCGTAGTAGCCCGCGGGAGGCGTATCTCCGGGGGGCCCCGGCAGCACGGGGGCGCGCCGGTCCGGGCGGCTGATCACCGAGGTTGGGGCAGCGGAGATGAGTCCTGAGCCCGAGAGAACTGCCGTCGCGGCGTTCGCGGTCTCGCTCCCGACGGGCAGGCCGGCTAGGACGCGTTCCAGGTCTGCGTCCATCTCCTCGGCCGTCGAATAGCGGTCGGCCGGATCCTTCGCGAGGGCGCGGAGCACGACGAGGTCGAGGTCGTGTGGCACCTCGGGACGGAGCTCCGACGGCGGTTTCGGCACTTCCGAGAGATGCTTCATCGCGATCTCGAGGGGAGTGTCCCCGGTGAAGGGAACCTGTCCGGTGAGCAGCTCATAGAGGACGACCCCGACGGAGTAGAGATCGGAGGTCTGGTCGACCGGGGAGCCGCGCGCCTGCTCCGGGGAGAGGTACTGCGCCGTGCCGATGATCGAGCCGACCTCTGTCATCTGGCTCGCGCCCGAGCGGGCGATCCCGAAGTCCGTCACCTTCAGGCGCCCCTCGGGGCCGACGAGCACGTTGTGGGGCTTGATGTCGCGATGGACGATCCCGTGCCGGTGCGCGAAGCCGAGGGCCGCCAGGACATGGCGCGCGTAGTCGACCGCGACCTTGATCGGCGCCGGGCCCCGACCGACGATCAGCTCCTTGAGCGAGCGCCCGTCGAGGTACTCCATCGCGATGTAGTAGGTGCCCTCGGCACGGCCGCGGTCGTAGATCGAGACGATGTTCGGATGCGACAGTCCCGCCGCGTTCTTCGCCTCGCGGCGGAAGCGCTCGACGAACTGGTCGTCGGCTGCGTGGCGGTCGTTGAGGATCTTGATCGCGACCCGCCGCCCCAGCTCCTGGTCCTCGGCCAGGTAGACGTCCGCCATCCCGCCCGCCCCCAGCTTGCGGACGATTCGGTAGCGGCCGTCGAAAACGGTCCCGATCAGCGTGTCCGAGACGGCCATAGCTCCATCAGAGGTTAGGGATTCGACCTTCCGGCCAGTAACGCCTGCATGATCGCCTTGGCAATCGGCGCTGCGGTCGTCCCGCCGGCGCCTGTCTGGTTCTGCAGGACGACTGCGACAGCGATTCGAGGCGCGTCCGCAGGGGCGAACGCGATGAACCACGCCGTGTTAGGGGTACCGGGGCCGCCGGTCTCGGCCGTGCCGGTCTTGCCCGCGACCCGAATGCCTGGAATCTGGGCGGCCGTGCCGGTGCCGCCCGTGACGACGGCCTGCATCATCTGGTTCAGCGCGTCGGCGGTAGTCGTCTTCATCGCGCGCCGGTAGGTGTGCGGGCTGGTGTACGTGACCACGCCGCCGCCGGGCGCAGTCACCCGGCCTACGGCATACGGCCGCATGATCACCCCGTGGTTCGCGACCGCGGCGGCCACCATCGCCATCTGCATGGGCGTCGCGAGCATCCGCTCCTGCCCGAAGGCGAGCCGGCCGGGGTCGACCTGGAACTGGGGCCGGTTGGGGTCGAAGAGCCCGCCGTGGTCGTAGAGACCGCTCGCCGTGCGCTCGTTGCCCGGGGTCTCGAGCGGCGGGTCGGAATAGAAGCCGAAGCGCTTGGTGGCATTCAGGATCTCGCTCGCGCCTATGGCCTTGCCGATGTCGCAGAAGACGGCGTTGATCGAGTGCTGGAGTGCCTGCAGGAAGCTCACGCGACCGAAGATCTCGGCGCGCCCCTGGTCGGCGAAGTTGTGCACCTGCTTGCCGTATTCGACGCAGTAGCCCTTGTCGTCGAAGCTCGAGTTGATCGTGTAGCGCCCTGAGTCGAGCGCGGCTGCGGCCGTGATGACCTTGAAGCTCGAGCCGGGGGTGAAGAGGCCGTTCGTCGCGCGGTTGAGAAGTGGCGACGGAGGCGAGCACGGCGCCTGAATGTGCGAGATCGCGTTGAAGTTCGATTCGACGAGGTTCGGGTCGTAGGTCGGGGTCGAGGCCATCACCAGGAGTGCCCCGGTCCGCGGGTCGAGCGCCACAGCCGATCCGCACTTGCCCCTCAGCTGGGCCATGGCCACGCGCTGGGCTGCAGGGCGCAAGGTCAGCCAGACGTCGTTGCCCTTGATCGTGGCCCCGCGGAGCTTGTCCAGCGTCTTTGCGATCACCGTTTTCAGGTTCGTGTTCGAGCCGGTCAGGAAGTCGTTCTCGGAAGCCTCGAGCCCCGCCCGCGAGCGCGACTGCGTCGAGTAGCCGACGACGTGGGCGAACAGGCCGCCGGCCGGGTAGCGGCGGAAGTAGACGATCTGGCCGGACTTCGTGCGCTTGGCCCGGTTCTGCGCCAGGATCATGCCGTCGGCAGCGCGGATCACGCCCCGTTTGATCGAGAACTCGGCGACGCGCTGGATGGCGTTGTCCTGCCGGTCGGCGAGCCCGGCCGCGGCCCAGGTCTGCCAGTAGGTGGTCGCGACGATCAGTGCCGCGATGAGGAAGAGGCCGATGAGCGCGAGTCGGGCGATCTGCCGGTTCATTCCCGGAGCGCGTTGGCGCGGTTGGAGACGAGCAGGAGGCCCGCGAGCAGGATGAAGTTGGCGACGACGCTCGAGCCGCCGTAGCTGACGAACGGGAGCGTGACGCCCGTCAGCGGGATCAGACGAAGGATCCCCCCGACGATGATGAACGTCTGGAGCGCGAAAGAGAACGTCAGCCCGGCCGCGAGCAGCTTCGAGAAGCCGTCGTCGGCGACCATCGCGATCTTCATCCCGCGGGCGATGAAGAGCATGAACACGAGCAGCAGCGCCGCGGCTCCGATCAACCCCAGCTCCTGGGCGATCGCCGAGTAGATGAAGTCCGTGCTGACTGACGGGATCAGCGGCGTGCCGTCCGTGGTTGTGAACGTGCCCTTGCCGAGCCCGGAGCCGCCGAAGCCTCCGTTGGAGATCGAGTACAGGGACTGCGTGATCTGGTAGCCGCTCGTGTGGATGTGCGGCCAGGGGTCGATCCAGATCTGCACACGCTCGCGCACGTGGCCGATCAGCTTGTACGCGGCTGCAGAGCCGCCGACGAAGAGAACCGCTCCGATCAGGATGTAGGCGAGCCGGGCGGTGGCGACGTAGAGCATCGCGAGAAAGATCCCGAAGTAGAGGAGCGCCGAGCCGAGGTCGTTGGTCTCGACCAGGACGAGCATCGTCCCGCCCCAGATCACGAGGAGCGGTCCGAAGTCCTTCGGCCGGCCCTGCGCCAGCACCTCGCGCTTCTCGCGCAGGTATCCGGCGAGGAAGACGATCAGCATCACCTTCGCAAGCTCTCCGGGCTGGAACTGGAGCGACCCGAAATGGATCCAGAGCCGCGCTCCGTTCACGGTCTGCCCGATGACCGGGAGGACGGGGAGCAAGAGCAGGCCGATCGCGCTCAGGCCGAAGAGGTACTTGTAGCTCTCCAGCCTGCGGTAGTCGCGGTGGCAGAGGATCAAGGTGCCCGCGAGAGCGACGAGCGCGACCACGATCCAGAGCCCCTGCCGGAAGGCGTCGGTCGGGTCGAGCCTATAGATCTCGGTCACGCCGACAGCCGTCAGGAGGGCAGCCATCGGCAAGAGGTACGGATCGGCGTGGGGGACGGTGAGGCGGCAGACGACGTGCGCAGCGAGGTAGATGGCGAAGAAGAACGCTGCGTACGAGAGCGATGCCGTCGAGACCACCGACTGGCGCGCGATGTAGACGCTGGCGAACCCGATCGCGGTGAGCACCCCGACGACCACCAGGTTCGCGAGCTCGCGGTTGCGAAGCGTCACAGATCAACCTCCTGACGCTCGGCCTGACGGAGGAACCGCAAGCGTTGTCTCATCGCCCGATCTGCCCCTCGTAGTGGCGGACCTCGGCCAGGGCGGACGACTTGCTGCGCAGGCTGTGATCGAAGAGCTTCTGGCGCTCGGGCCGGCTCAGCTGGGCCGCGAGCAGCGGGCTCTCGTAGACGGTGCGGTACAGGTGGAGACTGCCGGCGATGTTCCACGGCACTCCCTGGTAGACCGCGACGTGGCCGTCCGGCTCGGCGCCGACGAAGTGGGAGCGCCAGAGCCCCCAGACGGCAAACGCGGCGGCAAGCACGACGGCGACGACCAGGAGCGTCGCCAGCAAAGCGCGCCGGCGGGTCGGCTGCCGTTCCTTCTCGACGCCGTCCAGCACGGGGACCCGGTCGAGCTCGTCGAGCGTGTCCTCGTCCTCGACCTGTTGCTGCGCGGGCGGGAGGCTCACTGTTCGGTCGGTCTCGCTCTCGACAGGGGCCGTCTCGATCTCGAAGAAGACGACGGTGATGTTGTCCTCGCCTCCACCTCGATTCGCCGCGCGCACGAGTGCCTTCGCCGCCGAGTTCAGGTCGTCACGGTTGCGCTCGACCTCGGCGAGGATCTTGTCGTCGTCCACCATCGAGGTAAGCCCGTCCGAGCACAGCAGGAAGAGGTCGCCCGGCTTCGACTCGACGGAGAAGGTGTCCACGTCGACGTTCGGGTCGGTCCCGAGCGCGCGTGTGACGACAGAGCGCTGCGGATGAGCCTCCGCTTCCTCGGGCGAGAGCCTGCCGCTGCGGACGAGCTCGGCGACGAGCGAGTGATCCTCGGTCAGCTGCTCGAGGCTCCCGTCGCGGATCAGGTAGGCGCGCGAGTCACCCACGTGCCCGATCCACACGCGCCCGTCCTCGACGAGCGCGACCGTCATCGTCGTGCCCATGCCTGAGACCGCCGTGTCCTGGGACTGGCGCTCGTAGACGCGGCGATTCGCTTCCTGGATCAGGGCGTCGACGCGCCGGCGGCCGTCACCCGCGCCGTCGCCGGAGTCGTCCTGCACGGCCGCCGCGGCGAGTCGCGAGGCCAGCTCGCCGGCCTGGGCGCCGCCGATTCCGTCGGCAACCGCGAAAAGCGGCGGCTCGCAGACGTACGCGTCCTCGTTGTGCCGTCGCCTGCGGCCGGGATCCGTGGCCGCTGCGCTGCGACCCAGGGTCACAGCTCGTACCTCAGCTCGGTCTCGCCGATGCGCAGGATGTCGCCGGGCGCCAGCTTCTTCGGCCGGGTAAGGCGGATGCCGTTCAGGTAGGTGCCGTTGGTAGAGCCCACGTCCTCGAGCCACACTCCGTCGCGCCGAGGCTCGATCCGCGCGTGGTTCGAAGAGGCGTACTCGTCGCGCTCGAGCTGGACGTCGTTCTGCGAGCTTCGCCCAAACGTGAGCGCCGAGGAGTCGAGCTCCCACTCGTCACCTTCGCTCAGCGCCGGGCTCTTGACGACGATGACCTTTCCCGCCTCGATGTCCGGGTCGCCCACCGGCAAGCCGGGCACCGACCCGGGCGCCAGGACGAAGCTCTCCTGAGGTAGGCGGAGGTCTCGAGCGGCCGTGCGCACGATTCGCCAGATGAAGAGATAGAGGAGGACGAGAAAGAGGACCTTGAGGAGGACCAGCGCCTCCGCGACCGCGATCGAGCCGAGAGTCACGACGTCACTCCGTATCCCGCCGGAAGACGAGCTCGGTCGAGCCGAGCGTGATGCGATCGCCCTGTCGCAGCTTCGCCCGCTTCAATCGGCGCCCGTTCACCTCCATCCCGTTCGTGGAGTCGAGGTCGACGACCCAGTAGGCGCCGCCTTCCTGGCGGACCTCGGCGTGGCGCCGCGAGACGTTCGGATCGGGGAGCTGAATTTCGCAGTCCTTGGAGCGGCCGATGACGGCACCGTCCTCGCCGATCTCGTGCCTGGTGCCATCGACGGTCAAGCTGACGATCTCGCGTTCCAGGCCGAGTGCCTCAGCCGGTACCGCCTCCGTCTCGACCGGCTTGCGATAGACCATCGTGGCGCCGGGCTCGGGCTGTGACGGCGGCTCGCCCGGCTGGGGTGTCGCGCCCTGCACCATCCTTGTCGCAATCCCGAATTCGCCCATCTCGAGGTCCTCGTCAGTCTCGAGCTTGACGACCGGCGGTGACAGCAGCTCGTAGCGCTCACGGCGCGCGTTCTCCGCCAGGTACTGCTGGAGCTCGCTGAGCAGGGAATCCTCGTAGCTCGCGAACTGCTCCCGGTCCGAAGGCGCCAGGTAGATCGTGTACTCGTTCGGCGCATAGACGCGGGAAACGGAGATGACGCGGTGATCCGCCATTTCCTTCACGAGCTTTCGCGCGAGCTCGACAGGCTGGACGTGCGTTCGGAAGGCGCGACCGAACACGCCTTCGAACAGGCCTTCGATCTTGTGCTCGATGTTTCGGAGGACGCTCATGCAGCCGGGGTTATGCCCCCGGGCGCTGAACTCTAGCTACGGGGTATCAGCGCCACGACCATGCACGTGGCCCAGGTCGCGACGATCAGCGGGGCCGCAGCGACGGCAGGGGACGGGAGGAGCGCGACCGCGATCAGCCCGGCGCCGAGGCCCGCGATGCCCCAGAGACCGTGCCTTTTCGCGAGAGGAAGCAGGACGGCCGCCGCGGCGAGCGCAAGTGCCTCGACGAGGAGCGCCGGGTGGTGCATCAGGCCACGCCAGAGTGCGACGGCAACCGCAAAGGCGTCCTCGCTGCCGGCGATTCCAAGACCCTTCGGCGGCGCCGATCCGGTAAACGGCAGAGGGGCGTGCCGCAGCCCCGCGACGATTGCCGCCAGCAGGACCGCCGCACCTACCTGGAGCGCGCGTCGCGGCAAGCTGCGGATGCCCTGCGCCGCGAGCGGGAGAAGGCCGAGGGCGAAGACGGGGGCCAGCAATGGCCCGAGCGCGAGAAACAGCCCGTCGTCCGGCGAGCGCCATGAGAGGGCGAGCCAGATGCCGGCGACCGCGCCGTAGACGAGGGCGAGGCCCAGGGAGATGTTCCCGAGTGGAAAAACGGGAACTGCCAGGGCGAAGGCGAGGCCGAGCCGCGGCCGGAAGAGCGTCAGGGCGAAGGCGAGCAATGCGAGAAGGGGCGCGGAGGAGCCCGGGTAGAAAGCCACGCTCCCGGCGGTCCAGCCCGCAAAGACCGCGGCGGCGGTCGGAGCCGCGAGTTTGAGGGCCACCTTCCGGAGGGGCAGCTCCGGGCGGCTTGTCCGGCGCCGGACACGCTCGGCGAAGGCCTCCCGCAGCGCGAGCGCGAGCTGCGCGGCGGGCGGACGCGCAGCGGGGTCGAGCGCCAGCATCCGGTCGACGAGAGCGCAGAGCGGCCGGGGCAGATCCGGACGCAGCTCCGCCAGCGGTGTCGCTCCCGTCTCGATCCGCCGGGCAGTCTCGAGGAGGGAGCCGTTCCAGAACGGATGCCAGCCGGCGAGCGCCTCCCAGAGCAAGACGCCGACAGCCCAGACATCCGCGGGCGGACCGCCGCTCTCGCCTTTGAGCCGCTCCGGCGGGACGTAGGCAAGCGTCCCGGGCACATCCCCGGTCGCAGTCAGCGATTCCTCCTCGGCGAGCTGCGCGAGGCCGAAGTCGAGCAGCCGAACCGACAGCTGATCCTCCTCGGCGACCAGCACGTTCGACGGCTTGACATCGCGATGGACGATCCCTCGCGCGTGCGCGTGCGCGAGAGCCTCGAGTACCTGAGCGGCGGCCTCGACGGCGGCTGGGTCGTTGAGCTCGCCGGCACGGAGCGCCTCGCGCAGGGTCTGACCCGGGACGTACTCGTAGGCGATGTAGACGTTGCGAGAGTCGCGCTCGAACCCGTAGGCCCGTAGACAGCGCTCGTGACGCAGGCGGGCAGCCGCAAGCGCCTCGCGCTCGGCCCGCGTTGCCGCCTTGCCCTCGCGGGGGACGATCTTCAGCGCAACTTCAAGACCCGTGCGCTCGTCGCGGGCGAGCCAGACCGAGCCCGAGCCACCGCTGCCGAGCGGACGGAGAGGCCGGTAGCGCCCGGCCACGAGCTCGGCCGGGGAGAACGCGAGAGCAGCCTCGGACACGACTCAAGAGATTTCGCGCTGCTGCCGGGATTCCTCTGCGCCAGCCCAAGGGCAGCGCAAGGGACGCCTCTGCCTTCCGGGGTACTAGATAGAGTGAGCCGACTTTTTCCTGCAAACACCGGTTATGACCGAGCGAGATCTCGACATCGAATTCGACTTCTTCGAGGAGGAGCCGCCGACCGAGGAGTCGTCCCGGGCGGATCGGATCATCCGCCGCCCCGGCCCTCGCGGTCCCGGGCGCCCGCCGAGGGCGCCGCAGAACCTGACACCGCTGCTTCGCCTGGTCGGCCTGATCGCGTTCGCGATCTTGATCATCGTGCTGCTGGTCTTCTGGATCAAAAGCTGCCAGGCGTCCGGGAAGACGAAGACGTACAAGAGCTACATGACGAGGATCTCCGAAGTCGCGTCCTCGTCGCAGCAGGTCGGCCGTCAGCTGAATCAGGCGTTGCTCGCGCCCGGCGTGAAGCGCACGCAGCTTCAGCAGCAGATCGCCGGCCTCGCCCGGCAGGAGCAACTGAACGTGAACCGCGCCCGCGGGATCACGCCGCCGGGCCCGCTGCGAGACGAGCAGCAGGCAGTGATCCAGGCGCTCCAGTACCGCGTGAGCGGGCTCACCGGGCTTTCGGACGCGCTTGGCGCGACCGCCTCGACGAGGAACGTCAACCGTGGGGCCACCACGCTCGCCGCGCAGATGCAGCGACTCCTCGCCAGCGATGTCATCTGGGCCGACTCCTTCAAGACCCCGGCCGATGCTGAGCTGAGCCGGCAGAGCATCACCGGCACGAACGGCGCGGGCGGCCCGCTCGTCCCCGACTCTAGGTTCCTCCAGACTTCCGAGCTGGCCACGACCAGCGCCATGACCTCAGTCCTGCAGCGGCTCCAGGGTGCTTCCACCGGGGCGCAGAACTGTCCGTGCGGGACGAGTCTCGTGTCGACCAAGGTTCTTCCCTCGGGCAAAGACCTGAGCACGTCCACCCAGACCGACATCGTCGTCACGACGAGCATGGCGTTCGAGGTGACCGTCAAGAACACGGGCAACGTCCAGGTGTTCTCGGTACCGGTCAAGATCACGATCCAGCAGTCGCATGGCGCCAACATCGTCAAGACGGCAAAGATCGACTTCCTCAATCCCGGCGCCCAGACGATGGTGACGTTCCGCAACATCCCGAATGTGAACTTCTCGACGCCGGCGACGCTCAAGGTCGAGATCAGCCCGTCTCCAGGCGAGACGAACCTCAGTAACAACTCGGCGGACTACCCGGTCATCTTCTCCGTCGCGTAGCGCCTCGGACGGTCGCGCCGGCGGAGCGCGGCACGACCTCTTTGGTCGCGTCGCAAGCGAGCGCCTAGGATTCCGCCACATGAGCGTGTCCAGCGCGACTGCCGCCTGGATCGCGATCGGCGCCGCGGCCGGCGCCGGCGCGGCCTTGGTCGGGGCGGCCTGGGTGTGGTCTCGCGTGCGGCGGCTTCGCACGGGCCAGGCCGTGCTCCTCGGTGGAGGCAAGGCGGACCTCGTCGACTTCGCGGTCTCGCTCCAGGGCCGCATCGACGACCTTCATCGCGCCGTCGACGAGGTTGCGGCGGGGCTCGTTCGGGTCGACCGCCGCGTCGACGAGTCGGTCCGGAACGTCTCGATCGTCCGCTACGACGCCTACGAGGACACGGGCGGGCACCAATCTGCCTCACTCGCAGTGCTCGACTCCCGCCGCACAGGGATCGTCCTCAGCGCAATCCAGGGCCGTGACTACGCGCGGATCTACATGAAGGAGCTCGACAGGGGCCGCGCCTCCGTCGCACTCTCGCCCGAAGAGACCGAGGCCGTCGAGAGGGCCATGTCTCGCTAAAGTTTTTGGCGTGCAGCAGGTTCTCGTTTTGAACGCCAGCTATGAGCCGTTGAACGTCACCACCGTTCGGCGTGCTCATGTGCTCGTGTTCAAGGGCAAGGCCGAGGTGATCGAGAAGCTCGCGGAGCCCCTCAGATCGGCGACGGACACGTACCCGCGCCCGCACGTGATCCGGCTCGTCCAGTACGTCCGGGTCCCGCGAACGCTGCAACGCAAGATCTCCCGCCGCGCGCTGTTCGCCCGTGACGGCTGGCGCTGCATGTACTGCGGGAACGCCGGCGGCCGGCTGACCCTCGACCATGTCGTCCCGCGCAGCCGCGGCGGCGACTCGGTCTGGGAGAACGTGGTCACCTCCTGCGCGCCTTGCAACATGCGTAAGGGAAACCGGCTCCCGGAGGAGGTCTCGATGACGCTGCGCGTGATGCCGCGCGCACCGGCGCCCGTACTCTTCATCCACCTGGCGACACCGAGAATCCCGGACGGCTGGGAGCCCTATCTGAACGGCTTCGGCTCGCACGCAACGGCGACAGCCTGATGTGACGCACGCGTCCTCCAGGGGCGTATTTCCTGACACGCGAACTGGAGGACACGATGAAGCTCTTTCACGTTGCACTTGGGGTGGCCGTGGTCGTCGCCGCGGCCGCGGTGGTTGCCGTCGCGCGGCCCAGCTCGGCGCACGGCTCCTCGACGCAGATAACCGACGGGATCACGGTGAACGGTACGGGCACCGCCCGCGCCGTGCCTGACCAGGCGACCTTCTCCTTCGGAGTACAGACCGAAGGCGCGACGGCGAAGGCCGCGCTGGCGGCGAACAGCGAGAAGATGGCGCATGTGATCGCCGCCCTGAAGCAGGCCGGCATTCCCGCACGCGACATCCAGACCCAGAACGTCTCGGTGATGCCGCGACAGAACGGCTCCGGCCAGGTCGACGGCTTCAGCGCCGACAACTCGCTCCAGGTGCTCGTCCGCAAAGTGGCCGAAGCCGGCGCCGTCGTCGACTCAGCGGTGGCGGCGGGTGCGAACAACACCTCGGGCCCGACGTTCGACCAGTCGGCGCGCGATGCGGTGTATCGGAGCGCTCTGCGCGGAGCGCTCGCGGATGCGCGCACGAAGGCGGGGGCCCTGGCTGCCGAGGCCCACGTCTCCGTCGGACGCGTGACCCGAATCGTCGAAGGCTCGGCGGGCGCCCCGGTGCCGATGTACCAGTCCGCCATGGGGGCTGCCGCCGCCAGGACGCCGGTCGAGCCGGGGACGCAGGAGGTGCAGGCGACGGTGACCGTCACCTTCGCGATCGGTTAAGCGTGCTGATGAGGGCAGCGAAAGCGCGACTCAGCCGCGCTCGACCGGCAGGCCGAGCTGCTCCCACTCGCTCCAGGAGCCGGGATAGAGCTTTCCGCCCCGGCCTGCGAGCGAGAGCCGGTGGAGGACGACGGACGCCGTGACGCCCGAGCCGCAATAGGCCACGAGCTCACCAGCCGGCAGGTCCGGCAGCGGCTCGTTCCAGGGAGCGTTCAGCGCCCCGGGAATCCGTCCTGCGACGCGGTCGACCGGATTCGGCTCGCCGCGAAAGCGCTCGGGCACGCGCGCGTCGACGATTACGAGCTCGGCGAGCCGCTCGGCGACCTCCGCCGCCTCGATCGTGTCGTCGTCACGGAGCCGCAACTGGAAGCTCGCGGGCTCGATCTCCTCCTCGCCGCCGCGTAGCGGCCCGAGCCAGCCGGCGAGCTCGAGCACCGCGCAGTCGTCGTGGCCGAAGTGGCGCAGGAGCCACCAAAGCCGCTCCGCGCCGCCCATGTTCCCGTAGGCGACGACGAACACGCCCGATCCGATGCCCGCGCGCGAGGCGGCGCGGACGAAGTCCTCCTCGGCCGGGAGCGGGTGCCGGCCCGCTTTGCCCGGGGGCGCGGAGAGGTCCGCGTCCACGTCGAGGAAGGACGCGCCGGGGATGTGGCCCTCCAGGTAGAGCTCCCGCCCCCGGCCCGGCTTCCCGAGCTCCCAGCGGCAGTCGACGAACTGGTAGCGCACGAGGCGACTGTAGCCGCGTGCGCTACGCGTTTAGGCAGCGGTCTACGGCGCAGGCATCGCTGCGCGCTCAGGCGCGCGCGCCGTCGAGGGGGCTCGCATGACGAGGAGCCCGCTGACGACCGCGATCCACGCAAGGCCGATGATCGGCGAGATGAACCGCGAATACGCACCGTCCGGTGCCCAGAATCCGTCGCTCGCCCACGTGGTTCCGCCAAGCAGGACAAGCACGACGGCGGCGACCCCGGCCGAAAAGAGCGCGTTCGAGATGATTCCCGCCCGCCAGAGCCCGAACGACCCGGCCATGATCAGCATCGCGGCTGGGAACGAGGCAATCACGATGCAGACCCACGAGAGGTCGTTCAGCCCGGACGTGAGCGTGTCATTTCCCGAGCCGGCGATTGAGTACGCAAGGGCGGCTCCCACCGTGATAAGTACGAAAAAGACAGCCCCTAGCGCCGCGCTGGCGGCGGTCGCCGCCGCCCCCCAACCGCCTTGCCCGGCATCACGCAACGTGCTCGTGATCGCCGCGGCGAACCAGAGCAGGTTGAGGACCGCTAGACCGAAGATGACTGTGGCAATCAGGATCCGCGTGCGATCGCCGTCGTAGAACGAGACGAGCTTATTGGCCGACGCACCGACCTTCGGCTGATTGCCGTAGATGACGTAAGCGATGACGAAGAAGATGACGAACTGGATACCGGCACTGCGCCACAAGCGCTCCCAGTTCACGTTCATGCGGCCCGCCTCCTTACTGTGGGGCGCAAGTATCCTCTCGCACGAAAGGACGGTCAAGGATGCGGCCCGGGCACAAGCGCCAGGTGTGGGCGACGCGCCCCGCAGTCTGAGAACCTGCTCTTGGCGCCGGACAGAGGTTTGGGGGGCCGCGGTCTTCCGGAGTTCCAGATGACCGCGGCCCCTTCTCTTATTGCGTCTCGAAGGTCACGGTGACCGTCGCCTGGACGGACTGCTCGCCTGCCCGCACCGGGGGCGGTATCGGAGCGGGCGCTGTGATCGCTACCCCTCCGCCGATTCCTGTCACTCCCCCGCCGCTCGGTGCGATCGCGCCGTGCTCGATCACGGAGACGATACGGCCAACCGAGGAGCCGGAAGCCGCCGCCAGGGCCTGGGCTTTTGCCCGTGCATCCGAAACCGCGTCGCGAAGCGCGTTCCGCGCGATCTGCTGTTGGTCGCTACGGAACAACTCGGGTCCCCAGACGCTCGTCGCGCCTGCGCCGACTGCGGCGTCGATCACGGGCCCGGCCGCGTCGAGGTTCCGGATCTTCACAACCACGGAGTTCGAGGCGGTGAAGCCGACGAAAGTCGAGTTCACATAGTTCGGCCAGACCGAGATCTGTTGGGTCTGGATGTCCCTCGCTTGGACGCCTGCCGCTTCGAGGGCGTTGAGCACCCGCAGCATCTTCCTCGATGTTGCGGCGATCGCGTTCTTCGCCGTCTGCTTGTCCGTGCTCACGCCGAACGAAAAGTTCGCGCGATCGGGCGTCGTCGTGACGGTCCCGGTGCCGGAGACGGTGATCTGCTGTGCGGGCTGCGAGCCGCCGTGTGCCTTGTCGGGCCGGACGGCATAGACACCGCCGGCGGCGAGCAAAAGCAGCACTGCGCCTAGGACAGCCGCGAAAGGTTTGCCAGTCATCCCTTTCCCTCCCGTGGTCTTTGGTCAACCTTAGTACGGAACAAGCGGAAAGCCGGGGACTCTTGGCGGGTCGGCAAACGTAACTTAAGACGATGACGCCGCGGATTGCGCATCTTGCCGTCCTGGTGGGGTTGGTCGTCGTCGTGGTCGTAGCGCCCGCCTCAATGAGATCGAGCGCATCGGCCTCTCTCAATGCCCCGTCATCGCGTGTTCCCAGGTGGGCCTCGACGGGATTCATCGCCTACCGCTGCCGCGATGAGCTCTGCCTGATGCGGCCTGATGGGAGCGGAAAGCGGCACCTGCTCTCCGCGGGACCCTCACCCCAGTGGGATCCAGGGTTCTCGCCCCAGGGGCAGATGCTCGGCTTCCGCGGCTACTACGGGCTCGGGGACGGCCAGTACGCGCTCTACGTGATTGGCACGAATCGCTGCGCTCTTCACAGACTGACGGACTCGATCGCTGGAGATCCCTCCTGGTCGCCCGACGGGCAGTGGATTGCCTTCGACACGAGCGGGGCGGGGGAGATCTGGAAGGTGCATCCCGATGGGACCGGACTCACCCGGATTCGCGGCGAGGGGCAAGGCTGGGACCCCGCGTGGTCGCCGGACGGGACGAGGATCGCATTCGTTCACTTCCAGGTCGGCGCCGGCGGAGAGATCTGGGTGATGGGCGCGGATGGGAGCAGCGCAACACTGTTACACAAGGACGCCCGCGTCTCCGATGAAAAGGCCCGTCTGGTCGCACGACGGCAAGCGGATCGCCTTCCAGGCGTACGACGGCCAACATTCGTGGATCGAGGTGATGAAGGCGGATGGTGCCGACGTGCGGAGGACGCTGAAGAGGCGCGGCGACCAATGGAACCCGGTCTGGTTGCCCCGCGACGCGGGCATCGCCTTCCTCGCCTGGCGGACGTACGGCGAGGATCAAGGTCTCTTCGTCATGCGCCCGGACGGAAGTCACGTGCACCGGGTGGCATCCCTGCAAGCCGAGCAGTTCACGTGGGTCGGCGGGCGACTGCCGAAGCGGCGCTGCTGACGGTCCGCGCACCTGACCTAACGAGAAACCGCGTGGCTTCGGCGAACTTCCCGGCCATCGTCCGCTGGTGCGTTCGCCTAGGCCGCTTCGGGCTCCGCCTCGGGAACAATGGGCGGCTGCACGACGTGCTCTGGCACGTCTGCCATGCCCGCGTGCTGGAGGTGTTGCAACGACTGATTCCAACCGCCCGGAACCGGGATGTAGAACTCGGGATAGCCCCACATCCCGTGCTCGGAGACGTCGAGGCCGGCGGTCTCGGTTTCCTCCTCGACGCGGATGCCCCAGAGGCGCTTCATCGTCCAGAGACAGCCGAATGACGCCGAGAAGGTGAACGCGCCGACAGCCGCGAGCCCGAGCAGCTGTACCCAGACCTGATGGAGCGAGCCGGTGTAGACGAAGCCGCCCCGGCCGGTCTTGAGCGTTGCAGCGAGCGCAGGTACCGCGAAGAGGCCGGTGGCAAGGGTGCCCCAGACTCCGGAGACTCCGTGCACGGCGACGGCGCCGATCGGGTCGTCGATCCCGATCCGCTCGACGGCCAGCACTCCCACGACGGCGATCACGCCCGACACCAACCCGATCACCACGGCCGCCCACGGAGCGACGAAGCCTGATGCCGCCGTGACGGCCACGAGCGCCGCAAGGACGCCGTTCAGCATCATCGAGATGTCCGGCTTGCGCAGGACGACCCACGCGGTCACGACTCCGCTGAGCGCGCCGGCCGCGGCAGCCAGGTTCGTGGTCAGCGCAACGTAGGCGAAGAAGCCGATCCGGTTGCCGGTGACGACGCCCAACGTCGAGCCGGGGTTGAAGCCGAACCAGCCGAACCAGAGGATGATCGTGCCGAGGACCGCGTAGGGGATGTTGTGGCCGGGGATCGCGTTGCCGCGCTTGCCGTCGAACTTGCCGATCCGCGGGCCTAGCAGCAGCGCGCCGGCCAGCGCGGCCAGCGCACCCTGGTAGTGGACGACCGTGGAGCCGGCGAAGTCCTGCATCCCGAGGCCGAAGAGCCAACCGCCGCCCCACACCCAGTGAGAGGTGACCGAGTAGATGAGCGTGAAGACGGCCCCGAAGGCGAAGTAGACCCACAGCTTGGCGCGCTCAGCCATCGCGCCCCAGACGATCGCCAGCGAGACGCCTGCAAAGACGACCTCGAAGAGGTAGCCGGCGGCTCCGGGAACGGTTGTGAAGAACGAGTACGGCGCCTTCCCTACTGCGAGCAGCGAGTCGACCGAGGGCAGGAACCCGTGCGTGCCGATCAGCGTGTTGCCGTCGCCGAAGGCGATTCCGAAACCGACGGCCCAGTAGACGAGCGAGCAGATGCCGAAGATGAGGACGTTCTTGCCTGCGATGTGAGCGGCGTTCTTCATCCGCGTCAGCCCTGCCTCGAGGAAGGCGAAGCCCGCCTGCATGAACATCACGAGGACGGCCGCGACCACGACCCAGAGCGTGTTGGCGGCGAGGAGGAGGTCGGCGTTCTTCATGCGGCCTCCTCGAGCGGCCGGCCGGTTCTGTTGTGTGTGACGTGCGCCACCGGTGTGGTCCAGACCAGGCCGTCGCCGCAGTCGTTGCCGCTGCGCGCCGCGTCGGCGATCGTCGCGGCCACGTCGCCCGCCACCGTGTCCTCGACGACGAACGTGAGCAGAGCCTTCGGGAGGAAGCGCGACTCGAAGACGCGTCCGCGGTACTCGTGCGTGATCCCGCGCTGGCGTCCGTGCCCGACGGCCTCGACGACGGTCACGCCGACGTGTCCTGTCTGCTGCTCGACTGCGTCGATGACCGTCTCGACCCGCTCGCGCAGGACGACCGCTTCCACCTTCGTCATTCAGATCACCTCGCTTCGTCGTTCAAGCAGGACCACGTCTCGCCAGACGCCGTGCAGCTGCCCGATCCGCTCCTGCGTGCCGACGACGCGAAAGCGGAACCGCTGCAGGAGGCCGAGGCTGGCGTCGTTCTCGGGGAAGACGCCGGTCTGCAGCGTCCAGATCCCGGCGCGCTCGGAGCTGTCGATGACAGCCGCCAAAAGCGACGCGCCGACGCCTTCGCCGCGCGCCTCGGCGCCGACGTAGGCGCTCACCTCGGCTACTCCGGCGTAGCACGCCCGAGGCGACACGCGTGCCAGCGCGATCCAGCCGACCACTCGGCGTTCGCGAATCGCGACGAGCCGGTGCTCCGCGAAATGCGTCGAGCTCCACGCCTCCCAGCAGGGGACCTCCGTCTCGAACGTCGCGTTACCGGTCTCGATCCCCTCGCGGAAGATCTCCGCGACCTCCCGCCAGTCGGTCGGCCGGAGGTCGCAGATCTCGACTGCCGTCGCCGTCGGCACTCAGCAGTCGTAGTAGAGGGCGAACTCGGCCGGGTGCGGACGCAGCCGCACGACGTCTACCTCGTTCTCCCGCTTGTAGTCGATCCACGTGCGGATCAGCTCCTCGGAGAACACGCCGCCCTCGAGGAGGAACGCATGGTCGGCCTCGAGCGCGTCGAGCGCCTCGCCCAGGGACCCGGGCACCTGCGGCACTTCCGCCTCGACCTCCTCGAAAAGGTCGTAGTCCGCGGGCTCCCCGGCGTCGAGCTCCCTCCGGATCCCGTCGATCCCGGCCATCAGCATCGCCGCGAACGCGAGGTACGGGTTCGCGGCCGCGTCCGGGCAGCGGAACTCGATGCGCTTCGCCTTCGGCGACTCGGAGTACATCGGGATCCGGATGCAGGCCGAGCGGTTGCGCTGGGAGTAGACGAGGTTGACCGGCGCCTCGTAGCCCGGCACGAGCCGTCGGTACGAGTTCGTCGTCGGGGCGCAGAACGCGAGCAGCGCCGGCGCATGAGCGAGCAGGCCGCCCACATAGGAGCGCGCCAGCTTGGAAAGCCCGGCGTAGCCCGACGAGTCCGCCATCAGGGGCGCTCCCTCCTTCCAGAGGGACTGGTGCGTGTGCATCCCGGAGCCGTTGTCGCCGAAGAGCGGCTTCGGCATGAAGGTCACGGTCTTGCCCGCGGCCCGCGCCAGGTTCTTGACGACGTACTTGTAGGTCATCACCTGGTCGCCCATGCGCGTGAGCGACTGGTAGCGCAGGTCGATCTCGCACTGGCCGCCCGAGGCAACCTCGTGGTGGTGGAACTCGCATGGGATGCCGAGGCGCTCGAGCGCCAGAACCATCGCCGTGCGAAGGTCGTGGAGGGTGTCGTGCGGGGCGGGCGGGAAGTAGCCCTCTTTCGGACGAACGGTGTAGCCGAGACCTGGCTCCGCGGAGTTCCAGTGACCCTCGGCCGAGTCGATCGCGTAGTGCGACTTGTGATCCGCGAGCTCGTACGAGATCGAGTCGAGGACGAAGAACTCGCACTCCGGCCCGAAGTAGGCCGTGTCGGCGATCCCCGTCTCGGCCAGGTACTCCTCCGCCCTCCTCGCGATGCGCCGTGGGTCCTTGCCGTACCCCTCGCGCGTCACCGGGTCGGCGATCTCGCAGACCAGCGACAGCGTCGGCGCCTCGGTGAACGGATCGAGCACGGCGCTCGCCGCGTCCGGCATCAGCAGCATGTCCGACTCGGCGATTCCCTGCCAGCCGCGGATGGAAGATCCGTCGAAGCCGAGGCCGTCGTCGAACGCCGACTCGTCGAACGCCGTGATCGGCAGCGTCACGTGCTGCCACGTCCCGAGGAGGTCGCAGAACTTGAGGTCGACCATCTGCGCCTGCGTCTGGCCGGCCCACTCCAGCGTCTCCTTCGGCGCGGGCTTCTCGGCCGACCCGTTCACCAGGTAGTGCTTCGTCTCTTCTGCCGCCATGCTTCTCCTTTCGGACCAAAGAAAAAGGCCCCAGGACTCCGCGAGTCCTGAGGCCCCAATGCCTCCGCGGCCGTCTTCTTCGACGGACGCTGGACGCAAGGTAGCCGATTACGCGGACGGAGTCGAATTTGCTCCGGCGAAAAGCGGCAGGTAAGGTGAAAACGTGCTGTTCACCGGCTGACTCGCGGTTTCGCGGGCGCCGCCTGATCTTCAGGTAGGCGCCGGTTTTCGTGTCCCCCGGATCTAGGAGCAGCATGCAGGCCCTCGAAGTCGACAATCTGCGCAAGGAGTTCGTCCGTCGTGACGGCGGGCGCGGCCGTCGCCGCGTAACCGCCCTGCGCGGAGTGAGCTTCAACGTCGCCCGCGGCGAGTGCGTCGCGATCCTCGGGCCGAACGGCTCGGGCAAGTCGACGCTGGTCCGGTTGCTCGCGACGCTTCTCCTTCCGGACGGCGGCAGCGCACGCGTGTTCGGCCACGACGCCTTTCGCGAGACGCGCGCGGTTCGCCGGCTCGTCAACCGCGTGTCGGTCGAGGCCTCGTTCTTCAAGAAGATGTCGGCGGTCGAGAACCTGAGCTACGCGGCACGGTTCTACGGCCTGCGCGCCTCACATACGCGGGACAAGATCCCGGAGATCCTCCGTCGTGTCGGCTTCCCCGCCGACCGCCGGGACGATCCGATGGAGCATCTCTCGCGGGGGATGCAGCAGAAGGTCGCGCTGGCGCGCGCTCTGCTCACGGCGCCGATTCTGCTGCTCCTGGATGAGCCCACGACGGGGCTCGACCCGCGCTCGAAGCAAGAGGTGCAGCGATTCATCCGCGAGGTGCGCGCGGAGCACGACGCCACGGTCCTACTCTGCACGCACGACCTCGCCGAGGCCGAGGAGCTCGCCGATCGGGTCGGCATCCTCGACGACGGCAAGCTGCTCTGCCTCGAGCCCGCCGACGAGCTGAAGGCGCGCTACGGCGCGGAGACTCTCGAGGAGGCGTTCTTCGCCGCGAGCGGCCACGCCTTCGAGAACGGCGACGGCGAGGAGCGCTCGAAATGAGGCGTCGCTTGCGATGCCGGCATCAGGACGCGCGGGCTTACCCGTGCGTCCGTCTGCGCCGCCGGCCGGGAACGCGGAAATGGAAGGAGGCGAAATGAGAGCGATGAGTCTCGCGTTGCGCCATGAGCTCGTCGGGCTCGGCGGCGTGATCGAGCGGAACATCTACCTCGTCAAGCGCTACATCTGGTGGGACGTCGCCTTCTTCATCTGGACCGTCGCGAACACCCTCACTATCGTCTTCATCGCGAAGGGCATCCCGGCGGCGGGCGGGCATATCGACGTCCAGCGCATCACGACGATTTTGCTCGTCGGCGCGGTCATCTGGGCCTACCTCGGGATCATCTTCGAGATCCTGACCGAGACCGTGGCCTGGGAGCGCTGGGAGGGGACGATCGAGTACACGTTCATGGCTCCGCTCTCGCGGCCTGTCCATCTCTTTGGGATGGGTCTCTTCGCCATCGCGTACGGGGTCGTCCGCGCGGTGCTGCTGTTCGGCGTGGTGGCGGCGTTCTTCAGCCTCCACCTTCCGAACGCGAACTACGTCGCGGCGCTGGTCCTGCTCGTCGTCGCCTCGCTGTCGTTCATCGGGATCGGGATGATGACGGCGGTCCTGCCGCTGATCTCGCCGGAGAAGGGCACGCAGCTCGGCTTCGTCGCGCAGGGTGTGCTGCTCGTCGTCTCGGGCGTGTACTACCCGGTCTCGGTGCTGCCCGGCTGGATGCAGGCCCTCGCCAAGATCTCCCCGGCGACGTACGCGCTACGCGGCTGTCGGAACGCCATCCTCGAGGGCGCCGGCATCACGGCGCTCTGGCGCGACATCTGGCCGCTGCTCGTTATCGGCACGGTGTCCGTGCCGCTCGGTCTCTGGGTGTTCCACACGGGTGAGCGCTACGCGAAGAAGCACGGGAAGCTGAAGCGCTCTGGATGAGGCGCCTCCCGGCGACCACCGTCTACTACGGCCTCAGCTTCGGCCTGCGCATGCCGACGTGGGTCGTCATGGCCGTGTATCTCGTGCGTGAGCTGCACTTCTCTCCGCTGCAGCTCGTGCTGATGGGGTCGGCGATGGAAGGCGCCGTGTTCCTGTTCGAAGTGCCGACGGGAGTCGTGGCCGACACATACAGCCGGCGCCTCTCGCTCGTCATCGGGTACCTCGGGACGGGTGTGGCCTGGCTCGCCGTGGGGCTCGTCTCGGCGCCGTGGCTGATCATCGCGCTCTGGGCGTTCTGGGGGTTCGCGTACACGTTCACGAGCGGGGCCGAGCAGGCGTGGATCACGGACGAGGTCGGCGTGAACCGGGTCGGCATGATCTTCCTGCGCGGCGCTCGCTTCGGCCAGGCCGGCGCGGTCGTCGGGCTGGTCTTGCAGGTCGCCCTCGGCACTCTCTCGCTGCGCTGGGGCGTCGTCGCGGGAGGCGCGATCACGATCGCCTGCGGGCTCGCGTGCATCCTCGTCATGCCCGAGACTGGCTTCGTCCGCAGGCCGCGCGAGCAGCGTGCTTCGCCGCTCGTCGAGCTGCGTAGGACGGCGGTCAGAGGTGGTCGATTCGCCCGCGCGCAGCGAATCATCATGCTGCTGATCGGCGTCGAGCTCTTCATGGGAATGTCGAGCGAGGCGTTCGACCGCTTGAAGGAAGCTCACTTCCTCCGGGACATCGGGCTCCCCGCGATCGGCCACCTCGGCCCCGTAGCCTGGTTCGGCATCTTCTGGCTCGCGGGGATGGCTCTGAACATCGCCGCGATCGGCGGCCTGATCAAGCGGGTCGAGCGGGGCGGCCGCAGGTCGGTCGCGCACTTCCTCTTCGGATTCACCGTGCTGGAGCTGGCGGCCATGCTCCTCTTCGCCCTGACGGGATCCGTATGGCTCGCGATCGCCGGCCTCTTGGGCGTGTTCTTCGCCCGCAACATGGCGGGGCCGCTCTACGACACGTGGCTTAGCGAGCAAATCACCGATTCGAGCGTGCGCGCGACCGTGTTCTCGATCAGCGGCCAGGCGAACGCCATCGGCCAGGCCGGCGGCGGGCCCGTGCTCGGCCTTATGGGCAACGCCTGGGGAATTCGCGCCGCATTGGCTGCCGGCGCCGCTGCGATTGCGCCTGCCCTCGGCCTCTACGGCCGCGCGATCGCGCACCATGGGGGCGAGCTGGAGCTCGAGCAGCTGCCACCTGCCGAGGCGCTGATCGGCTAGGCTTCGGGCTTGGAGGCGACGTGGCCTCGGGCGCGGCAGCGTCCGGGGCTTTCGTGTTTGAAGGGAGGACGCGGTGGCGCAGGTCCAGAGCAGAACGCGGGCCCAGAGCAAGGCGCGGGCCCAGCAGACGAGGGCGACGAGCGATCCGAGGACACGCCGGGCGGTGCTCAAGCGGATAGTCGACGAGCGGGTGGAGTTCCTGCTTCTCTGGTTCACCGACATCGAGGGTCACCTGAAGAGCTTCGCGGTCACGCCGAGCGAGATCGAGGGCGCGCTCGACGACGGGATGGGCTTCGACGGCTCCTCGATCACGGGCTTCAACGCGATCGAGGAATCGGACATGGTCGCGATCCCCGACCCTGGCACCTTCACGGTCATGCCGTGGAAGGAAGGCGAAACGAAGGTCGGACGGATGATCTGCGACATCGTCACGCCTGACGGGCAGCCGTACGAGGGAGACCCCCGCTACGTCCTCCGACGCGCGCTCGAGCGTATGCGGGAGCTCGGCTTCGACACCTTCAACGTCGGCCCGGAGCTCGAGTACTTCCTCTTCCGCGACGACCGCGGCACCGAGACGCTCGACGAGGGCGGCTACTTCGCGATGACGACGATGGATGCGGCGAGCGAGCTGCGCCAGGAGACGGTGCGCGCGCTCGAGTCGGTGGGCATCCCGATCGAATACGTCCACCACGAGGTCGGCCCCTCGCAGCACGAGATCGACATGCGCTTCGCGCCGGCCCTGACGATGGCGGACCACACGGTCACCTACCGGCTGATCGTGAAGGAGATCGCCAAGAAGGCCGGTTTCCACGCCACGTTCATGCCGAAGCCGATCTTCGGCGAGAACGGCTCGGGAATGCACACGCACCAGTCCCTGTTCACGGACGAGCGGAACGCGTTTTTCGATGCCGACGACGAATGGCACCTCTCCGTGACCGGGAAGGCGTTCATCGCGGGCCAGCTCCGGCATGCGCGCGAGATCTCCGCGATCTTCGCGCAGTGGGTCAATTCCTACAAGCGACTCGTTCCCGGATACGAAGCCCCCGTGTACGTTGCCTGGTCGCGGCGCAATCGCTCGGCGTTGATCCGGATTCCGCTGTACAAGCCGGGCTCGGAGGAGGCGACGCGGGCGGAGATCCGCTGCCCCGATCCGGCCTGCAACCCGTACCTGACCTTCGCGGCGCTGCTGCACGCGGGGCTCGAGGGCATCGAGCGTGGGTACGAGCTCCCGGAGCCGATGGAGACGAACCTCTATCACCTGACGCCTGAGCAGCGTCGCGAGCGCGGGATCGTCTCGCTCCCGGAGACGCTCGGCGAGGCGATCGACGAGCTCGCCCAGTCGGAGGTTGCGCGGAAGGCACTGGGCCCGCACATCTTCGACCGCTATGTCGAGCTGAAGCGCAAGGAGTGGGACGACTATCGCGTGCAGCTCACCGACTGGGAGCGCGAGCGCTACCTCGCGGTTCTCTAGACCAAGCCGGTTGCCGTATCCCTGAACGACCGCGAGCTGCGGGAATCCAGCAGCTCGCAGTCGGCCGTCAGTTGGGCCTCGCCTGCCGCAAGGCGGCGAGACCTTGTCGGTCATTTTCGCACGCTAGAGGAAGCTGCGGAGCGAGTCGCGCTCGACCATGAGGCCGACGACGCCGCTCGAGCCGTCGATCAGGTCGATCACGTCCGCGGGCACGACGCGGCGGCGGCGAGTGAAGCTCTTGCGCACGGCGAGCGCGTCCGGGATGTCGGGCTGCGTTCCGTACATCGGGCACTCGACACGTCCCACCAAGCGCCCACGGGCGTCTGCGACGAGGTAGCCGGCGGTCTGCAGGAGCGCTGAGGCGGGAACGGACACCGTCCTCAAAGTACTCGGGGCATCTGATGACAGTCTGCGGACGGCGTAAAGCTTCTGTTAGGCCCGGCCTACAATCGAGTGGTGGACGAGACCGGCCGGCATCTGCGCCTGCTCACCGAGACGATTGCCGCGGTCAACTCGACTCTCGATCTCGAGGAAGTGCTCTCTCTTGTGGCGAGCAAGGTCGCCGACGCGCTCGAGGCGGATGCCTGCTTCGTCTATCTCTACGACGAGCACGCCGGCGAGCTGGTGCTGCGCGCGACGCATGGGACTCGGGTCGAGGAGATGACGGGGAGGCCGCGGATGCGTCCGGGCGAGGGGATCACCGGGTCGGCCGCTGCCGCACGCGCGCCGGTGATGATCCCTGCCCAGGCGCACCTGGACGAGCGATTCAAGGCGTTCCCGAACCTGCCGGAAGACGAGTACGAGTCGATTCTCGCGGTACCGATCCTTGCTCGGGAGAAGCTTGCCGGCGCGCTCAACGTGCGCACACGCGTGCCGAGAGAGTTCACGGGTGCCGAGATCGACCTGCTGCTCGCGATCGCCGCTCAGGTGGCGCAGACGATCGAGCATGCAAAGCTCTACGCGGGTGCCCAGCGGCGGGTCGGCGAGCTCGAGGCGCTCGCTCGGATCTCCGAGGCGGTGTCCGAGTCGCTCTACCTCGAAGAGTCGCTCGAGAGAATCGTCGAGGCGACCGTCGACGCGCTGGAGGCGACTGGCGCGGCACTCGTCCTCGAGGATGGGGAAGTCGTCTGGCCCGAGGGTCGCGCGGGCAAGCACGCGTTGCGGCTGCCGCTGCGCTGGAAGGGGCGCCAGGTCGGTGAGCTCGTCTGTGACCGCGACACTCCCTTCACGGAGGAAGACCGTGCGCTGCTCGCTTCGATTGCGAGCCACGCAGCAGTCGCGCTCGAGCACGGCAGAGCGGTGCTGCGCGGTGTGCTCGCACAGGAGATCCACCACCGGGTCAAGAACAACCTCCAGACGGTGGCGTCGCTGCTTCGCCTTCAGGCGCGAACGGACGGGGTGGACGCCAGAAAGGCGCTGAACGACTCGGTGAACCGGATCCTGGCGATCGCGGCAGTACACGAGGTATTGACCGAGCGGCGCGATGAGGACGTCGAGCTCGATGAGCTACTGGACAGGCTGCGCGCCATGCTCGTACAAGGGATCGGCGCGGCGAAGGCCGTGGAAACTGCCATGGAGCCAGTCTTGCTGGCCGGGAACCGTGCTACAGCGCTCGCGCTCGTCTTCTCGGAGTTGCTCCAGAACGCGCTCGAGCACGGAGGCGAGCTGGTGCGGGTAGAGCTGGCGCAACGGGACGGCGAGATCGTGCTGGCGATCGTGGACGACGGCAAGGGCGTGAAGGGTGAGCCCGTGTCGGGGACAGGGCTGTCCATAGTGCGAGCGCTCGTTCAAGAGGAGCTCGGAGGGCGGCTGTCGCTCGAGTCGAAGAAGGGCCTCCGGGCCGAGGTGGTCTTTCCGGTCTGAGCAGTTGGTGCCGTCCTGGCACGATGGCGTCACAGACACGTGCGTTTCTCGGCGGTAGGCTGAACGCCATGGCAGGGGGGCGGGTCGGGACCCGAAGTTACTCGCGCGCGTGAACCTTTGAAGGGCGCGAGGTGCCGGGCCGCCTGCGAGCGCTTGCTTCTCTCGCCTAGCGGCGCTCGAGCACGCTCACGTGCCACAGCCAGCCGGAATGCTCGCTGACCGGTGTGAAACCGGCGTCCGCCGCGGCGCCGAGGATTCTTCGGTGAGCATGGACGTACGAGCCGAACCGATACACCAAGCGGAACCAGGCATCGACCGCGTGCCAACCAATGCGGATCCACCAGGAATCACGGGGAAAGCTCAGCGCAAGCAGTCGCCGGGCATGGAGCGCCGCAGACCCGACCAGCGCTTCCGGATCCGGATAACAGCAAACCACGCGGTGCATCACGACCACGTCCGCCGGCTCGAGGGCGGTGCCGACCTCGACGAAGTCGCCGTGCCTTCGGCCAACGCGGCCCTGTAGCCCGTTCTCCGCGAGCAATGCGGCCGCTTCCTCGTCGTACTCCTCCGAGAGCTCGACCACGGTCGCCTCCCGCGCGCCGGCCTTGAGGAGCTCGATGTCGATTGTGCCGACGCCGCCCCCGACCTCGAGCACGGTCGCATCCGCGACGCCGCGCTCGGTGAGCCCGTCGACGATGTACTGCGCGGTCTCGTCGAGTCCCTTCCGGCGGTACCGCCGCGCGTCGCGTCGCGCCTGACGCTTGCTGAAGACCCTTCCATAGCTTCGGGCGCAGCAGCTGCTCACCGTGCGCAGTCTACGATCCTCGGCGTGCGGATCCTCGTCGCAGAAGACGAGACGATCATTCGTCTCGACCTGAAGGAACTGCTCGAGCGGGCCGGCTTCGAGGTGTGCGCCGAGGCAAGGGACGGGGTCGAGGCCGTCGAGCTCGCCCGTAGCGAACGGCCCGATCTCGCAGTGCTCGACGTCAAGATGCCGCGGCTCGATGGAATCGAGGCTGCGCGCCGGATCCTGGACGAACGCCCGATTCCGATCGTGATGCTGACCGCGTACGGCCAGGACGAGCTCGTTTCGCGCGCTGTCGAAGCGGGTGTCTTCGGGTACCTCGTCAAGCCGTTCCGCGAACAGGATCTCTTGCCCGCGATCCGGACCGCGCAGGCGCGGCACGAGGAGCTCTCGGCACTGCGCGAGCAGGCCGACTCCCTTGCAGAGGCGCTGGCCGCCCGAAAGGCGATCGAGCGGGCAAAGGGCCTGCTGATGGAGCGGGAGAGCCTCACCGAGCAGGAGGCGTTCGCCCGGCTGCGCAAGGCGAGTCAGGTATCCGGAAGGCCGATGAAGGTCGTCGCCGAGGCAGTGGTCGCCACCTTCGAACGAGAGCCTTAGCCGCGTCGGCAGAATGGGGGCGCGATGTCAGTTCTCCATTCCCGCCGCTGGCGCCGCCGCTTGACCATCACGACGCTTGTCGTGGCGGTCGGCGGGCCGCTCATCTACCTTGGAGTCCACTTCTCGACCCCCGGTAATCCCGGGAACCCAACCGGGCCGGCGGTCACCGACTACCAGCAGCCCAAAGCCGTGCCGTTCACGCTGGCGAATCAGCACGCGGTCCGCCAAGTCCTCAGGAACTTCATCAGCACGGCCGTGGTTCGCCGAAATGTCCGGCGATCGTGGGACCTCGTCTCGCCGAGCCTTCGTGAGGGTGTCACCCGGAAGCAGTGGAATCGAGGCGACATCCCGGTCGTTCCCTATCCGGCGGCGAACAGGGGCCTCGGACAATGGAGCTTCGTTCAGTACTCGTATGTGAAGACGGTGGGGCTCGAAGTCTTCCTCTTCCCTCAACCGGGCTCGGGGTACTCGGCGATGACCGCGGACGTCGAGCTGGTCAAGGGACGGGATAGACGCTGGCGGGTTGACTACTGGATGCCGAAGAGGTTCCACGGCCCACCGGCGGTTGCGGCGCAAGCAAAGGCGCGGCCGAAACTGAAAGCCGGCGGGACGGTAAAGAGCAGGCACCGCACGAGGTCGACCCGCACAGCCCACCCCGCCATGCCCTCGGTGGTCGGGCCGCATCCCAGCCGTCTCTGGTGGATCGTCCCGATCGGCGTGGTTTCTCTCTTGATCGTCCTCCCGCTGGCGATCATGGTGGCCTTGTGGTACCAGAACCGCAAGGCACGGCGCGAGTACCTGCGCGGGACCGAGCGGGTCTAGCTCGAGAACGCGTCCGGCTCGATCGAGCTCACGCCTGTGCTTCCTCGAAGAGCCGCTCCCACCGGGTGATGAGCGCCTGCAGCTCGTCGCGTGCTTCGCGGTGGGCGACAAGGGTCTCCACATCCGACCAGTCCTTTGCCAGGCGGCGTTCCAGCTCTGCGACGGCCTCCTCTCGACGCGAGATCTCCCCCTCGATTTGCTCCAGCTCGCTCGGCTGCGCCGGTTGCGAGCGCGGCGGCTTCGGCTTCTCTCGGCGGGGCTGCGGAGGCGGGGCCGGCGCAGGCTCCGCTCGACGCCGCGCGTACTCGGCCCAACCGCCCTCATACGACTGCACCGTTCCATCCTCGATCGCGATCAGCCGCTGCGCCACGGCATCCAGCAGCGCGCGGTCGTGGGAAACGAGCAGGACGGTTCCCGGAAACGCGTCGAGGGCCGCTTCGAGCGCCTCGCGGCTCTCGAGGTCGAGGTGGTTGGTCGGCTCGTCGAGCACGAGGAAGTTCGCTCCCGACGCGACGACCAGCGCGAGCGCGAGCCGGCGCCGCTCGCCGCCGGACAGCGCGCTCACCGGCTTCTCGTGCTGCTCCCAGCCGGAGAAGAGGAAACGCCCGAGCAGGGACTGCGCGAGAGGCCGCGTCAGCCCGGTCGCCCGCTGTGCGCACTCGAGGACGTTTCCGCGCTCGTCAAGCTCGACCTCGTGCTGCGAGAAGTACGCTGGCTCGACTCCGTAGCCCAGCCTGACCGACCCCGCCGTCGTGTCCCGGCGGGCCAGGATCGTCTCGAGCAGCGTCGTCTTGCCGGACCCATTCGGGCCCACGAGGCCGACGTGCTGGCCGCGTTCGACCGCGAAGGAAGCCTCGGCCAAGAGCTGCTTCTCACCCGCAGCAACCGCGAGGTCCTTCGCCTCGACGACCGTCCTACCGCTGCGGCTTGGCTTCAGGAAGTCGAAGCCGAGCGAGCGGCTGCGCCGGGTCAGGAGCTCGAGCTCGCCGGCGGCGTCCGCGCGTTCCTTCTCCAGCCGCTCGATCTGCGTCAGCTTTGCCTGCGCCTGCTTCGCCTTGTTCTTCTTGTAGCGGAACCGATCCACGAAGCGCTCGAGCCTGGCGATGTCCACGCCGACTCGATCTGCCGTCCTGGCCGCCGCCGCGGCGCGTGCCGCCTTCTCCCGGCGCCAGACGTGCCACTCGCCCGGGAAGAACAGTGATCGCCCCGCCTCGAGCTCGAGCACGCCGGTAGTCACGGCCTCGAGGAACCAGCGGTCGTGCGCGACCAGGATGACCGCGGCGTCCAGCGACTGGAGCTCCTGCTCGAGCCATTCGAGGTTCTCGACGTCGAGGTGGTTGGTCGGCTCGTCGAGGAGGAGCAGGTCGGGATCTCCGGCCAAAGACCTCGCGAGCGACGCCCGCGTGAGCTCACCGCCCGAGAACGTCTCGAGCGGCCGGTCGAGATCGGCTCTGGCGAAGCCGAGCCCGCGGAGGACACCCGCTGCGCGCTCGCGCCAGTCGTAGCCGCCCGCGTGCTCGAGCCGTGCCTGCGCCTCCCCGTAGCGTCGTAGCGTCGCCGAGCCGTGGTCGCCGGCGGCCATCGCCTGCTCGAGCGTTCGCAGCTCCTCCTCCGTCGCGACAAGATCGGCCGCGCCGGAGAGCGCGTACTCCCGGAGACTCAGGCCCTGCTGTAGCGGCGGCCGTTGGTCGTGCAGCGCGAGCCGCGTTCCCTTGGCGAAGACGAGCTCGCCGCCGTGAATTTCGGTCTCGCCCGCAAGCATCCGAAGCAGCGTCGTCTTGCCCGCGCCGTTGGGCCCCGACAGCGAAAGCCGGTCGCGCCGCTCGACCGAGAACGAGACTCCCTCGAAGAGGAGGTTCCCGGCGATCTCCTTGCGCAGGTTGGAGGCGATGACGACTGCCACGACCTAAGCCTAGGCTCGCCAGCCGCTTCGGCGGGCTTTGCCGCTCGTCGTCTCGCAGCTAGGCGACGGCGCGGGCGCCGACGAGCGACCGAGCCGCCTCGGCGATGTGTTCTGCGTCAATCCCGGCGGCAGCCATGAGCTCGGCGGGCTTGCCCGAGCCTGGCATGTCGCGCACGGCGAGTCGCATCACCCGAGCCGGCGCATCCCCGTCGGAGAGCGCCTCCAGCACGGCGTCGCCGATGCCTCCTTCGGGCCAGTGATCCTCGACGGTCAGGACGCGACCTCCGGTGGCCTCGGCGGCGGCGCGCAGCGTCTCCCCGTCGGCCGGCTTCACCGAGTAGAGGTCGATCACCCGCGCCGAGATCCCCTCGGCCTCGAGCTGTTCCGCGGCCTTGAGCGCCTCGTGCAGGGTGATCCCGGCTCCGACGATCGCCACGTCGTCACCGTCGTGCAGGACGCGTGAGCCGCCGATCGGGAACTCCTCGTCCGCGCCGTAGACGACCGGCGTCGCCGCGCGCGTGGTCCGCAGGAACACAATCCCTTCCCGGTCGGCCATCTGCTCGACCAGCTTCGCCGTCTGGTTGGCGTCACACGGGTAGAGGACAGTTGAGCCGTGGACGGCGCGCATCATCGCGAGGTCCTCGAGCGCCATCTGTGACGGGCCGTCCTCGCCGATCGAGACGCCGGCGTGCGAGCCGCAGAGCCGAATGTTCGCCTCGCTGATGGCGGCCATGCGGATGAAGTCGTAGGCCCGACTGAAGAACACCGCGAACGAAGAAGCGAACGGCACCCAGTTGCGCACCTGCAAGCCGACCGCGGCTGCTACGAGTTGCTGCTCCGCGATGTACATCTCGAAGTACCGCTCCGGATGGGCCTCGGCGAAGATCTCTGCGAAGGTCGAGTTGTTGACCTCACCGTCCAGCGCGACGACGTCACCGCGCGCCGATCCCAGCGCTGCGAGGGCGTCGCCGTAGGCGCGTCTGGTGGCGACTTCCTCGCCCTCGTCCCAGCTCGGCAGCTCCAACGCGCCCGACGTCTCGAAGCGATGCGGTGCCTGGCTGCGATCGGGCTTCGCCACGTCCACGACGATGTTCCGCACGCCGCCGAGCTCCCTGATCGCGCCTTCGGGATCGTCGAGCGCCTTGCCGTGCCAGCCGGGCTTGTTCTCGACCTCCTTGACGCCCTTGCCCTTGATCGTCTTCGCGATCACGACGGTGGGCCGCCCCTCGGTCGAGACGGCCTCCGCGTAGGCGCGATCGACGGCCTCGACGTCGTGGCCGTCGATTTCGATCGCATGCCAGCCGAAGGCGCTTGCCCGCTCGGCGTAGGAGTCGAGGTCCCATCCGTGCATCGTCTCGCCGCGCTGCCCGAGCCTGTTTACGTCGATGATCGCGGTCAGGTTGTCGAGCCCGTAGAAGGCCGCATGCTCGAACGCCTCCCACATCGAGCCCTCGGCCATCTCGCTGTCGCCGCAGAGAACCCAGATCCGGTAGGGCAGACGGTCGAGCTTCTTGCCGGCGAGCGCGATCCCCACGCCGTACGGAAGCCCCTGCCCGAGCGAGCCGGTCGCCACGTCGACCCATGTGATCGCCGGCGTCGGGTGACCCTGGAGCCTGCTCCCGAACGTGCGGAAGGTAAGGAGCTCCTCCAGGTCGATTGCTCCCGCCGCCCGGTAGAGCGAATAGAGCAAGGGCGAAGCGTGGCCCTTCGAGAAGATCAGGTGGTCGTTGTGAGGATCGTCCGGCGTGTCGAAGTCGTAGTGGAGGTATTTCGCCAGCAGCACGGCCATGAGGTCGGCTGCGGACATCGAGGAGGTGGGGTGTCCCGACTTGGTGACTGCGCTGCTGCGAATCGAGTCGACCCGCAACTGTTGGCCCAGCTCGCGCCAGCGCTCGACGTCGGTCATGCGGGTAACGTAACGGTCCGATGAAAGTCGCGGTCGCCTTTGATCACCGCGGCGTCAAGCTGCGCGAGCGTGTCCTGGCCGAGATCGTCGAGCTCGGGCACGAGACGATCGACCTCGGCACCGACCGCCCGAAGCCCCGGATCGACTATCCGGACAAGGCGCGGGAGGTGGGCGAGGCGATCCTCTCCGGCGAGGCCGAGCGTGGCGTGCTCGTCTGCGGCTCCGGGGTGGGCGCATCGGTTGCCGCGAACAAGATCGCCGGGATCAGAGCGGCCGTCTGCCACGACACGTACTCGGCGCACCAGGGCGTCGAGCACGACAAGATGAACCTGCTCTGCCTCGGCTCGGAGGTTGTCGGCCCTGAGCTCACGGCCGAGCTCCTGCGAGCGTTCCTGGCTGCGCGCTTCAACGGAGGCGAGCGCTACGTGCGGAGGCTTGAGAAGATCGAGGAACTGGAAGGGGAAAGGACATATGGGTAAGTCCCGCCTGCAGGAACTGTCCGAGCTCGGGCAGAGCGTCTGGATCGACTACCTCTCGCGCCGGCTGGTCCACGGCGGCGAGCTCGAGCGACTGATGCGCGAGGACGCGGTCGTCGGCGTCACGTCGAATCCGACCATCTTCCAGAAGGCGATCTCGGAGGGCGACGCCTACGACGAGCAGCTTCGCGAGGTGCTGACCATCGTGGACGACCCCAAGGAAGTCTTTCTCGAGCTCGCGGTCAAGGACGTCCAGGACGCCTGCGACCTGCTGCTCCCCGTGTGGGACGACGGAGACGGGAAAGACGGCTACGTCTCGATCGAGGTCGACCCGAATCTCGCTTACGACACCGTCGGCACGATCGCCGAAGCGCAGCGACTCCACGAGCTGGTAGCCCGGCCGAACTGCTTCGTCAAGATCCCGGGGACCGAGCCCGGCCTGCCTGCGATCGAGGAGATGATCGCGCGCGGGAGGAACATCAACGTCACGTTGATCTTCTCGCTCGAGCGCTACGTCTCCGTTGTCGAGGCGTACCTGCGCGGCCTCGAGCGGCTCGTGGACGGCGGCGGTGATCCGTCCGACGTCGCCTCGGTTGCCAGCTTCTTCGTGTCCCGGGTCGATACCGAGGCGGAC
This sequence comes from Gaiellaceae bacterium, assembly GCA_049644305.1. Taxonomy (GTDB): domain Bacteria; phylum Actinomycetota; class Thermoleophilia; order Gaiellales; family Gaiellaceae; genus AC-32. The sequence continues at coordinate 48,351 of JBARRQ010000007.1, forward strand.
CGGCGGCTGGACGAGGCGGGCGCGCCTCCGGAGCTCAAGGGCAAGCTCGCCGTTTCCAATGCGAAGCTCGCCTACCAGCGCTACAAGGAGCTGTTCGCGGGCGAGCGCTGGGAGCGCCTGCGCGCGAAGGGAGCGGGAACCCAGCGCTGCCTCTGGGCGTCGACGTCCACGAAGAACCCGGAGTACCGCGACGTCATGTACGTCGAGGAGCTGATCGGCCCCGAGACCGTGAACACGATGCCGGAGGAGACGATCAAGGCCTTCGAGGATCACGGCGTCGTGGCCCTGACGCTGGAGCAGGACATCGAGGAGGCGCGCCGCGTATTCGAGCAAATCGCCAAGGCGGGGGTCGACTACGACGATGTCGTCGCCGTGCTCGAGCGCGAGGGCGTGCAGAAGTTCGCCGACTCGTTCGCTGAGTTGTTGAGCGGCGTGCGGGCGAAGCGCGGCGAGCTGGTCTCGGCCTGAAGGCCGGCGCCATGGAGCCTTACTCCGAGGTAACGGGCGAGGGCTCGGTGGTTGCCCTCATCCACGTGCCGGGCATGGAGCGTCCCGAGGAGTTCGACGAGCTGGTGCTCGGCTTCCTGGAGTCGGTTTGACCACGATCGCCCCGGCCGAGCTGGTCGAGCGGATATGGGAGCGCGACGCGACCCTCTGGACCGGGCGCGACGAGGCCAGGTGGCTCGGGTGGCTCGACGAGCCGATGCGAATGCGGAGCCGGATCGGAGAGCTTCTGCGCTTCGTCGAGGAGGTCGCTGCGCCAGGCCAGATCGACACCTTCGTCCTCCTCGGCATGGGCGGGTCGAGCCTGGCGCCCGCAGTGTTCAAGCGGAGCTTCGGAGTCGACGGCTTCCACGTGATCGACACGACCCACCCGGCGATGATTCGGGATCTGACCCGGACGCTCGACTTCGACGCGACGCTCTTCGTCGTTGCCTCCAAGTCCGGCACAACGCTCGAGACCCGGTGCCACCTCGACTACTTCTGGGAGCAAGCGGAGAAGCGAGGCGAATTCTTCGCCGCAATCACCGATCCAGGCTCGGAGCTCGAGACGGTGGTCAGGGAGCGCGGCTTTCTCGCGGCGTTCGACGGCGAGCCGACGATCGGGGGCCGCTACTCGGCTTTGTCGGTGTTCGGGATCGTCCCGGCCGCGCTGATGGGGGTCGACCTCGAACGCTTCTTCGAGCGAGTCGACGAGACGGTCGAGGCATGCCGTTTCGAGGAGGGAAACCCGGGCCTCGAGCTCGGGCTCGAGCTCGGGCACGGCTGGCAGGACGGTCGTGACAAGGTGACCATCAATCCGAACACCGGCGACTTCGGTCTCTGGGCCGAGCAGTTGCTGGCCGAGTCGACCGGCAAGGACGGCAAAGGTCTCGTTCCCGCACCGGGGGAGCCACCTGACGGTCCCGACCGCCAGTCGCCCGAGGTGAGGCTTCCCTCGCCGTACGAGCTGGGCCAGGAGTTCTACCGTTGGGAGTTCGCCACCGCGGTCGCCGGCTCGATCCTCGAGATCAACCCGTTCGACCAGCCGGACGTACAGGCGGCGAAGGACAAGACGAACGAGGTCCTGGAGGCCGGCGGTGAACCAGACGTGGAGCCTCGAGGCTCGCTCGAGGAGCTCTTCGAACAGGCGAGCCCAGGCGACTACGTCGCGATCCAGGCTTTCATCGACCCCGCGCGAGAGCCAGAGCTCGAGCCGCTGATCGAGCGTGCGCGGCGCGAGACCGGGTGTGTCGTCACGCATGGTCTCGGACCGCGCTACCTGCACTCGACGGGTCAGCTGCACAAGGGAGGCCCGAACACGGGGCTCTTCATCCAGGTCGTCGACGACCCGGGCGACGAGGTCGCGATTCCCGGCCGGAAGTTCGGCTTCCGGCGGCTGATCCGGGCGCAGGCGGCCGGCGACTTCGCCTCGCTCGCGGAGCGAGGACGCAGAATCGTGCGAATCAGAATGGAGGATCTCTAGTGCAGCTCGGGATGGTTGGACTCGGCCGAATGGGCTCCGGGATGACAGAGCGGCTGCGACAGGGCGGGCACGAGGTGAAGACCTACGATCCCAAGGTCGAGTCGACGGCCGGTTCGCTGCAGGAGCTCGCCGACCAGCTCGAGAAACCCCGCGCCGTCTGGCTGATGATTCCGGCCGGGAAGATCACAGAGGATGCATTCCAGGAGCTGCTAGGGATCCTCGAGTCCGGGGACACGATCGTCGACGGCGGCAACTCCAACTTCCGCGACTCCCAGCGCCGGCATGCCGACGCGGCGGGCCGCGGTATCCACTTCGTCGACGCGGGCGTCTCGGGTGGGATCTGGGGCCTGCGCGTCGGCTTCTGCCTCATGGTCGGAGGGGAGAAGGACCCGGTCCAGCGCCTGGAGCCAATCCTTCGCACACTGGCGCCCGAGGAGGGTTACGCCCACGTCGGCGGCTCCGGTGCGGGCCACTTCGTGAAGATGGTGCACAACGGAATCGAGTACGGCCTCATGCAGGCGTACGGCGAGGGCTTCGAGATCATGCACGCCTCCGAGTTCCAGCTCGACCTGCACGAGATCGCGGGGATCTGGCGCAACGGCTCAGTGGTGCGAAGCTGGCTGCTGGAGCTCCTGCACGCCGCCTTCGAGCAAGACGGCTCCGCGCTCGAGAAGATCGATGGCTACGTCGAGGACTCGGGGGAGGGCCGCTGGACGGTGTTCGAGGCAATCAACGAGAGCGTCCCCGCTCCGGCGATCAGCGCCGCCCTGTACGCCCGGTTCGCCTCGCGCCAGGACGAGTCGTTCGCGGCGAAGGTTGCCGCTGCGCTTCGCAACCAGTTCGGCGGCCACGCCGTCCGTCCGGCGGGAAGCTGATGGCCGTCGCCGAGCAGCAGGAGAATCCGCTCCTCGAGGGGCTCAGGCTCCAGCCAACGCCCGACCCCTGCGCGCTCGTCATCTTCGGCGCCTCCGGCGACTTGACGAGGCGCAAGATCTTCCCCGCTCTCTACTCGCTCGCGCTCCGCCGGCTCCTGCCCGAGCACTTCGGCATCGTCGGCGTCGCCCGCACCGAGGAGACGGACAACGCGTTTCGCGAGCGGATGAAGGAAGCCGTGCAGGAGTTCGGCCGGGACGACTTTCGCGAGGACGTCTGGGACTGGCTGGCCGAGGGAATGCATTACGTCGCGACCGACTTCTCCGACGACGCCGGGCAGAACCGCGTCGTCGAGGTGCTGAACGGGCTCGACAAGGAGCGCGGGACGGCCGGCAACCGCGTCTACTACCTCGCGGTTCCGCCAGACGCGCTTTCGGTACTCGTCCTGAAGATCGGCGAGCGCCGGTCGACCGAGGGATGGACGCGCGTCGTCGTCGAGAAGCCGTTCGGCAGCGATCTCGCCTCCGCGCAGCAGCTGAATGCCGACCTGAAGGAGCACTTCGAGGAGGACGAGGTCTTCCGGATCGACCACTATCTCGGCAAGACGACGGTCCAGAACCTGCTCGCCTTGCGCTTCGCAAACGGGATCTTCGAGCCGATCTGGAATCGCCAGTTCGTCGACCACATCCAGATCACGGTTGCCGAGTCGATCGGCATCGAGGGCCGCGCAGCGTTCTACGAACAGGCGGGCGCGATTCGCGATGTCTTCCAAAACCACCTGTTGCAGCTCGTCGCGCTGACCGCCATGGAACCCCCGATCGACTTCACTGCGGACTCCGTGCGCAACGAGAAGGTCAAAGTGCTGCGGGCCATGCACACTCCGGGCCCAAAGCACGTCGTCCGCGGCCAGTACGGACGGGGCTTCGTCGAGGGCGAAGAGGTGCCGGGATATCGCGAGGAGCCGGGCGTGCCACGGGACTCCATGACGGAGACCTATGTCGCAGCGAAGCTGTTCGTCGACAACTGGCGCTGGGCCGACACGCCCTTCTACGTGCGGGCGGGCAAGCGGCTCGCTCGGCGCGACACGTCGATTGCGATCGAGTTCAAGCGTGCCCCGCATCCGCCGTTCGAGGATGCCAGCGAGGAGGATCTCCGTCCGAATGTCCTCGTCGTCCACGTCCAGCCGGACGAAGGCGTCTCGCTCGAGTTTGCAGCCAAGGTGCCCGGCCAGGGAATGAGGCTCCGCACCGTGCACATGGACTTTCTGTACGGCGGGTCATTCCGGACCGGGATCCCGGAGGCCTACGAGCTGCTGATCCTCGACTGCATGCTCGGAGACGCGACGCTGTTCACGCGCGCGGACGAGGTCGAGGAGCAGTGGTCGCTCGTGGATGCGATCGTCGCCTTCTGGAAGCGCGACCGCCCCGCGTTCCCCAACTACGAGGCCGGGACGTGGGGGCCTGCTGCGGCGGACGAGTTGATTCGGCGGGACGGGCGGTCGTGGCGGCGGCACTAGCCTCGATCGGCGACATCGAGCGCGAGCTCGGCTCGCTTCGGGTCGATCCGGGATCCGGCGAGCCGTATCAGCGTACGAGCGTGATGACCCACATTGCGTGGGTGCCCGAGGCCTGGGTCGAGGCGGCCGAGGACGTGCTGTCAGGGTTGGCCGAGCGGCATCCATCCCGGACGATCGTCCTCTTCCCGCAGCCAAGCGCCGAAGACGGCATCGACGGAACCGTCGAGATCGACCGGTTTCCGGCAGGCGAGGGGCGGCAGATCTGCACCGAGACGATCCGGCTGCGGCTTTGCGGGAAGCGGGCTGAGGCGCCGGCGAGCGTCGTCGAGCCGTTGCTGCTTCCCGATCTGCCCGTCTTCCTCCGCTGGCGAGACGTGCCGCCTTTCGGCCAGCGCCCGTTCGAGCAACTCGTCGACACCGTCGACCGCCTGATCGTGGACAGCACCGAGTGGCCCGGCCTGCCCGCGCCCTATGCGCGCCTGGGGGAGATCTTCGAGCGCACTGTCGTCTCCGACATCGCGTGGGCGCGGACGAGTCGCTGGCGCCCGGAGCTCGCTTCGCTCTGGCCGGGGATCGCGGGCGTGCGGCGGATCAAGGTGACGGGGACGGAGGCCCAAGCCCACCTGCTCGCGGGCTGGCTTCGATCCCGGCTCCAGCGAGAGATCGAGCTTCAGCACGAGCCGGCAGACCGGCTCGTGGGCGTCGATGTCGACGGCGAGCCGGCCCCCTTCCCTCCGGGAGATCCACCGGCCCCGGCGGACCTGCTCAGCGACGAGCTCGAACGGTTTTCCCGTGACCGCGTGTACGAGGAGGCGGTCCGGGCAACGGCCTAGTGTGACGCCGTGGCGGCGCGGCGGCGTATAGGTGGCATGAAGTCGAGCGCGCACGACTTCGCGGAGGCGGCCGAGCGCCACCTCGACGATGTACATGCATTCCTCGTGTACCTGACGGGAGACAAAAGCGTGGCCGAAGACCTGACAGCAGAGACGTTCGCGCGGGCGCTCGAGCGCTGGCGCCGCTACGACCCGCGCCGAGGGAGTGCGTGCACCTGGTTGTGCCAGCTCGCGCGGTCGACGGCGCTCGACTATTTCCGAGCGGAGGATCGCCGGCGCCGTCGGGAAGGGCGCTACGCGCTGGGGGTGAGCGACGCAGAGGAGCCCGTCTTCGGCGAAGGCCTCTCCGCGGTCCTCGAGCGGGCATTGGCCCGGCTGTCGGCCGCCGAGCGAGAGGTGGTTGCGCTTCGAGTCGTGCTGGAGCTGGATGGCGAAAGCGCGGCGCGAGTGCTGGGAATCAGCGCCACGGCGTGCTCGACGCGCCTCAGCCGTGCCTTGCAGAAGCTTCAGAAGGAGGTGAGCGCCGGTGTCGCCGCTTGAGCTCGTGGACGACCGGTTCGAGAAGCTGGCTCAGGAACTGCGGGCGGCCCGACCGGTTGCCACGGCGGAGCTGCGCGAGCGAGTGCGAGGGCTCGCGCCACCGCCTCGGCGGCGCTTCGATCTCGACTTCCGCAGGCTCGTGCCGGCAGCCGGTGCCGCAACGCTCGTGGCGGCGGTCGGGGTAGCGGTCGTACTCGGCATCGTCCACGGCTCGACCAACCGCCAGGTGCTTGGGCGCGCGTCCACGTTGGCGCCTCAACAGAGGGCCCCGCACGGAGCTGTCGCTCAGGGGCGACCGACGCTCAGCCAGAACAGCGCGGGCGGCCTGAACCCGACGGCCGGGCGGCTCCAGCAATACGACGCCTTCCTGAGGTTGCGCCTCCGCAACTCGGACGAGCTCTCGAGGCAGACACAGGACGCGATGGAGTACACGCATCGCGTGGGCGGCTACGTGGAGTGGGCAAGGTACGGCGCGCCCGGCAAGCGCGACGCCTCTGAGCTGGCGTTGCGGATCCCAATTCAGCACGTCCAGGCTGCGATTGCGCACTTCGCTGGCTACGGCTCGCTTCTGCGCCAGCGCGTCGTAATAAAGGACCTCCAGAACCGTGTCGACAACCTGGCCGGCCGCATCCGCCTCGTCGAAGCCGACATCGCCAGGACCGAGCAGCAGCTGGCCGGGAGCCTAACCCCTGAACAGCGGCAGGGGCTCGGGCAAAGGCTTCGGGACGACCGCATGCGGGTGGCGGCGCTTCGCAGTCAGAGCACGAACGCGGTAACGCGCGCGCGCTTTGCTCGAGTCGGCCTGACGATGGTCACCGGGAAGAAGCCGGCCGCTGCGTCCAGCCGTTTCCATCGCACAATGCATGAAGCCGGGTCGGTGTTGCTGAGGGAGCTCGAGATCCTGCTCTACGCGCTCATCGTCGCCGGCCCGCTGCTGGTGCTCGGCGCCCTGGCGATCGCGGCCGCCCGGGCGCGTCGTCGGCGTGCCGACTGGAGGTTGCTGGAACGGTCCTAGGGGACGAGCCGGAAGCGCGGCTTTGTCACGATCAGGCGCACCGGAGCCGACCACGAAAGCTGCGGCTTCGAGCCGCTCATCAGGTAGTCGAGCCCGCGGACGCGGTAGTACCAGACGCCGGGCGTGAGCGGGAGCGTGACCGAGGTCGCCCAGGTCTTCAAGCTGCCCGCCGTCCGCCAAGGGTACGTCGTGTGGCTCCATTGAACCTCGTACTGGTCGGTGGAGACGGTCGGCTGCCAGGCTACGAGGGGCGGCCCGTAGAACCTGGGCTTGGAGCTCGCGGCCGCGACGAGCTTCCCGTCCGGCGAAAGGCCGGAGATGAATGGCGTGGTCTGGCCGGTGACGGCCGGCTGGCTCGATTTTCCGAAGGTGAGCATGCGGCCTGACGCGCAGGCATCCTGCGTGAGCTCGGCGTCACGGTACTTGACGCCGCCGCTCGGCCGGACCACGGAGTCACCGGCCGGATGGAAGTTGGGCAGGCCGGAGGCGAGGGTGATGTCGTTTCCGGAAACCGCTTTGACAATGGCTGTGTCGAAGGACGGCGCGCCGATCTGAAGCACGTCGCCGCCGACGATGCCGGTCGCGTCGACGACGGTGATCGTCGTCGCGCCCGCCAGGGCGGACGTTGCGAGAACCGTCGACAGCTGCTGGTCCGCAACCGCATCGACGGGCATCACGGTCCAGTAGTACCGGCTGCCGGGCCAGTCGCTGTCCCAGAGGTCGATCTTGGCGGCGTTGACCATCTGTGACGCTGGAAGGCCGGTGTGGGCGTTGTTGGCGCTGCCGGCAAGGATGTCCATCTCGTTGGTCGTCACGTCGAGGCCGTCGGCGGTCTTCGTCGTGGGCTCGGCGCCGAACGAGAGGTAGGAGGTCCGAGCGTTCGCGACGCCGTTCACGTCGGTGGGGAGAGCGAGCGGTCCGACTTCCCGGGGGACGTAGGCCGGGCTACCGACGATCGCGCCACGAAAGACGGGGTTGAGGCAGTCCTGGTCGGTGAAGACCTCGACTCGGTAGAACTCGTGCGTTGTCCCCCAGATCGAGGTGTTTCCGCTGTAGAGGAACGCCGGCATGACGCCGTGGACGCGCGGGGTCGCTGCGTCCGAGACGACGTTCGAGACCGTTGCCTGAGCGGTCAGCGGCCCAGTTGCGAACGGCGGGTTCGTGCTCGTGTAGACGGGGCTCCAGGGACCGTACGAGACCGAGGGAATGCCGTTAGCGGTCTTCCCATAGAGCCACCGCGTGGCCCGGACGCGCCAGTGCACGACTCCAGTCCAGGACGCGCCCTGATGGAAGGTGTAGTACTCGCGCTCGTCGGCCATGTTCGTGCGAGTCGTGAACCATTTGCCCGTGTCCACGAGCCAGACCATGTAGCCGCTCGCGCCCGGTACCGGGTTCCATCGAAGCAGTCCCGGATAGCTCGGCGTGAGCGGTGTCGGAATCGCGGGCCAGCGCATGTTGAACCCGAATGCGGCGCTCCACGGGCCGGGTCCCTTCTGGGTGATTGCGCGCGCGTGCGCGTACAGCGAGTACGGCTGGCCGCTCATCCAGGGCAGCGAGATCGGCACGGAGACGGCGGGGCTCGTGAGCCCCTTCGCCGACCAGATGATGCCGCTGTCGGAGAAGCGCTTGCTGGTGGCCAGCTCGAACTGGTAGGCGCGCGCACCTGCAACGGGGCTCCAACCGAATGAGGGCGTGCGGGCGAAGGTGTGCACGATCGGCTCGTCTGCTCGCAGCACGAAACCGTGCAGTCCTTGTGGCGCGGCGGCGGTATTGCGCGCGCCGGCAGAGCCGCAGAGAGCGAGCGCGGCAAGAAGCGCAGCAGCACAACGGACGCGGGCCATCGTCGGGAGAAGTTGTCGGCACCACGGAGCCTCGCGGCGTCACTCGAACGGGTGACTCAGTTGAGGGACAGGGCTCCTTCCAGTGCCGCTCCAGCCGCCAGTACACGGGCATCCTCGCCCGGCGGAGCTGCGAGCTGGATCGACGCAGGCAGTCCCGCCTCAGCCGAGCCGCACGGGAGCGCGAGAGCGGGCCAGCCGGCGGCGTTGAAAGGAAAGGTGAGCCGGGTCAGCGTGTCGCGCAAAGCCAGCTCGTCCTGGCCCACCGCCGGCGCGACGCACACGAGCGTGGGCGTCAGCAGGAGATCGACCTCCGCGGCTGCCTGCCGGAGGCGCTCGCGGTAACGCTCCCGGGCGGCTGCCGCACGCTCGAACTGGGCGTCGGTGACGGCGAGGCAGCGCTCGAGCTTGGCCCGGACGTTCTCGCCGTACGACTCGGCATGCTCCTCGAACAGCTCGCGATGCACGTCGGCGGCCTCCCGCATGAATGCGTCGCTGACGCCCTCCGGAAAGGGCATCTCGATGCGACGACGGCGAGGAAAGAGCTCGGCGGCCGCCTCGACACGGGCATGGACGAGTGGGTCTGCGAGCTCGACCCACAGGACGCCCACCTCGAGGTCGCCCGGCTCGAGCTCGATTTGCTCGAAGCCGGGCAGGAGCGCTTCGAGCATCTGAACGCAGCCGGCGACGTCCCGCGCCATCGGTCCCGCGTGGTCGAACGTCGGGGCGAGTGGGAAACAGCCCTCGAGCGTGACCAGGCCGAAGCTCGGCTTGAAGCCGACGACTCCGCAGCATGCGGCCGGGATGCGGATCGAGCCGCCGCTGTCAGTGCCGAGAGCGGCATCCGCGAGCCCTGCCGCGAGCGCCGCCGCCGAACCGCCGCTCGACCCACCGGCAAGACGGCCGGGGGCAAGTGGGTTGGGAACCGTGCCGAAGTGGGGGTTCTCCGAGGTGGTGCCGTAGGCGAACTCGTGCAGGTTCGTCTTGCCGACGTCGATGTATCCCGCGCCCTCGAGCAGCCGAACCGCCCCTGCGGTCGCGGCCGGGACGTGCTCGGAGAAGAGGATCGACCCGTAGGTCGTGACGAGCCCGGCGGTATCGAAGAGGTCCTTCACCGCCAGCCGGCGCCCGGGTGGAACTTCCGTGGACAGCTCGGTGCGGGCCAGGAAGATCCCGTCGCTGCCGGCGTCCCTAGGAGTCACGGTTTCGTCACGCTCGCGTCACTCACACGTGCGGATTTCCGGAATACGATCGCCTCGGGGAGGAGGCCGGGCGAACCGTACTAAGGGAAGAAAAGGGCGCCCGGCGGGGCGAGGCCGCAGCTCTCAGGTCAGCGCCAGGTAGATGAACGCGATCCCGACTGCGGCGCCGAGCAGCACGAGGAACAACGCGAACAGCGCCAGGCCCCAGACGACGTTCTTGCGTTCCAGCTCCGCTTCGCTCATAGGCCGCGTGGAACGTTCATCTCAGCCGAGCAGCGGGTCGAGCGCCATCAGCACGAAGAGCAGCGCCAGGTACAGCAACGAGAAGCGGAAGAGCGCCCGCGCCCGGGCCGGCGTGGTCTCCCGCCGCAGGCGCCAGGCGAGCCGCAGGAAGGCCGCACCGAGCAGCAGCGCCGCAGCGAGGTACACGACGCCGACCGTCCGCCAGGCAAAGGGCAGCAGCGTCACCGCAACCAGGACGAGCGAGTAGCAGACGATCTGCCTGGCCGTCTCGCGGTTGCCGCGCACGACCGGCAGCATCGGGATCCGCGCCG
>JBARRQ010000008.1:0-84774 GCA_049644305.1 Gaiellaceae bacterium
TTGTGTCGACCGGTCATTTCCGACGGACGCCCGGGGAACCCGTGCGTCCTGATAGCGGCGCCGCAAGCGGCGCCTCCGGCCAGAAACCTCCGCTTCTGCGTCGGTTTGTGTCGACCGGTCATTTCCGACGGACGCCCGGGGAGCCCGTGCGTCCTGATAGCGGCGCCGCAAGCGGCGCCTCCGGCCTGAGGGTCTCGTCGGCGTAGATCTCTTCGAGCGAGGCGCCGGCCTCGTGGCGGGCAATCTGTCGCTCTGCAGCGTTCGCGTCGGGAAGTGCGAGGTGCGCCGCCGCACCGACATCCTCCGCCGCCGGCAACACCCAGTCGAGAAGACGCTCGAGCTGGGCGCGCGCAGGTCGGACGTCGCCGGTCTCCAGGTCGATGAGCTCGCCGGAGAGCCCGTACCGAATCGCGCGCCAGAGGTTCTCCTCGATCAGCCGGTGTGGGTGGTCCGGGAGCGGCTCGCCTTCGTCCAGCGCGCCTGCGATCCGGACGGTGAGCGCGTAACAGAGCGCGGCGAGGGCTTGGGCCTCTGCCAGCTCGGGCTGCGCGTCGCAGATCCTGATCTCGATCGTCGGAAAGGCGAGGTGCGGTCGCACGCTCCACCAGATCTGAGTGTGCTCGTCGATCGAGCGGGTGTCGTAGAGGAAACGAACGTACCGCTCGAAGCCCGCCCAGCCGTCATAGGCGTCGGGCACGCCACACCGCGGGAACATGCGCGTGAAGATCTGCGTTCGCGCCGAATGGAGACCGGAGTTGACGGCCTCGACGAACGGCGAGCTGGCGGAGAACGCAAGCAGCTCCGGAAGGTAGTTGCGCAGGGCGTTGCAGACCTTGATCGCGCGGTCGGGGCCTTTGATCCCGACGTGCACGTGGAGGCCGAAGCTGTTGTTGCGCCAGACGACGTAGCGAAGGAGCTCGTCGTTGCGCCGGTAGTGCGGCGTGTCGATGATCCGCTGCTCTTGCCAGGGGCTCCACGGGTGGGTACCGGTCGCTCCGAGCGCGACTCCCAGCGAGCCTGCAAGCTCGAAGAGCTGCGCCCTGCGCTCGCCCAGCCGCACGGCTGCCTGCCCGAAGTCCTCGCAGCGCCCCGTGCGGATCTCGACCTCGGAGGCGATCAGCTCCCCGACCAGGTGCTGCTCCAGCTCTGTCCCCTTCGCCGCCTCCTGGAGCTCCTCGAAGCGGTTCGTCAGCGAGAGCGTCGCCGGATCGAGGACTGCGAACTCCTCCTCGACCGCGACGGTGAAATCCTGCGCCGACTCGTACTGCTCGCGCGCAAAGCTGATCTGTTCTTCCGGGCTGAGGCGCTGCGTGTCGCCCACGCCGACTACATTAGTTGAAGGGCTCCAGGAGCCTTTCTCCCACGCTCTTCCAGCTCCAGCGCGCCAGAGCCGCGTTGCGAGCAGCCTCTGAGAGACGCGCGCGTTCTTCCGGCGACAGCGTCAGCAGGCTTCGCAGCTTCTCGATCAGGTCGCGGGCGTCGCCCCCGGCAAAGCTGGCGAGTCCGCGGTACTCGGAGGGGTACTCGGCCTCCAGGCCCTCGGCGATCTCTTTGAGGCCCGAGTGGCGGGCGACGAGCGGCGGGCAGCCGCCGGCCGCCGCTTCGGCGGCGACCATCCCGAAAGCCTCCGGGAAGATCGAGGGGACGACCGTCACGTCGGCGAGCGGGACGAGGTGCACCAGGTGGCGATGCTCCAACGGGCCCGTAAAGAGAGTGCGCGCCGGGGCGGCGGCCTCGAGCTGGTCGCGGTAGTCCCCGAAGCCTACGACGACGGCCCGGGCATCGAGCTCCCGGAGAGCCTCGAGGAGAAGCTGGACGCCCTTGTTCGAGATGAGCTTCCCGAAGTAGAGAACGGTTGGCTCTTCACTCACGAAGAAGGCGGCGAGCCGCTCCGCGTTGCCCTCGTCCGGCAGGCGCTCCTCGGCGTTTCCCGGATTCGGCGGGTCCCGTCTCGCTTCTTCGAGAAGCGCGGCGAGGGCCTGCTCTCGCGGCTCGGGGTGGAACTCGTCCACGTCGACGCCGGGCGGCACCTCGTGGACGCGGTCGACGTGGCCTACGACCTCCTCCAGGACCTCGCGAATGTGCGCGGAGCCGACGAAGACAGCCTCGGCTCCCGAGAGAGCCTCGCGGCCCCAGGCGGTGAGGTCCGGGTTGCCGCGCATCGAGTACTCCAGCTCCGAGCCATGGGTCTTGACCGCGTACCGGGCGCCGCTCGCCGCGCCGACCGGCCCGCCGAGGAGAACGTGGTTGGCGAAGACCAGATCGGCTGGAAGGTGCTCGCGCAACGCTGCTGCGTTGAGCTCGACGTAGCGCTCGCGCTCATCACGGGTCAGGTCCTGCAGCAGTCGCGCCTCCAGGCCCTCGTAGCGGTCGAGCACGAACACGGGAAGCAGGCCGCCGATGTCCGGCCGGACGGCTTGTGCTTGGCCGAGGTCGTACTGCTCCGGCTTGGGATCCTGCGAGAAGACGACGACCTCGTGGCCGGCACGGCTCCACTCGCGCGCGAGCGCGCGCGTGTACACGTTGGACCCGGTACCCCCGAGCAAGTACCCGTGCCAAAACAAGATCCTCACGGACGAACCCCTGGCCGGGCAAAGCCCGGCTCCGGCGGGGGATCCCAGCGCCTACGTGAGATGAAAATAGAGCGCGTGGAGGAGATCGACGGCCGGGTTCGACGTGTGCACGGTCACGTCGTGGGGGACGTCGAGGAGAGCCTCGGAGTAGTTGAAGATGATCCTGAGGCCGGAGTCCACCAGCTCGTTGGCGACGTCCTGGGCGCTGTCCGCGGGCACCGCGACGACGCCGACGATGATGTTCTTCTCGTGGACGACGCTCGAAAGCGTCCGGATGTCGCCGATCGTGAGCGAGCCGATCGCCTGGCCGACCTTCTCCGGGTCCTTGTCGAACACGGCTGCGATGTTGATTCCGTGCTCCGCGAAGATCGGCGAGCTCGCGATCGCCTGCCCGAGGCGCCCCGCGCCCACGAGCGCGATGTTGTGTTGCCCCTGGGTCCGGAGGATCTTCCGGATCTCCCCGAGCAGCGAGTCGATGTTGTAGCCGACCCCCCGCTTGCCGAACTTGCCGAACGCGGAGAGGTCTCGCCGGATCTGCGTCGCGTTGATGTTGGTGTAGTCCGAGATCTCCTGCGAGGAGATGCGGTCCTTGCCCATCTTCTTCGACTGGGTCAGCACCTGGAGGTACCGGCTCAGTCTCGCGGCGACGCCGACGGTCACCCGTTCCGTCGTCGCCACACTGGTCCCGTGAAGAGTCGCTTGTGACAGAGCACAACCCATTGTGCCAGCGCGCGTGGTTCCGCGCGTCAGACCGTCACAAGCTCGATTGCTCGGCGCGAGTTTGTGCCAGGGCGAGGCGACGTCGAAAGGCCTCGTCGTGGACGTAGTGCGTGAAGACGCGCTCGCCGTCGATCTCCACGACCGGGATCAGCTCGCGGTAGCGCGCCTCGAGCTCGGCCTCGCCGTCGATCGGGATCTCCTCCAGCTCGAAGCGAAGCTCCTCTCGCAGGGCGCGCACCTTCTCCAGCGCCCGCTCGCAGAGGTGACACCCGGCCGCGTGGTAGACCGAAACCCGGACGGCGTGCGTCTCAGGGATACAGGCCCCGAGTGATCGTCGCCTCGGCGACACGCCCGACGGCCACGCCGTAGGCGGCGCTACGCATCCCGACCTGCCGTTCCTCCATGACCCGCCAGGTCTCGTTGAAGGCTCGCGTGACGATGTCCCGGAGCTTCGAATTCACCTCGGGCTCCTTCCAGAAGTACTCCTGGAGGCCCTGAACCCACTCGAAGTACGAGACCACGACGCCGCCTGCGTTCGCGAGGATGTCGGGCAGGATGAGCACTCCGCGGTCCTCGAGGATCTCGTCCGCGGTCGGAGTGATCGGCCCGTTGGCTCCCTCGCAGATGATCATCGCCTTCACCTTGTCCGCGTTCTCCTGCGTGATCACCTGCTCGAGCGCGCACGGCGCGAGGACGTCGCAATCGAGGAGCAGCAACTCGTCGTTCGTCACCTCCTCGGCGCCGCGCAGGCCACGCAGCGTGCCCGTCTCCTGCTTGTGGGCAAGAGCGGCGGCGATGTCGACCCCCTTCGGGTTGTAGATGCCGGAGGTCGAGTCCGAGACTGCGACGACGGTGGCACCCTCCTCGACGAGGAACCTTGCCAGGTAGCTACCCACGTTGCCGAAGCCCTGCACGGCGACACGGAGGCCCTCCAGGCTGAGCTCCCGCTTGCGCACGGCCTCTTGGATGCAGTAGAGGCACCCCCGCGCGGTCGCTTCGAGGCGGCCGAGCGAGCCGCCCACATTGAGCGGCTTGCCGGTCACGACGCCCAGCACGGAGTGACCTTTGTTCATCGAGTACGTGTCGAAGATCCAGGCCATCACGGTCCCGTCCGTGCCGACGTCCGGCGCCGGGATGTCCTTCTCCGGACCGATCTCGTTGATGATCTCGCTGGTGTAGCGGCGCGTCATCCGCTCGAGCTCGCCGCGCGAGAGCTTCTTCGGATCGCAGACGACTCCGCCCTTGGCGCCTCCGAACGGGATGTTCATCAACGCGCACTTCCAGGTCATCCACATCGCGAGTGCCTTGACCTCGTCGAGCGTGACGTCCGGGTGGTAGCGGATGCCGCCCTTCGAGGGGCCACGCGCGATGTTGTGGGTGACGCGGTAGCCCTCGAAGGCCGAGAGCGTCCCGTCGTCCATCGTGACCGGGACCGAGACGACGACTGCCTTCTTGCACTCTTGGAGGATGGTCACCAGCCGCTGGTCGAGGCCGAAGATCTCGGCCACCCGGCGCAGCTGCTCGCGCGCGATCTGAAACGGGTTCTCTCGGAGGTGGGACTCGGGAGCTACAACTGACGTCACGAAATCTCCTTAGGGAAAAGGTTCACCGGGCAAAAGCGCCGCAAACGGGGCAAGTATAGGGCGCGCTGGCAGCTACTTGACCCGGAACCCGACCGTCCTCTCGGTCGGCGGGCCAGGGGCGGTCGGCAACGCAACGAGACGTATCCGGTAGGCCCCGCGAGTCAGCAGTTTGCCGTTGGGGTCGCGGCCGGTGAGACCGATTGCGACCTGTCCGGGCAGGACGTCGCGTAGGCGCGCGAGAAGGCCGAGCCTGTGGCCGCCGCGCCAGAGCTCGACGTCGAGCCGGGCCAGAGGCCGGACCTGCGGGCCCGTGACGTCCTCCACGAGGCCGCCTGCCCGTAGCGAGAGCACGGCCGGATTCGTGTCGGACGGACGAAACGCCGGCGCCGAGAGCGCGACGCCGGAGAGGAGACCGCTGGCGGGCCGGCCGAACGTGATCGCCCAGGGCACCCGCACCGGCGCCGAGCCGCGCGGGGCGAGGAAGATCGCGCCTTCCGCCGAGCCGCCCGCCGGCGGGGCGCCACGCAGATGCGCCTCGAGGCGAACGGTTGTGCTTCCGCCGGGCTCGAGCCGCACCCAGCGCGGGCGAGCGACAATCTCGGGCCCGCTTTCGCCGACGCTGCGAATGCGGACGAGGAACCGGCGTGAGGAGACGTTGTGGAGCGTCAGTTGTTGAGTCGAGCGCCAGCCGTCACCCTCCACTCGACCGAACGCAAGGGTGGCCGGCGCGGCCGCAAGCTCGCCTGCGGCGGCGGCGCCGACGTCCACGATTCCCGCACCCTGCGCGGTGACGCTCGTATCGCTCAGCGCGTGAGCCGTCCCGACGAGAAGGGCCTTCAAGTCCGAGGCCGCGAGCGCGGGCCGCGCCTGCGCCAGCAGTGCCGCCGCACCCGTGACCACTGCGGCCGCGGCGCTCGAGCCGTTGAGCGTGCCGTAGCGAGGTGAGTTGTCGTCGTTGACACCGGGCTCGGAGGTCGCCAGGACCACCCCCGGCGCGGCCACGTCGGGCTTGACCCGTCCGTCGAACGCGAGCCCCCGCGAGGAGAAGGGCGCGATCTCGGCGGATCCTCCGTTGCGCGCCGTGCTCGGCAAGCCGATCGAGACCACGGGATGGCCGTGCCGGGAAAGCGAGGCGAGTGCCATGCGTCCCACGCTCTCCGGCACGCTCACGACCGGAACGCCGACTTCCTCGTCGAGACCGAGCGCGCCCGCCGGCAATCCGGTGCCGAAGACCACGACGGCCCGCGCGCCCGCCTGCGCCGCGTACTCGATGGAAAGCCGGGGATCGCTGCCCGCAGGAACGAGCGCTGCCCGCCCGGCGACGAGGCTTGCGCCGTGGCCGTCGAAGAAATCGGCCAGCGTGAGAGCGGTCTTTCCGTTATCCGGTGAGCGCGGGGTGACCAGCTCGAGCTCGGCAGCCCCCCCGGAGACCACGGCTCCGGCCAGCGGCACTCGACGGTCGAAGAGGAGCTCGATGCCCGTCCTGACCGCGACGGGAACCTCCTCGGCCCGCGTGCGCAGGTCTGCCGCGCCCACCGCCAGAGCCGCCGGTGCTCCGCCCGGGCTCGCGATGCTGCCGAACCCCGGGCCCGCCGGCCCGTCGTTGCCGCCGGGCGCCACGACCAACGTGTCCAGCTGCAGCGCGCCGCGGATCGCCCGCGCCTCCGGCGAGTCCGCGAAGGCCGCGTAGGGTGCAGCGACCCCGATCAGGGCGATCCGCGCGGCGTCGTGAGCATCGCCGTCGAGGTTCGGATCGACCGCGCGCTCGAGCCCGGCGATCACCTGATCCGTGCGTGCGTAGACGGCCCAGCTTCCCGTCAGGTCGCGCTGCCAGCCGGCCACTCTGATCGGCAAGAGCGATGCGCCGGTCGCCACACCGGAGATTCCGCCTGGGCCGCCCGCGCCGACGAGAATTCCCGCGAGCTCCGTCCCATGCTGCTCCAGCCGGCTCGGGTCGACGGGATCGGAAACCGCCGGAGCCCCGCTGCGCACATCGGGATCGACGACGTTCATTCCCGGCAGGATCCGCCCCCGCAGGTACGGGTGGGCGCTGTCGAGCCCCGTGTCCAGGAGCGCGATCGTGACGCCGCGCCCGTCGAAGCCCGGGAGCAGCACCGAGGGCAGGTGGCCGGCGCCGATCGCGAGCCCTTTGCGACCGAGCAGCTGGGACGAGACGGACGCTGGATACGCGACGCGGACGGGATAGACCCCCGCGACCTGCGGCTGGCGCTCGAGCAACGCGACCGCGCGGGCATCGAGAGGCGCCGAGAACCCGTTGAGGACGCGGGCGAAGCTGAATTCGACCCGCATCTGAATGCCGTGCGTGCTCAGGTTGGTGAGCAGCTGCTTCTGGGCGGCGATCGCGGCTCTCGTCCAGGCGTGTTCCTGGCGCTGGCTTGCGAGCCCGCCGTGCGCGGCGACCTGCTGGGCGAGCGACGGCGTCTTCAGCACGACCAGCATGCGCTGGCCGACCGTGACGGGAGGCCGCGGGCCGCCCACGAGGCCGCGCCAGCCCGAAGCCTCCGAGGTCAGCGACCGCTCGGGGGTGCCGGTGACGCCGAAGCCGGCGACGAGCAACGTCGCGGCGGCCACGATGATCCCTGCGGGAGCAATCTTGCGTGCGCCCTCAGACAGCCTGGGCGTAGGCATCGAGCGCAAGATAACGCGGGTACGCGACCGCTTCCCGGAAGCGGGCCGCTGAGGCGATCATCGCGCCGTTGTCCGTACAGAGTTCGAGCGGCGGCGCGACGGCATCCGGAAGCGCCGCGCGCAGCTCGGAATTCGCGGCCACGCCGCCCACGATCGCAATCCGCTCCACCCCGGTCCGATCGGCCGCCTCCAGCGTTCGCTCCGCGAGCGCCCGAACGATCGCCCGCTGGTAGCTCGCTGCCAGGTCGGCTCGCCGCCTCTCAAGCTCCTGCCCCATGCCGCGAACCTCGTAGAGCAAGGCCGTCTTCACTCCCGAGAACGAGAAATCGAGCCCCGGCACTCGTGCGACCGGGAACGAGAACGCTTCGGGATCGCCCTCCCGCGCAAGCCGCTCGATCTCGGCTCCGCCGGGGTAGCCGAGGCCCAGCAGCCGCGCCCCCTTGTCGAAGGCCTCGCCGGCGGCATCGTCCAACGTCGTGCCGAGCCGCGTGGACAGGCCGTGCTCCTGGACGTCGAGCAACAGCGTGTGACCCCCGCTTGCGAGCAGGCACAGGAACGGGGGCTCCAGCGGCTTCGGCTGAAGGTACAGCGACGCAACGTGCCCCTGAAGGTGGTCGACAGGAACGAGGGGCAGCCGCCTCGCCCAGGCGAGCGCCTTCGCCGCGGAGAGCCCCACGAGCAATGCGCCGATCAGTCCAGGTCCCTGCGTGACGGCGACGCGTTCGACGTCGTCGAGACCCGCACCGGCCTCCGCGAGGGCCTCGCGCACGACCGGCACGACGAGCTCGAGATGGCGCCGTGAGGCGATCTCCGGGACGACCCCGCCGAAGCGCGCGTGCAGGTGCGCCTGCGACGAGACGACGTTCGAGCGGATTTCTCCTGCGTCGGTGACGAGTGCGGCCGCGGTCTCGTCGCAGCTCGTCTCCAGCCCGAGGATCAGGAGCGCACCGGCTCCTGGACCGGGTCCTTCCACATGATCAGCGCGTCCTCGCGGTTGTCCGTGTAGTAGCCGCGTCGCACGCCGCGAGCGCGGAAGCCGAGGCGCTCGTAGAGCTTGATCGCACCGGTGTTCGAGACGCGCACCTCGAGCGTGTACCCCCGGCGGCTGCGACCTGAGGTGAGGTCGAACAGGCGATTCATCAGCAGCGAGGCGATCCCCTGCCGGCGCAAGCTTGGCTTGACGGCGATGTTCATCACGTGCCATGCGTCGACGTACCGGGAGATGACGAGGTAGCCCACCAGAACACCCGTGTCGGCCTCGAAGGCTCCGAGACACAGCGAGGACGGCTTGGCCAGCTCGCTCGCGAACATCGAGCGCGACCAGGGTGTCGGGTACGAGTTGCGTTCGATCTCCTCGATCTCGCCCAGGTCGCGCAGCTCGAGACGGCGAAGCTCGTAGTTCGTCACGCCTTCTTCTCCGCGTCGGGGATGCGCAGGTAGAGCGGCTCGACCTCTTCGGCGGGCCCGAAGTCCTGGGCGAGCGCGACGTGGAAGCGCGCGTGTGGGACGTGGCGCTCGTCGCCGTCGGGCGGGATCTCCGCCCCGCGCGACTCGAGCATCGCCCGGTAGCGCAGAGCGCCGTCGCCGACGCAAACCGTTCCCGGCTCGAGCGCGAGCTCCTGCGGTCTGCGACACACAGGCTCCGCGTCCTCGAGCGTGAAGATCTCACGGCGGCCGGCGTCGATCACAGGCAGCGAGCCCGGCGCGCCGGCCGCGAGCACCCGGAGGGTCGAGACGCCGGCGACCGGCAGGTCCAGCGCAAACGCCAGCCCGCGTGCGGCGGCGAGCCCCAGCCGCAACCCCGTGAAGCTGCCGGGCCCGGTGCCGACCGCGAGCCGGGTCAGGTCGCCTTGCTCGTGGCCCGCCTCGCGCAGCAGCTCGTCGGCGTCCTCGAGCACTCGGACGGCCAGAGAGACCCGCTCTCCCAGCACCGTCCCGTCGCGGACGAGCGCGGCAGTCGCCACGCTCGTCGCCGTGTCAAACGCGAGAGTCAGCACCCCCGAAAAGCTCTTCCAGCAGGGATTCTTCCGAACTTTCGAGCGCGATCAGTCTATGCATCGGATCCACGTGCGACAAACGTACCTCGGCTCGCACGGGCGGCAGCGCGCCCGCCGCCGCCTCCGGCCACTCGACGAAGCAGATCGCGTTCTCGAAGTACGGCTCGAGATCTCCCCATTCGGCCGCCGACAGCCCCTGGAAACGGAAGAGGTCGAGATGAGAGACGTCGGGATCTCCGCTGTAGCGGTGGCCGATGGTGAAGGTCGGGCTCGTCACGGGCACCGTGATGCCGAGGGCCCGGCACGCGCCCCGGACGAAGGTCGTCTTGCCGCTTCCGAGCTCGCCGGAGACGGTGACCACATCCCCTACCGAAAGCCCGCCGGCAAGCTTGCCCGCGACTGCCTCGGTCTCCGCCGGCGAGGCGGAGGTGAGCTTCACCCTCAGAAGAGACCGAGCTGAACCGCGGGCTCGGCTGCGACCGGCGCGAGTTGCGGCGCGGGGCTCGGGGCGGCCACGGCGGCGGGCCCGCCGAGCAGCTCGGGCAGTCGCGCGAAGTCTTCCTCCAGCACCTTCAGCATCGCGGGCGTGTAGAGCGCGGCGGCCGGGTGGTAGAGCGGGTAGAGGAGAACGCTCAGCGATCCGACCTGGATCTGCTGGTCTTGTCCGTGTATGCGCGTGATGCCGACGTCCTTGCCACTGAGCTGCTTCGTCGCATGGTTCCCGAGCGTCGCGATGACCGTCGGGCGGATCAGCTCGACCTGGCGGAACAGGTAGGGCTCGCACGCCTCCTTCTCGTCTGGGACCGGATCACGGTTCCCAGGAGGACGGCACTTGAGCACGTTGGCGATGTAGACCTGCGAGCGGTCGAGGCCGATCCCCGCCAGAAGCTTGTCGAGGAGCTTTCCTGCCTGGCCGACGAACGGGATCCCCTGCTTGTCCTCGTGGAAGCCGGGCGCCTCCCCGACGAACATCAGGTCCGCGTCCGGATTGCCGACGCCGAACACCACCTGAGTGCGGCCCTCTGAGAGCCTGCAGCGTGTGCAGCCCGCGACCTGCCGGGCGAACGCGTCGAGCTCGGTCAGCTGCTTCGGCGCGTTCTCGCGGGCCGCTGGGGGTGCCGCGCCGGAGGGCACAGTGCTCAGCCGCACGGGCCCGGAGAGTGCCGTGCCGTCAGCAGCAGCCACAGCTTCCGCCGCAACAGCCGCCCGCTCCGTAGGTCGGCTGCTCGGCGGCGCCGTGAGTAGCGAATACCGACAGCTGCTTGCGCACGTTCGCGGATGCGCAGTCCGGGCAGTCGGGCTCTTCGCCGTTCCGGACGAGCTCTTCGAAGCGCGACTCGCACTCCATGCAGACGTACTCGTAGATCGGCACCGTGTCAGCAGACCCTAGCAACGGCTAGGGATCTTCGATCTCCGGTCGGACGGAGCGGCAGGACGGCCCGGCACCGACGATCATGCAGACGTGTTCGAAGAGCTCGCGCAGCGACTGGAAGGACGGATCGTGGCCCTGGACCCGCTCGGGCCCGAGCACGTCGACGGACTGCGCTCGGCCGCGGCCGACGAGCGGATCTGGCGCTGGATGCTCACCCGGGACGTCGAGGCCTGGATCAGCCAGGCGCTCGGCGACGACGCCTCGCGGCAGCCGTTCGCCGTTCTCCGGGAGGGCGCAGTGGTCGGGTCGACGAGCTACATGTCGCTGGCGCCGGAGCACCGGCGGCTCGAGATCGGCAACACCTGGCTGAATCCGTCGACGTGGGGCACCGGCGTGAACGTGGAGGCGAAGTACCTCCTGCTGCGACACGCGTTCGAGGAGCTCGGCTATCACCGAGTCGAGTTCAAGACGGACGCACTGAACGAGCGCGCCCGGGCGGCGCTGGCCGCGCTGCCGGCGGAGTTCGAGGGAATCCACCGCAAGCACATGCTCGTGCGCGACGGCGAGCGGCGCGACTCGGCCTGGTACGCCGTGGTCGACGACGACTGGCCGACCGTGAAAGCCGCGCTCGAACGCCGGCTCGAGGCCAGAAGCTAGACTTTTCGCCGCCCGGTATCCGCTACGGAACTGGAGCGAGACATGGTCGAGAGCGTGAACGTCATCGGCCGCGGCCGCGTCGGCTCGGCGCTCGCCGCGCGGCTCCAGGAGCGGGGAATCTCGCTTCTGGAACACGACGCCGAGCTCACGCTGTTGTGCGTCCCTGACACGGCCATCCGGGAGGTGGCCCGGCGGCTGCCGCTCGGAGACTGGCTAGCCCACGTGAGCGGCGCCACGCCGCTCTCGGCGCTCGACCCGCACGAGCGGCGCTTCTCACTTCACCCGTTGCAGACGTTCACGCGAGCACGCGGACCAGAGCAGCTCGACGGTGCCTGGGCCGCGGTCACTGCCGAGACCGACGAGGCGCGGGCGCTCGGGATCGAGCTTGCCCGGACGCTGGGCCTGAAGCCGTTCGAGCTTCCGGACAATGCCCGCCCGCTCTACCACGCGGGAGCCGCGATCGCCTCGAACTACCTCGTCACCCTCCACAGGGTCGCGTCCGAGCTGCTCGCCTCCGCCGGCGCGCCGCCCGAGGCGCTGGAGCCGCTGATGCTGAGAACGATCGAGAACGGGTTCGAGCTCACGGGTCCGATCGAGCGCGGCGACTGGGCAACCGTCGACGCGCACCGGGCCGCCATCCGCGGCGTCCGGCCCGACCTGGAGCCGCTCTACGACGTCCTCGCCGAGGCGACGTCGCAATGAGGATCATCCGCGGAGTCGGCGGCCTTCGGCAGGCAAGGATTACCGGATCAATCGGCCTCGTGCCGACCATGGGCGCCTTCCACGAGGGCCATCTCTCGCTCTTCCGCGCCGCGCGCGCCGAGAACGACGTGGTCGTCGTCAGCCTCTTCGTCAACCCCGCGCAGTTCGCACGCGGCGAGGACCTCGGGCGCTATCCACGTGACGAAGAGCGCGACACCCGGCTGGCCGAGGAAGCGGGCGTCGACGTCCTCTTCGCCCCGACCGTCGAGGAGATCTACCCGGCCGGGTTCCAGACCTGGGTGGAGGTCGAAGAGCTCGGCAGCACCCTAGAAGGCGAGCACCGCCCCGGCCACTTCCGCGGCGTCTCGACGGTCTGCCTGAAGCTCTTCAACCTCGTCCGGCCGGACCGCGCGTACTTCGGCCAGAAGGACGCCCAGCAGGTCGCCGTCATCAAGAAGATGGTTCGCGACCTCGCGGTCGACGTCGAGATCCGGGTCTGCCCGACGGTCCGTGACGAGGACGGTCTCGCGCTCTCGTCTCGCAACGAGTACCTCTCGCCGCAGGAGCGAGAGACGGCGCTCGCCCTGCCCCGTGCGCTTCAGGCCGGCGACCCCGGGCTGCTGGACGGCCTCGACGTGGACTACTTCGAGGAAGCTGACTTCGAGCCGCGCGTCCTCGCCGCCGCTGTCCGCGTCGGCGGCAAGCGGCTGATCGACAACGTCGTTCTGGAAGGAGACCCCAGATGAGCGTCCCGCAAGGAAAGCTGGCCTTGCCCAAGCTCGCCGAGATGAAGCAGCGCGGCGAGAAGATCGTGATGGTGACCGCCTACGACGCGCCCGGCGCCCGTTTTGCGGAGGACGCCGGGATCGACGTCATCCTCGTCGGCGACACCGCGGCGATGGTCGTGCTCGGGTACGAGGGGACGACGGTGCCCGTGACGATGGACGAGATGCTTTTCCTGACCCGCACGGTCTCGCGTGCCGCTCGTCATCCGATCGTCATCGGCGACATGCCCTTCGGCTCGTACCAGGTCTCGGACGAGGAAGCGGTTCGGAACGCCATCCGCTTCGTGAAGGAGGCCGGTGCAGATGCGGTGAAGCTGGAGGGCGCGGGCCCGTCGCTCTCTCGGGTGCGCGCGATCGTGGACGCGGGGATCCCCGTCATGGGGCACGTCGGCCTGACACCCCAGTCGGCGACGATGCTCGGCGGCTTCAAGACGCAAGGGAAGACCGCCGAAGCGGCCGCGCGGCTGGCCGACGACGCGCTCGCGCTCGAGGACGCCGGGTGTTTCGCCGTCGTGCTCGAGGCCGTCCCGGCGCCGGTGGCGGCAGCGATCACGCAGAGGCTCACCGTGCCGACGATCGGCATCGGCGCCGGCCCGGACTGCGACGGCCAGGTGCTGGTCTACCACGACCTGCTGGGGCTGACCGAGGGGCACCTCCCCCGCTTCGTCAAGCGCTACGCGAGCCTCTCCCGCGAGATCCGGGACGCGCTCGAGAGCTACGCCCACGACGTCCGCTCCGGCGTTTTCCCGGAGGAGCAGCACGCGTACGAGATGCCGCCGGACGAGCTCGAGCGATTCGAGCTAGCGTCGGCGGAGCGCTCTGATTCCGACCACTAGGAGGCCGAGCGCCCACACGGCGAACGCAAGCTCTACGGCGATGAACGCCGTGTTGCCCGGGCCCCGGTCCGAACCGCCGCTGCGGAAGACGTCCTCGCCGTAGACCGCGAGGCGGACGGGCCAGACGAGGAACAGCGAGAGCGCAAGAGGGGCAGCCGCGAAAGCGAGCACATGGCGCGCCTGGCGGTAGGTGATCCCTCCGACAGCCCGCGTGAGCCAGTAGAGCAGCAGGCCGCCCGCGAAGTAGACGGCGAAGCCGTAGATGCCGCCCCCGATGAAGGCAATCACCGCGACGAGGAGACCGTCGATCACCACGTCGTCCATGAGCCGGCCGTACGTCGGCGTCCAGAGCACCGACGCGATCCCGGCCAGCAGCACGAGCGCGAGCACGGCCTCGCTGCGGGAGCGGGCAGCGCTGTCCGAGTCGTCGCGAAGCAGCGCGAAGACCGCACGAGGGCTGACGAGCACGAGGATCGCGCGCAGGAGCCAGACGCGCTCCTCTCCCACCGGCGATTCCGCCCGGGCGCTCATGCCTAGAGGTTAGACCGCCGAGTACGCCGGCTTGCCGGCCCAGGCGGTGATCCCGCCCCGCAGATGCAGAGGCACGAGCGGACCGAGGCGGCGAAGCACCGAGTTCGGCAGCGAGCCCGTGACGAAGTAGTCGGCGGTCAGCCAGCCGCCGACCTCGAGGCCGGCCTTCCGGAGCAAGGCGAGGAGCTCGTCGACCGTGTACTCGCGAAAATGGCCGGGGTTGACCGACTCCTCGCGGAGCGGCTCGAACGGGTTGCGGCCCGCAAGCAGCCGAAGGCGGTTGCCGAGCCGCGCGGCGTTCGGGGTCTGCAGGACGAGCCAGCCTCCGGGCCTGAGTGCGGCGCCCAGTAGCCGGAGCACGTGCACGGGCGAGACCGGCAGGTGCTCGATCACCTCTGCGCAAACGACGACGTCGTAGTCGCGCAGGTCCGGCCAGAGGTCAGGCCGCTCCGCGTCCTTCAGGTCGAACTGGACATGCCGCTCGCCTTCACGCAGCGGAAACCGATCGTCTCTGAAGCCAAGACTGTCGACACGCGCGGGCAGGCCGCGCAGCTGCTCGGCCTCGAAGGCAGCGCCGACGTCGAGGATGCGAGGGTTCTCCGGCGCGAGCTCACCCACCTTCTCGAGGAGCACCTCGTACCGAGGCGCGTGCACGCGCAGATACGCGCCCGGCACTAGGCGGCCGCGGCGACCGAGCGCAGCACGCGGCGCAGGTACTGCCCGGTGTAGGAGCCCTCGACCTCGGCCACCTGCTCGGGCGTCCCGGCTGCGATCACCTCGCCGCCGGCCTCGCCGCCCTCGGGCCCGAGGTCGACGATCCAGTCGACCTGTTTGATCACGTCGAGGTTGTGCTCGATGACGAGCACGGTGTTCCCGGCGTCCACGAGCCGCTGCAGCACCTCGAGCAGCTTCTCGATGTCCGCGAAGTGGAGCCCCGTCGTCGGCTCGTCGAGGATGTAGAGCGTCCGCCCAGTCGCGATCTTGCCGAGCTCCTTCGCGAGCTTGATGCGCTGGGCCTCGCCGCCGGAGAGCGTCGTCGCCGGCTGTCCGAGCTTGACGTAGTCGAGGCCGACGTCGTGCAGCGTCTGCAGCCGTCTGCGCAGCTTCGGGATCTTGGCGAAGAAGCGCAGTGCCTCCTCGACCGACATGTCGAGCACGTCCGCGATCGACTTGCCCTTGAAGCGAACCTCGAGCGTCTCGCGGTTGTAGCGCTTCCCGCCGCAGGTCTCGCACGGCACGTAGACGTCGGGCAGGAAGTGCATCTCGATCTTGATCGTCCCGTCGCCCTTGCACGTCTCGCAGCGCCCGCCGCGGACGTTGAACGAGAAGCGGCCCGGCTTGTAGCCGCGGACCTTCGCCTCGGGCGTCAGCGCGTAGAGCTCACGAACCGGCGTGAAGATGTCGGTGTACGTGGCCGGGTTCGACCGCGGCGTCCGGCCGATCGGCGACTGGTCGATGTCGATGACCTTGTCGAAGCGCTCGATTCCCTCGCAGGCGAGGTGGTCGCCGGGCTTGACGCGCATCCGGTGCAACCGGTTCGCAAGCGCCTTGTAGACGATCTCGTTCACCAGGGTCGACTTGCCCGACCCCGAGACGCCGGTGACGCAGACGAACTTGCCGACCGGAAACTCGACGTCGATGTCCTTGAGGTTGTGCATCGAGGCGCCACGGATCAAAAACGAGCCGAGGTCCTCGTCGCGCCGCTCCGGGACGGCGATCTCTCGCTTGCCGGCGAGGAACTGCCCAGTCACGGAATCGCGAACCCGCTCGACCGCTTTCGCAGGGCCCTCGGCGACGACATGGCCGCCGTGCTCGCCTGCCCCGGGGCCCATGTCCACCAAGTGGTCGGCGGCGCGCATCATCTGCTCGTCGTGCTCGACGACGAGCACGGTGTTCCCGAGGTCGCGCAGCTGCTCGAGCGTGCCGATCAGCTTGCCGTTGTCGCGCTGGTGCAGGCCGATCGACGGCTCGTCGAGGATGTAGAGGACGCCCACGAGCTGGCTCCCGATCTGGGTCGCGAGCCGGAGACGCTGGGCCTCGCCGCCGCTCAGGGTCGACGCAGCGCGGTCGAGCTGTAGATAGCCGACTCCGACGTTCTCGAGGAAGGTCAACCGCTCGCGGATCTCCTTCAGGATGCGAGCTCCGATCAGCTGCTCTGTCTCGGTCAGCTCGAGGCTGTCGACGAACTCGACCGCCCGCTGCACGGACATCCGGGTGAACTCGTGGATGTTCTTCTCGCCCACGGTGACTGCGAGCACCTCGGGCTTCAAGCGTGCGCCGTGGCAGACCGGGCAGGGCCGGAAGCTCATGTACTCCTCGATCCGTTCTCGCTGCTGGCTCGAGTCGGTCTCGCGGTAGCGGCGCTCGAGGCTCGAGACGATTCCTTCGAAGGCGAGCATGTACGACCGCCGCCGTCCCATCCGGTTGCGGTACTGGACGTAGACGCGGTCGCCGTCAGTGCCGAACAGGAAGAGGTTCTGCTGCTCCTCGGTCAGGTCTTGCCACGGCGTCTCGAGGTCGATCTCGTACCGGTCTGCGATCGCCTGGATGACGGACTCGTAGAAGCTCGAGTTGCCGAGCGACCACGGGACGAGCGCGCCTTCGCTCAGCGAGAGCGTCGGGTCGGGGACGAGCAGCTCCGGGTCGATCTCCTGCTGCGCGCCCAGCCCGGTGCAGCGAGGGCAGGCCCCGTGCGGCGAGTTGAACGAGAAGATCCGCGGCTCGAGCTCCGGCAGCCCGACGCCGTGCTCCGGGCAGGCGAAGTTCTCCGAGAAGGTGAGCGGCTCGCCGTCGACGATGTCGATCCCGACGAGGCCCTCAGCGAGATCTGCCGCCGTCTCCACAGACTGTGCGAGGCGCTGACGAAGGTCCGGCTTCATCACCAGGCGATCGACCACGACCTCGATCGTGTGCTTGAACTTCTTGTCGAGGACGATCTCGTCCTCGAGCTGGCGCTGCTCGCCGTCCACCTTCACGCGCGTGAACCCCTCTGCGCGCAACTCCTCGAGGACGTCCTTGTACTCACCCTTGCGGTCGCGTACGACAGGCGCGTTGACGGTGAACTTCGTTCCCTTCGGCAGCTGGAGGATCTGGTCGACGATCGCCTCCTGGCTCTGTCCGGCGATCGGACGCCCGCAGACCGGGCAGTGCGGATGGCCGATGCGCGCGTAGAGCAGGCGGAGGTAGTCGTAGATCTCGGTCACGGTGCCGACCGTCGAGCGCGGGTTGCGGCTGGTCGTCTTCTGGTCGATCGAGATCGCCGGGCTGAGGCCGTCGATCGAGTCGACGTCCGGCTTCTCCATCATCTGGAGGAACTGGCGCGCGTACGCCGAGAGCGACTCGACGTAGCGGCGCTGGCCCTCCGCGTAGATCGTGTCGAAGGCCAGGCTGGACTTGCCCGAGCCGGACAGGCCCGTGACGCAGATCAGCTTGTGCCGCGGCAGGCGGACGGTGATGTCCTTGAGGTTGTGCTCGCGGGCGCCGTGAACTACGAGCTCTTCCTGGCCCATAACCAAGCCAGTCTAGCCGTCTTCGGCTATACGAACAAGTGTTCGTTCAACCCGCTTCAGGGTGACGCCCGCGCGGGTGACCGCGTAGGTCCTGGCGGCCGCGGCAGGCCTACGAGGCGGGTGACTGTCGTCGCCTGTGCCCGGCGCCGGTCGCGCCGCGGCGAGCCGTCCCACGATCTCACGAAATTCTCATACGTCTCTGCTTCGATGAGCCGTAGTGATCGACGCCAGGGCGCTCAGCAAGAACTACGGCGACACGCGCGCGGTCGATGAGCTGTCTTTCAGCATCCGGCCCGGTCTCGTCACGGGATTCCTCGGGCCGAATGGCTCGGGCAAGTCCACGACGATGCGGCTGATCCTCGGGCTCGACGCGCCGACGGCCGGCGACGTGACCGTCAACGGCAAGCACTATCGCGACCACCCCGCGCCGCTGCACGAGGTCGGCGCGCTGCTGGAGGCGCGCTCGCTCCATGGCGGCCGCTCGGCCTACAACCATCTTCTCGCCCTCGCGCAAACGCACGGGATTGGACGCCGCCGCGTCGACGATCTGATCGACCTCGTTGGCCTGAACGAGGTCGCAAATAAACGCGCGGGGAAGTTCTCACTCGGAATGGAGCAGAGGCTCGGCATCGCCTCGGCCTTGCTCGGCGACCCCTCGACTGTGATCCTTGACGAGCCGATCAACGGGCTCGATCCCGAGGGGATTCACTGGATGCGGAACCTGCTCAAGGGGCTCGCGGCCGAGGGGCGCACCATCTTTGTCTCGTCACACCTGATGAGCGAGATGGCGCTCACGGCCGATCACCTGATCGTCAT
Organism: Gaiellaceae bacterium; assembly: GCA_049644305.1. Classification (GTDB taxonomy): domain Bacteria; phylum Actinomycetota; class Thermoleophilia; order Gaiellales; family Gaiellaceae; genus AC-32. The sequence continues at coordinate 18,731 of JBARRQ010000008.1, forward strand.
CGGTCGCGGCCGAAAGATCGCCGACACGAGCACGAGGGACTTCGTCAGCCGGGCCTCGGGCAATCTCGTTCACGTGCGGACGCCGCAAGCAACCGAACTCTCGGCCGAGCTCGCCGGCTCGGAAGTTACCGTCGAGACGCTCGAGCCCGGCTTCCTGGCCGTTCGAGGTCTGACGGCGCGCCAAATCGGCGAGGCCGCTGCGGCAAACCAGATCGTGCTCTACGAGTTGACGCCACAGGAGGCGTCGCTCGAGGAGGCCTTCATGACGCTGACGCGCGACGAAGTCGAGTTCAAGACGCTCGAGCGCCCGCAAGAGGAGGCGGTCCGCTGAGCAGCTCCGCGAACGTCAGTCCGCTGCCTCGGATCCCGCACACGGGGCGGGTGACGCAGGCGCGCGTCGCCGTGTCCGAGTGGACGAAGCTTCGCTCCCTTCGCTCGACACGCTGGTCGATGCTGGCTGCGATTCTGCTCACGATCGCTCTGCCGCTCCTGTTCGCGACCGTCACCTCGTCGCACTGGGGCTCGATGAGTCCTCATGAGCGGGCCGATCGGCATCCCCTCGACATCGCCCTCGCAGGGGTAAACGTTTCCCAGCTCGCAGTGGCGGTGCTCGGCGTGCTCGTGATCACCGGCGAGTACTCGACCGGGATGATCCGCGCCACCTTCAGCGCAGTCCCAAAACGCCTGCCTGTTCTCTGGGGGAAGACCGCCGACTTTGCGATTGTGACATTCCTACTGATGCTGCCATCGGTACTGATTGCGTTCTTTGCGAGTCAGGCGATCCTGTCGCGGCACCACATCCTCCAGATCTCGTTCTCTCAGTCGGGGGTTGCACGCTCGGTGATCGGCGGCGCCCTATACCTGGTTCTCGTCGGGATATTCGCGCTCGGGATCGGTGCGATCGTTCGCAATACCGCCGGCGGCATTGCCACGTTCGCAGGCATCTTCTTCGTCATCCCCCCGCTGATGAACGTGCTGCCGACGAGCTGGAACCACGCGATCAGCAAATACCTGCCGAGCGAGGCGGGGCGCCAGATCTTCTCGCTCACGCAAGGCTCGCACTCGCTCTCCCCGCTGTGGGGGGGCCTGCTGTTTGCCGGCTACTGCGCTTTCGCAATCGCGCTCGCCGCGCTCCTTCTGGTTCGCCGCGATACCTAGTAGTAGGAGGGCTTGACGAAACCTCGTCTGTGCCGTCGGGCCGCGCTGTCCGCTCCGAGCCGGCGTCCTCGGTCGCGCCCGTAGCCGCGCACCTCCAGCGGCGGCGCGGCGTTCATCATCCGGAAAGACGCTCCACCAGGCGGTAGACGCTCCGCGGCTCGGGCACGTGCTCGATCTCAAGCGGTCCCGCGACGAGCGTGCCGTAGCCGAGGAGACGTCCGGGAAGACTCTGCTCGAGCTCGAGGTTCTCGACGGTGCGAAGACGCACCGCGGAGGACCGGCGGCGGAGCGTGCCTTGAACGACGAACAGCTTCTCGGTCGTAACGACGAGGCGGGTCCGCTCCCATCGCCAGACCGCACGCAGCGTGATCAGCGCAGCCAGCAAGACCAGCGCAGCCCCGGGCACCTGGAGCGGCCACGGCTGGCTGAGCAGCACGCCGCCCGTGCCGGCCAGCAGCACCGCTTGGGCCAGCGGACGGGCGAGGACGACGCCGTGCCGGCGCGCGTCGAGGCAGACCCGCTCGTCGGGCGTCGCAAGCATCGCCCGAGCCTTCGGCGCAGGCCGCATCACTCCTGCGGCCGTTTGCTCCGTGATCGCCTGCTCGGTTCCTTCCCAAATAGCACCGTGAGCCCCATCAGGCGCGGGACGACGACGTAGTCCTCGATTCCGTTCGGGCTTGGCTTCAGGCCTTGCGCCAGCGGCCGAAGATCAGGCCACCTAAAGTGAAGCCAAGGCCGAACGTCCCAACGGAAAACGCGCCGATCGCGAAGGCCTTGCGTACGGTCGAGAGGCGCTCCCAGCGACCCAGCACCTCTTGCTCCTCGGTCGTCAGCGGCTCGCCCCGCCGCCGCTTGCGCATGGCGCCGCCAGCCCGGAGACCGAGATAGAGGTCGTCGAAGATCTCGGTCGATTCGTCTGCCATGGAATTCAGTGTATAGCCTGCTTCGGCGTTGCCCGTGCGGCTCCTCCACATCTCCGACCTCCATGCCGGAAGCGTCGAGGAGAAGGAGGTCGAGCGGAGCCTCGAGCCCCTGATCGAGCGCGTTGCGCCCGAGTTGATCGTGGTCACGGGGGATCTCGCACACCGCGGCCGGCGGGCGGAGCACGAGCGGGCAGCAGCGTTCTTGCGGGCCCTCGGGAGGCCACTCCTGGTGGTGCCCGGCAACCACGACATCTCCTACGCCTTCCCCACTCGCTTCACGCGTCCTTTTCGCGAATTCGAGCGACAGTGGGGGACGGTCGAGCCGGTGTACCGCTCGCCCGGGCTGTTCATCGTCGGGCTCAACTCGGTCCGTCCGTGGCGCCACCAGTCAGGAGGGCTGCGCCAGAGCCAGCTGCGGCGCACCGCGGAGCGGCTCGCACAGGCGCCGGCGGGATCGCTACGGATCGTGGCTCTACACCATCACCTGATCGGCGCTCCCTGGCGCTCGCGAAAGAAGCCTGTCGCGCGTCGCTCGAAGGTCCTCGCCGCGCTCGTGGACGCAGGGGCCGAGCTCGTCCTCGCAGGTCACATCCATCAGGCGGCGGTTAGCGAGCGCCACGAGTTCGAGGTCGAGCGCGGCGGACTCCGCGGAGTGACCGTCGCCGTGGCGCCCGGGCTCGGGCAGCCGCGCCCGAACCGCCGCGGCGAAGCGCGGGGCCTGCACGTCTACGAGGCAGGCGACGACTCGCTGCTCGTCCACACGTACACGTGGCGGGAAGACGACTGGGGCCTGACCGGGATCCGCCGGTTTCCAAGAGGCCTCTCGCCCCTTGCCACAGAGCCGGCTTGAACGCGTGGACGGGCCGGGCCGGGCGGCCCGCCCACGCGAAGCACGAAACGAGCGCTCCTAGGGAACGGTCGGCACCTGGCCGGCGTCCTCCTGCGCCTCGCGCGCGGCGCTCTCAACCGCTTCGTGGCTCTTCGTCTCGATCGGCGTGAAGGCACGGCTCGAGCTGTTGGCCGAACCGCTCGATTGCGAGCCGTTCGAGCTCGTGCCGCTCGAGCCTGCGGCAAACGCGACCGCGCCGACGGCTCCGCCTACGAGCATTGCGGACGCGACCATCGTCGCGAGCAAGGTCTTGCGCGGAATGCTCATTCGTTATCACCTCCTTCCGTCGTCTCGGGCACCGACCCAGCTTTGCGGGGCTACCTGAGATCCAGCTGAAGGAGGCCTGAGAAGGTGCTAAGAGTTCGCCCGGCGTCTACAGGCGCGCCAGCAACTCGGCCTTCTTACGCTCGAACTCCTCGTCCGAGACAACGCCCTCGTCGTGGAGCTGGCCGAGCTTGCGTAGCTGCTCGGCGGCATCTTCCTTCTCGTACGCGCGCCGTGCCGGCGAGCCGAAGATGTCCCGCAGCTTCCGCGGCGGCCGAGCGGGAGGGCGGTACGCGTCGGGGCCGGTGAGCGGCCGGTGCTGGACGAAGCGCCGGTACGCCACCAGCAGTCCCGAGGCGGCGCCGATGGACAAGGCAAGCCCCGCGAAAACCGTCCCTCTGTCCAGCGCCCGCCCGAAGAGCGCCACTGCGATCGAACCACCGATCGCCGAGCCGAGGAGGCCCAGCAGGACCGTCATCCAGAACGGCATCGGGTCGGGCCCAGGCACCGCCCAGCGTGCGAGCCCGCCGATGATGAAACCGGAGAGGATCGCCTGGATGATCGCGCCGAGCACGCCAGGGAACCTAGTGCCCGCGGCCGCGGCCCGCAACGTTGGCAACCCGCCGCCACCGTGGTAAGACACGAAGTCACGTGACGAAGAGGCTGATCCCGATCACGGTCCTGGCCGCATGTGCGCTCGCCGCCGTTGCCGGCAGCGCGCGCGCCGACACCGTCTCCTTGCACGCAGTCTTCGACGGTCCGTTCAGTGTGGGCGGTAACGGCCCCGTCGACTGCGGCCCGGGCACGCCGGCCCAGACCTTCTGCTATCCCGCCACCACGGATCCGGCCATTCCCGGGCTCGGGAAGACGACCATGGCCTTCACCATCCTCGAGGACCGGAGCGATCCCAACCCGGATTGCGCGCACGCGAAGATCGACCGCCTGCCCATCGTCGTCACCGGCAAGGGAGAGATCGACCTTTCAGCCCAGAGCTCGGGCTGCCAGCCCTACGCCGACCCGCAGCCCCTGGCCTTCACCGTCACGGGCGGCTCAGGGATCTACGCAGGCGCCACCGGCAGCGGAGAGCTCACGCTCCTCAGCCATACGGAGCCGCCGTCCCCGAAAGGCCGCACGCTCCACGCGGAGCTGAGCGGCACGCTGAGCGTGCCCGGCCTGCAGTTCGACACAACCAAGCCGCGGCTCAAGGGACTCAAGAACCTCGCCGTGACGACCAAGAGCAAGCGCGGCAAGCGCGTCAGGTTCTCCGTCACGGCCACGGACCAAGTGGACGGCAGCGTGAGCGTCTCGTGCAAGCCGCCTTCGGGCTCACTTTTCCGGCTCGGGCGGACAGCGGTCACCTGCAAGGCTATGGACTCGAGCGGCAACACCGCCACGGGCCGCTTCACCGTGCAGGTGAAACGCCGCTAGTAGGAGTCGCGGCCAGCAGCTCGCGGCGCAGGTCCTTGATCTCGTCCCGCAGCTTCGCGGCGTACTCGAACCGCAGCTCCTCTGCCGCGGCGAACATCTCCTCTTCGAGCTGGATCGCGAGCTTCTCGAGCTCCTCCGTCGTCATCCCCTCGACCTGGGCGCGGCCACGGCGCCGGCGGCCCGGAACTTTCGGCGACTCGAGCGACAGGAACTCTGCGATGTCGGAGACACCCTTCACGATCGACTCCGGCGTGATCCCGTGCTCCTCGTTGTACGCCAGCTGCTTCGCGCGGCGGCGGTTCGTCTCGTCGAGCGCGCCCTGGATCGCCTCGGTCAGCTTGTCTGCGTAGAGCAACACCTTGCCGTTGACGTTGCGGGCCGCGCGACCGATCGTCTGGATCAGCGCCGTCCTGCCTCGCAGGAAGCCCTCCTTGTCCGCGTCGAGAACGGCGACGAGCGAGACCTCCGGCAGGTCGAGGCCCTCGCGCAGGAGGTTCACGCCGACGAGCACGTCGTACTCGCCGAGCCGGAGCTCGCGGATGATCTGGATCCGCTCCAGGGTGTCGACCTCTGAATGCAGATAGCGCGCCTTGACGCCGGATTCGAGCAGGTAGTCGGTCAGGTCTTCGGCCATCTTCTTGGTCAGCGTCGTGACGAGTACGCGCTCGCCCGCTTCCTCGCGGCGGCGGATCTCGTTGAGCAGGTCGTCGATCTGGTTCTTCGTCGCGCGCAGCTCGACTTCGGGGTCGACGATCCCGGTCGGGCGGACGAGCTGCTCGGCGATGCGGCCGGAGTGGCGCAGCTCGAACGGGCCCGGCGTCGCCGAGACGAAGACGAGCTGCGGCACCTTGCCCAGGAACTCGTCGAAGCGAAGCGGCCGGTTGTCGAGAGCCGAGGGCAACCGGAAGCCGTAGTCGACGAGCGTCTGCTTGCGCGAGCGGTCGCCCTCGTACATCCCGCCGAGCTGCGGGATCGTCTGATGTGACTCGTCGACGAAGCAGACGAAGTCGTCGGGGAAGTAGTCGATCAGCGTGAACGGGTGCGAGCCCGGCGGCCGGCCCTCCAGGATCCGCGAGTAGTTCTCGATCCCCGAGCAGAAGCCGAGCTCCCTCATCATCTCGAGGTCGTACTCTGTCCGTTGCCGCAGCCGGTGAGCCTCGAGCATCTTCCCGTCCGACTCGAGCTCCCTGATCCGCGCCTCCAGCTCGTGCCGGATCTCGCCGAGGGCCCGCTCGACGGTCGGCTTCGACGTGACGTACTCCGTCGCGGGCCAGATGGCCAGGTTGTCCAGGCGGTCGAAGATCTCGCCCGTGAGCGGATCGAAGTGCGTGATCTGCTCGACCTCGTCCCCGAAGAAGGAGATGCGGTACGCCGTCTCGGCGTTGGCGGGCTGCACCTCGACCACGTCGCCTTTGACGCGGAAGCGCCCACGGGCGAGCACGCTGTCGTTCCGGACGTACTGGCTCTCGATCAACTTGCGTAGCGCGAGATCGCGGTCGTGCTCCTCGCCGACATCCAGGATCAAAAGGCGCTCCCGCCACTCCTCCGGCGAGCCGATGCCGTAGATGCAGGAGACCGAGGCGACGATCACGACGTCGCGGCGCGTCATCAGCGCAGAGGTTGCGGCCAGCCGCAGCCGCGCGATGTCGTCGTTCTGCGAGGAGTCCTTCTCGATGTAGAGATCCGCCTGCGGGACATAGGCCTCGGGCTGGTAGTAGTCGTAGTAGGAGACGAAGTACTCGACCGAGTTCTCGGGGAAGAACTCGCGGAACTCGTTGCAGAGTTGCGCGGCAAGCGTCTTGTTGTGAGCGATCACGAGCGCGGGGCGGCCAACCTGCTCGATGATCCAGGCCATCGTCGCGGTCTTGCCCGTGCCCGTCGCGCCGAGCATCGTCTGGTAGCGCTCGCCTTCGAGCAGCCCGGCCGAGAGCTCGGCGATCGCCTGCGGCTGGTCGCCGGTCGGCTGGTAGGCGTCTGAGGTTTTGAACTCTGCGATGAAGCTAAGGCTAGCGAGCGTTTGGGGCCTTGCTCCAGGTCTCGCCAGCCCTCCTAGAACGCGGGCGCGGGCTCTGGACGATGCCTGACCCGCTCTCTGACCGCGACGAGTGCGGCAGCGCTCATCGTCAGGGTCTGAACGGCCGCGAAGCCGATCAAGACCGGCGTGGTTCCGAATGCATCGAGGATCGGCCCCGCAACGAAGAGTCCGAGCGGGTTGACAAGGGCCCAGAGGACCATCACGGTCGTCATCACGTTCGGGCGCATCGGCGCTGGAATGCGCAGCGTCGAGATCGAGTGCAGGCTCGGATTGACGAGCCCGTTGCCGATGCCGGAGACGAGGAGGATCGCGGAGAGACCCGCGGCCGGCAGGGGCAGCCAGAGCAGCCAGAGCGGCAGCACCTGCACGACGATGAAGGCGGAGAAGATCGCGAGCCCGTCGAAGCGACGCGTCAGGAGGCGGAACGAGACGGCGTTGCCGAGCACCGCTCCGACGCCGAAGGACGCGAACAGCCAGCCGGCGATCTTCGGGTCGTGTCCGAAGCGCGCCAGCACGAGCACCGGGATCGTTATGAAGAAGGCCGTCCAGGCCGCGTCGCCGAGCGCGAACGCAGGCCACCAGACGCGGAGTAGCGGGTCCCGGAAGAGGAAGCGGAGACCGGCCCGGATCTGCCGGTGCTCAGGCGCTTGCTCCACGGGCGGACGCTTCGGCAAGAAGGTCCAGACCAGCAGCACGGAGACGAGGTAGCTCCCGGCGTCGACGAGCAGGACGCTCGTCGCGCCGATCACGCCGATCAAGAGGCCGCCCAGCACCGGGCCCGCGAGCATCGTCGTGCGCGTCGCGGCCTGGAAGAGCGCGTTGGCCTCCGTCACCTCCTGCTCTCCCTCGCCGAGCAGCTCCGGGACGATCACCTTCTGCGCGGCGAAGTAGGGCGCGCTCAATGCGCCGAGCGCAAAGGCCACTCCGAGCAGAACCGGTAACGACAGGCCGCCGCTCCAGTGGAGCACCGGGATCACGGTCATCACGGGCGCCCGGGCGCCGTCGCAGAAGATCATCGTCCGCCTCGCGCCGAGCCGGCCGAGCACGCGCCCGCCCGGCAAGCCGAGCAGCGCGAGCCCGATCAGCTCCGCGGCCATCACGAAGGTCGTCTTCGTCGCCGACCCGGTCGTGACCAGCACGAACCAGGGCAGCGCGAGCCAGGTCATCTGCGAGCCGGTGGTCGAGACGACCTCCGCCGCGAGCAGCGCGACCAGCGAGCGCCGGCGGAACAGGTCGGTCCGGCTCATGCGTCGGCCTCCGGCAGGTCACGCAGTCGCAGGAACGGCGACCCGATCAGCCAGAGGACGCCGGCAATTGCGCCCACGCTTGCGATCCAGAGGGTCGGGCGGAGTCCGATCCAGGTCCCGAGCGCGCCGCCCAGCAGCGCGCCGACCGGGCGGACGCCGTAGTTGACGACCATGTAGGCGCCGGTGACGCGCGAGCGGAGGCGGTCCGGAACGAGAGCCGCCTTGATCGACCCGGCCGTGATGTCGAGGATCATCACCCCGAAGCCCGAGAGAGCCTCGGCGGCGAAGAGGAAGGCGAGAATCCTCCAGTGGCCGCCGCCGGCGAGCGGGACCAGTACGAGCGGAGCGGGAAAGAGGACGCACCCGAGGATGAAGGCGGGCCCGACTCCGATCCGGCGGCTGATCCGGCCCGTCACGATCGAGCCGACCACGCCGCCCACCGACGCGGCTCCGAGCACGAGCCCGAGGGCTCCTGGCCGCACGCCGAGCGTGCGCGTCGCGTAGAGGATGAAGAGCGCCCAGAAGACGAAGTTGAAGAAGTTGATCGTCGCCGTCGCGAGCAGCGAGGCCCGGACGATCGGGGAGCCGAGGATGTACCGGATGCCGGCCTTCAAGTGCCCGCGCTCGGCCTTCTCGGTGGGAGGCTCGACGGGAGAGATCGACTTGAGGGCGAACACCGAGGCGAGGAAGGAGACGGCGTCCACCACGAGCGCTCCCGGCGCAGACAGGGCCTGGACGAGCAGCCCGCCCACGCTGGGCCCGCCGACATATGAGAGCGCCCGGCTGCCGTTCAGCACGGAGCTCGCCTCGAGGTATCGCTCGCGTGGGACGAGCGCGACGAAGAGCGTGTTGTAGGAGACGAAGAAGAACACGCTCAGCGTTCCGACCAGGAAGCCGACGACGCACAGCTGCGCGAACGTCAGCACGTGGAACGCGTAGGCGATCGGGATCGTCGCGAGCAGCGCCGCACGGCCGAGATCGGTCGCGAGCATCGTCTGCCGCCGGCGTCCTCGGCGGTCGACCCACGCGCCGGCGTGCAGAGAGAAGAGCAGGCTCGGAATCAGCTCGGCGCCGCCGAGGTAGCCCATCTGCGCCGCGTTCGCGTGTAGCGCGAGCACCGCGACGAGCGGAAGGGCGAGCAGCGTGACCTGGTCGCCGAAGAGCGAGATCGTCTGCCCGGCCCAGAAGCGGCGGAAATCATGCTCGCGCAGGACGGCGGGTACGCGGGCAGGCCGACGCGGGGCCTCGGCTAGCTCGGTCGAGTTCACGCCCTGACGACGGTGATGTCGCCACTCATCGTGTTGGCGCGCAACTCGACTTGGGGAGCGTCCCCTTCGGGCGGAAGATCCGAGACCGGCAGCTCGGACCGCACCTCGCCGCTTCTCGACCGGGCGTCGACCCAGAGCGTCGACCCCTCGCGGATTCCGATCTTCAGGTCTCCCGAGGCCGACTTCAGGTCGACCTTCCCCTTGGAGACGGAGCCGATCGTCTGGTCGCCCGAAGCGGTGTTCACGCTCGCGGACGAGGAGGCCTCGCGAACCAGCACGTCGCCCGAGGCGCTGTTCACCTCGAGGCGGCCGCCGGCCTCGCGGATCATCACGTCGCCGGACGCGGAGTTGACCTTCGCGTTGCCGGCGATCGAGGACACCTGGACATCGCCCGAGGCCGTGTTGATGCGGGCTTCGCCGCCCACCGCGGCGAGCTGGACATCGCCGCTCGCCGCGTTGATCTCGGCATCGCCCGAGACCTCGCCGAACTGGACGTCGCCAGAGCCGGTCCCGACCTCGACCGAGCCGAACCGCCCGTGGCCCTCGACGTCCGCCGAGCCTGACTTCGCCCGCACGCTCGCTCCGTTGGGGCAGTGGATCTCGACGAGCACCTCGGCCCCGCGGAAGCCGCGCCGCCGGTCGCGGACGTCGATCACGATCTCCTCTCCGCGGAGCTCGACGCGGGCCTCCGTAACGGCGGTCGCGCTCGCCTCGTTGTCGCGCAGCGGCTCGAGCGTGACGCTCGTCTCCGCCGTGTCGGCGGTCTCGAGCCTGATCTCGCCGGAGCCGAGCCTGACGTCCAGGCGTACCTCGGCCGGCGTCTGGAAGGTCTCGGTCCTCATCGCTCGACCCAGCACATGCAAGGTGGGGGAACCTCCCGGTTCCCCCAGATCCCCTCAACCGGTACGCGATACCCTCGGCATCGCGGACAAGCGCTGCGCGCCGGCCGCCGGTCGATACGCACCTCCACGTGGCCGAACGGGATTGGGTAGAAAGCCATGTTTCCTCCTCTCAGCTCCGGGCGTAGCCCGTGAGTCGGTTCCCTGACTGGACAGACGGGCCGCCGGCGGTCGTCGAGCGCGAGAGCGCCCGCACGATCCAGGTGTTGACGGAGACGCCTTCGCGCGCCGCGGCTGCCTCGATCGCGGTCTTGAGCGCGTCGGGAAGACGCAGGCTGATGCGAGCCGTCTGGCCCTCCTCAGCTCCGGCGACGGGCGCTTCCGGCTCGTCCCCTACGAAGACGAGCTCGGGGTCCTGCCCGGACAGCCGGACCTCGACGTGTCCCGTCGGCAGCTTGTCGTTCAGCTCGAGCGCGGCTTCGGAGAGCGCGTCGAGCAGGCGCAGGCCGACGGAGGCCTGGAGCGTGACGACTAGGCGACCGGCGGCATCCGCCGTCGTCTCGTCGCCCAGCTCCGCGACCGCTGTGAGGTCGGCCTTGAGCGAATCGATGAATCGTTGTAGCTGCACGACGACATCACTATGACATCACTCATGCTGTCTGTCAAGTGTCACCTGAGGCATCGCTTGCGATGCCGTTAAGAGACCGCGCCGGCTTGGCCGGTACGCCGGCCGACGCACAGTTCTAGGTCCCAGTCCGAGTGAGGCGTGATAAGTCGATGGCCGCTTAGCCGTAGAGCTGGCGGTGGTAGCCGCGGCGGTACAACGTCTTCAGGTGCTCGACCCGCTTGACGTAGTGGCGCGTCTCGGAGAACGCGATCCCGGCGCCCTGCGCCCGCCAGCGGTCGACGTTCTCCTGCCCCGCGTTGTAGGCCGCGAGCGCGGTCCGCTCGTCGCCGTACTTGTCCATCAGGTGGCGTAGGTACCAGGCGCCGTAGCGAACGTTGATCTCGGGGTTGTCGAGATCGGCCACGCGGAAGCGGGAGCCGCCGGTGTGGACCGCGATTCCCTTCGCGGTGTCCGGGAGCAGCTGCATCAACCCGATCGCGCCGGAGCTCGAGCGCGCGTGCGCGCGGAACTTGCTCTCCTGGTAGATGACGGCCGCGAGCAACGCCGGGTCGAGCCGGTAGTTCCGCGCGTGGCCGCGCACGATCGTCTCGTAGCGGAGCGGGTACCAGATCCGCACCCACCAGCCGGGCTCCGTCGAGTGCACGTACGCGAACCCGCCGCCGAGGGCCGCGCCGACGACCAGAACGGCGAGGAGCTTCTTCACTTGACGAGGTCGTTCATGACGCCGGCCACGAACTCGTCGAGCTCCTCGAGCGAGCCGTCGTTGACGTAGACGTAGTCGGCCCGGCTCGCCTTCTCCTCGTCCGGGAGCAGGCGAGGCTCACGCGGCTCAGGGGGCACCTGAGCCCGCGAGGCCCGCACTTCGGCCGGTGCTGTCACGACGACGACGGTGTCGAACCTATTCTCGCCGCCGACTTCGTAGAGAAGCGGCACCTCGGTCACGCACACTGCGGGCGGATTCGGCAGACGTCCCAGCTGCTCGCGCCACTCCAGATACTCCCGGACGACCCGGGGATGGAGCAGCCGCTCGAGCCAGTCGAGGTCGTCGCGATTAGGAAAGACGAGCTCCGCGATGGCGTTGCGGTCGATCTGGCCGGCCTCGTCGAGAATCCTCTCTCCGAACTTCTCGAGCAGCGCCGCGCGAACCTCCTCGTCCTCGCGCAAGAGGCGGTGGACGATCGCGTCGCTCGAGACGGTCGCGGCGCCGTGGCGCGCGAAGGCTGCCAGCGCCTCGCTCTTCCCGGCTCCGATGCCGCCCGTGATGGCGACGGCCAGCGGGCGCACCATCAGAGGCCAGCTCGGCAGGAGGGGAACGTCGTTCTGCACCCCAAACGGTGCGCGAGACGGCCGCGCCGGCAAAGCCGACCCGGCCTCCTTGGTCGGCGTCGCAAGCGAACGCCTAGTCGGGCGGCGCCGGCGCTTCGCCTTCCGAGTCGCCGGGGCCCGGCGTCTCGGGAGCTTCCTGGTCGGCCTCGATGCTCGCGTCGAGCTCCTCGGGACTCATCTCGGCGAACGGCTCTTCCGGCGCCGGCTCCGCCGCAGTTTCGGTCTCGGCTTCGGCTACGGGTGCCTCGAGAGCCGCCTCCTCGGCGGCCGGCAGCTCCTGCGGAGGTGCCTCCGCCGCGGTGTCGGCTTCGGCCACAGGTGTTTCGAGACCCGCCTCCACCGGCTCCCCGGCCTCGGGAAACACCTCCTCCGAGAGATCGAGGTTCGGTGTGCCTTCGACCGCCTCGGAATCGTCGGCGCGCTGCGTGACGCCGCCGCCCTCGACGCGCTTGAGTGAGAGCGACAGCCGCCGCCGCTCGGCGTCCACCTCGATGATCTTCGCGCTCACGAGATCGCCCTGCGAAACGACTTCGCGCGGGTTCTCGACGTGGTGCTGAGCCAGCTCGGAGATGTGGACCAGCCCCTCCACTCCGGGCATGATCTCGACGAAAGCCCCGAAGGTGACCACCTTCGTCACCTTGCCCTCGACGGTGTCGCCTTCCTGGTACTGCTCGAGCACCTGCTGCCAGGGGTCGGACTGGGTTTGCTTGAGGCCGAGCGAGATGCGCTGACGCTCGCGGTCGATGTCGAGCACCTTGACCTTTACGTCCTGGCCGATCTCGAGGACCTCGGACGGATGGTTGACGTGGCTCCAGGAGAGCTCGGAGATGTGGATCAGCCCGTCCATCCCGTCGAGGTCGACGAAGGCGCCGAAGTCGACGATGTTCGAGATCTGTCCGTCGACGACGTCGCCCGGATTCAGGCGGTCGAGAATCTGCTGCCGCTGCTCCTTGCGCTCGTCCTCGAGCACGGCGCGGCGAGAGAGCACGACGTTGTTCCGTGAGCGGTTGAGCTCGATCACCTTGCAGCGAAGCTCCTGGCCCAGGAACTCGTCCAGGTCCTGCACGCGGCGGATGTCGACCAGCGAGGCGGGCAAGAAGCCCCGCACGCCGAGGTCGAGGATTAGGCCGCCCTTCACGACCTCGATCACCCTGCCGTCGACCGGCTCTCCGGACTCTGCGGCCCTCTCGATCGCCTTCCAGGCCATCTCGAAGCGGGCGCGCTTCTTGGACAGGATCAGACGGCCCTCGGCGTCCTCTTTCGTCAGTACGAGCGCGTCGACCTCGTCGCCGAGGCTCACCTCGTCTGCGGGGTTCACGGAGCGCCGGATCGACAGCTCCGCGACCGGGATCACGCCTTCGGACTTGTAGCCGATGTCGACGAGCACCTCGTCTTTGTCCACGCGGACGACCGTGCCGTGAACGACCTCGCCCTCGTTGATCGTCGGAAAGGTCGCGTCGTAGTCGGGGACGCGCCGGCCGTCCTCCGTCGTCGTCCAGACGCCGGCTTCGTCGAGCTGCTGCTCCTGTCTATCTACTGTTTCGTTGGCCATCAAGAAGGCGGTCAGTATAGCCGTGGGCCTGTAAAAGACCTTTGGCATTTGCCGAGTTTGCGCCGCGGGAGAGAGAGGCGCGCTAGTCGCTTGCTACGTCGCGGCGGAGGAAGACGAGATACGCGGGAAACAGCGTCGCGGCGATGTAGAGCGAGCAAACCCAGAGCGCCCGGATCACGGGAGCCCAGTCAGCAGGGGTGCGCAGAAATCCGTGCCATGCCTCGAATTGCGTGCCGAGCAAGTACGGACGGAAGCTCTCGGTCCCGGGAAGCACGCCGAGCAACTGCATCAACAGCGCAAACATGAGCGACCCGACCACTGAGGCGGCGCTGTTCCGCGTCACCGTTGAGAGCAGCAGGCCGAATGACGCGATCCCGGCCAGCGGCAGCGAGTAGACGGCGAGGCTTGCGACGAGAAGGGCCAGGCCGTGCCCGGCCGACACTTTCGTTCCGGACAACGACGTCAACGGGTGGAAGCCCCACGCGATGCTGCCTGCCGCAAGACCGACGAGCCCCATCGCGAACACGACCACAGCCGTGTACGTCAATGCGGCCAGCACCTTGCCGGCGAAGACCTGACCTCGCTCGCGTGATCGCGTGAGAATCGTCTTGAGCGTGTCGTTGTGGCTCTCCGACGCAACGATGTCACCCGCAACGAGCGCAGTTATCAGCGGGAGACCCCAGATCGACATGAAGAACAGAACGACGAACGGCACCGCAAGGCCCGTGTCACGGATGTACCGGCCGAGCGGCACTTCGTTGGGCCCGCCCGTTTGGAGGACGAGCACGACGACGAAGATGATCGGGACGAGCACGGCGGAGATCAAGCCCAGGTACGTGCGCTTCTGGGCGAGCAGCTTCGCTATCTCCCACTCGTAGACGCTCCCGACTGCGGCGATCATGCGACCGCCTCCCCCACGCCGGCCTCGGCCTCTTCGGTCAGGCCCAGGAAGAGCTCTTCCAGGCTCGCCCGCTGGGGAACGAGCGCGGTGACGGCGATCCTCGCCTGGCCGAGCGCGATCGACAGCGCGGCGACGGCGTCCTCCTCCGCCTGAAAACGAACCTCTCCGTCGACCGACGAGACCTCGTGGATCCCGGCCTGCCCAAGACACAGCGCCTTTGCGCGCTCGAGCTCGGGCGACCGCAGCTGGTAGCCGGTCGTGGCCGTGGCGAGGAGGTCCCGGAGCTGTCCCTCGTAGAGGATTCGCCCCTTGCGGATGATCGCCACGCGGTTGCACAGCTCCTCGACCTCGCCCAGGAGGTGGCTCGAGAGCAGGACCGTGATCTCCTGCGCCGCAAGACGGCGGACGAGATCGCGCATGTCGCGCATGCCGGCCGGGTCCAGGCCGGTGGTCGGCTCGTCCAGCAGCAGCAGCTTGGGAGCGCGTAGGAGCGCCGCGGCGATCCCGAGGCGCTGGCGCATCCCGTGTGAATAGCCACCGACCTTGTCGTTCGCGCGATCGCGCAACTCGACGACCTCGAGCAACTCTTCGATTCGGGAGCGCGAGTCGCCGTCGTCATAGGACGCCAGAAGGCGCAGGTTGCGACGGGCAGAGAGGTAGGGATAGAAGGTGGGCCCCTCGACGAATCCTGCAACGCCGTCCAGCGCGGCCGCGCCGTCGACCTGCGGGTCGCGGCCGAAGAGCTCGATTGAGCCCGCCGTGGGCCGGATGAGCCCGAGAAGCATGCGCAGCGAGGTCGTCTTCCCTGCCCCGTTCGGGCCGAGGTAGCCGAAGACGTCCCCGGCCTCCACGGTCAGGTCGACTTGATCGACGGCGACGAGCTTTCCGTAGACCTTGATGAGGCCGCGTGCCGCGACCGGAGTCGGTCCGCTCACTTCAGCTCGCGTGCGGCGGCCTCGGCACCTGCCGGCGGCACCGAGCCGGCGAGCACGAACGCGACCCCACCGCGGCTCCAACTGAGGACTGTCCCGAGCTGCGTCGCGAGCTCGTGCCCAGTCGCGCCGGCGATGGAGACACTCGGCAGGCTTCCGAGCATGCCGTTCCCGCTCTGGGCGTCGGCCTTTCGCTCGACGACGACGATCGCGCCGAGCCCGTGGCCGTAGACGAGCAGTGCCGCCGTCGAGCCCGAGCCGCCTACGAGACGCGCGTCCTGGCGCGGCAACCCGACCAGCGTGTCGGGAGCGATGACCGGGAAGCCCGCCTTGCTCTCGACCGCCTTCAGGCCGTTCACGCTCACGTGCGCGCCTTTCTGATGGTGCCGGCTTCGACCGAGCGAGCCCAGGTCGACCACCTTCGCGTCAGCCGGAGGCGATACCTCGACGTCGCTGGACGCGACAGCGCCGTAGGAGATCTTGGTCGCTTTGAGCTGGAGAACAGGCGAGGAGGCTCCCTGCGCGTAGATGCCGATCCTCAGCGGCACCCCGCTCACGGCGTCCCAGGCGAGCTCGCCTGCGCCGAGTAGCCCTCCGTCGTGCTTCGGCGACAGGCGCACCGTGTAGGCCGCGTGGTTCGCGACGTCGCTGGGCCGGGCGCCCGAGACGTCGGCGTGGTTCGACAGCTTCGAGAGAAGGTCGCGGATTCTCGCCAGCGTCGGCCCGCCGGTTCCATCCGTTCCACCGGGCTCTTTCGTGGCGGCCGCGTGCGCCGGCAGTTTCGCCCGGTACACCGTGTTCGACGATGCGTCGAAGATCGTCACGGCGGTCTGGTTCCACACCACTTGGACATCGCCCGCATTCGACTGCAGCTCGAGACGACCCCGGCCGTCGTTCGTCGCCCACAGGCGCCCCGAGGCCCCGGTCATGAGCGCCGAGCCGAGATTGCCCGCCAGGGCACCGGACGGAAAGAGGTTGTTCGTGAATTTGATCCGAGCCGTGATCCCCTTCGGGGCCGGGGCGGTGACGGCGTCGTGCAGGGCGTTCGCGAGCGGCTTCGGCGACGGCGTCGGTCCGCCGCCCCCGCTGGCCGCGACGGCGATCGCGCCGACGGAGCCGGCGAGAGCGGCCACGCCGCCGATCAGAAGTAGCAAGCGCGAAGTGGACAGGGTGCGAAGGAGCTTCACGGGCGTCCTTTCCGAGACATCCCGGAACTTGTAGCGTCGAACTCTGAGAAACCTCTGAGAGCCGGCAGCTCGATTGTGAAGCGGGAGCCCTCGACGAACGCGCGGCCTCCGTGCCGCTCGGCAATCGCACGCACGATCGCGAGCCCGAGACCCGAGCCAGGATCTTCGTGCCCGCCTCGCCAGAACCGCGAAAAGATGTGCTCGGCCTCTTCCGGGCTCGGGCCCGGCCCCTCGTCCTCGACAGAGAGCTGCGCCATGCCGTCGACGCGGCGCGCAGTAAGAGTGATTTCGCCGCCGCTGGGGCCGTAGAGCTCGGCGTTCTCGATCAGGTTGACCAGCGCCCGCTCGAGTGCCGCGCGGTCGCCGCGCACCGCCACGGGATCGAGCCGCCGCACGACGCGGCCGTTCCCGCGGGTCGCCGCCTCGGCCAGCTCGTCGAGGCGGATGAGCTCTGTAGGCGGCTCTGCTGATTCCTCCCAGGAGACAGCCAGCAGGTCGTCTGCAAGCCGCGCCAGCCGCTGCGCGTCTGCCTGCAACTCGCCCACGAGCTCGGTCGTCGCCCCGTGACGAGCGAGGTAGGCGACGTTTCCGCGCAGCGCAGTAAGCGGGGTACGGAGCTCGTGTGAGGCATCCGCGAGGAACCGGCGCTCGGCGTCACGCGAGCGCTCGAGGCTGGCGAGCATCTCGTTCAGCGTCGCCGCAAGCCGCCCGACCTCGTCGCGGGCCTCGGGCTGCGGTAGCCGCCGGCGAGGATCGCCGGTGCGCTCGACCTCTGCAGCCGCCTCGGCCAGCCTCCCAAGCGGTCGCAGGGCCCTCGATATCAGCACGGCGACGGCCGCGCCGGCCAGAACTGCGGCGCCCAGGGCGGCCACGAGCACGAACGCGTGCAAGCTCGCGAGCGTGTCGCGGAGGTCACGTGTGGATCCCGCGACGACGACGGCGCCGCCGGCGGCCGGCCCGCCCACCTCGGCCAGCGGCGCCGTGTACGCGCGAAGGTGATCGCCGCCGAGCTCGAGGTTCGAGTAGCCGGAGAGTCCGGCCGTGATCGCCCGCCGGAGCGATTCCCCGGCGGGAAGCACCCGGCCGCCGAGAGCCAGCGACCGGGCAACGATGCGCATGTGGCGATCGACCACCTCCACCGACAGCTGCGTGCCGCCGAGCGGTGCGTCGAGCGCGCCGGGTGTAGTCAGGACGGCCGGCGCCGACGCCGCGAGCTGCGCCGTCTCGACGGCTCGCTGCCGCAACGTGCGATCGAGTGAGCGATGGAGATGCCGCGACACCAGCACGTCGACGCCTATGCCGACCACGGCGACGGCGAGCAGGATGGCGATCGCCGCGGCCGCAACGGAGCGAACACGGAGCGACGCGCCGGTCATCGGAGGACGAAGCCCGTGCCGTACACGGTCTCGATCAGAGCGGGCTCTCCGAGCTTTCGGCGGAGGTACGACACGTAACGGTCGATCGTGTTCAGGCTGGCCCCGCCCGGGCCGCCCCAGATCCGCTCGAGCGCGAGCTGGCGCGTCACGACCTGGCGCCGATTCCTGAGCAGCAGCTCGAGCAGATCGGCCTCGCGGGCGCTCAGCTGGATGACCCGCCCGGCACGCTCGGCTTGGCGCGAACGAAGGTCGAACACGAGATCTCCATAGGCGAGGAGATCTTCCGGCTCCCCTCCGCGCCGCAGAAGCGCCCGCACACGCGCCAGGAGCTCTTCGGAGGCGAAGGGCTTCACGAGGTAGTCATCGGCGCCGGCGTCGAGGCCGGCAACGCGGTCCGCCACTTCGCCGCGGGCGGTCAGCAAGAGAATCGGCAGCCGCAAGCCCTTGTCACGCAGCCTCCTGCAGACGGCGAGGCCGTCAACACCCGGCATGGAGACGTCGAGCACGACGAGGTCCGGCACCGAGCGTTCGACAGCCGCGAGTGCCGCGCCCCCGTCGGCGCTCGAGTCGACGCCATACCCCTCCGCGATCAGCGTGCGTGCGAGCATCCGCCTGATCGGCGGATCGTCGTCAACGACCAGAATCGTGGCCTCGGCCACAAGGTGAGGGTAGCCCCGTCACCCTCGAAGGCGGTTGTTCAGCGCTTGGCTTCGTGCCAGTCGTCGCCGGCGCCGACGTCCACGTCGAGCGGCGGGTCGAGCTCGTAGGCGGCGCACATCTCCTCGCGGACCAGGCCCTTCACCGCGGCCACCTCCGCCTCTGGCGCCTCCAGCAGGAGCTCGTCGTGCACCTGCAGGACGAGCCTCGCCGAACGGCCTTCCTCGCGCAGCCGCGCGTGGATGGCCACCATCGCCTTCTTGATGACGTCAGCCGCCGTCCCCTGCATGACCGAGTTCACCGCCAGCCGTTCGCCGAGTGACCGCGTCTGCCGGCTGGAAGCGCGGATCTCGGGAACCGGTCGCCTACGCCCGAAGAGCGTGGTCACGTAGCCGTCCCGCGCGGCCTGCTCGATCGTTCGCTGGATGAAGTCCTGCACGTGCGGGAAGCGGGCGAGGTATGTGTCGATGTAGGCCTGCGCCTCTTCACGCGGGATCTCGAGGTTCTCCGACAGGCCGAACGACGAGATGCCGTAGATGATCCCGAAGTTGACCATCTTCGCGACGTTCCGCTCGTCCTTCGTCAGCGTCGCCGGATCCTTGCCGAGCACCTCGGCCGCGGTCGCGGTGTGGATGTCCTCCCCGCGCTCGAAGGCCTCGCGCAGCTTCGGCTCTCCGGAGACGTCCGCCAGGATCCGCAGCTCCACCTGGGAGTAGTCGGCCGAGACGAGCTTGCAGCCGGGCTCGGCGACGAACGCCGAACGGATCTCCCGCCCGAGCTCCGTCCGGATCGGGATCGCCTGCAGGTTGGGGTTCGTCGTCGAGAGGCGGCCGGTCGCCGCAACGGTCTGGTTGAAGGTCGTGTGCAGACGCCCGTCCTCCGGCGAGATCAGCTCCGGCAGCGGGCCGAGGTAGGTGTTGAGCAGCTTCGAGTACTCGCGCCACTCCTCGATCACGCCGACGAGCTCGTGCTCGCCGCGGATTGTGCGCAGCACGCGGGTGTCGGTCGAGTAGCCGGTCTTGCCCTTGCGTCCCGGCGTGAGGCCGAGCTTCTCGAACAAGATGCGTGCGACCTGCTGCGTCGAGCCGAGGACGAACTCCTCGCCCGCCAGCTCATACGCCTTCGACTCGAGCTCCTCGAGGCGGTCGGCGAGGCGGGCGGTGATCTCGCCCATCCGGTACGTGTCGACCTTGACGCCGGCGCGCTCCATCGCCGCGAGCACCTCGATCAGCGGCAGCTCTATCTCGCGGTAGAGCGGCTCCTCACCTCGCTCGCGGACACGGTCGAGCAGCGGGTCGCGGAGTCTGAGCGTTGCGGCGGCACGACGAACGAGCGCCGCCGTCTTCTCGTCTGCTTCCGGTTCCGGCACGAGCTCGATTCCGTATTCGGCGGCCAGGTCGTCGAGGTCGTAGTCGGCACGGCCGGGCTCGATCAGGTACGCGAGGATCATCGTGTCGTCCACCGCCTCGATCCCGAGCGCCTTCGCATCGTGGGCGATCAGCTCGCCCTCGAGCCGCTCAGGCCGGGACGAGACGACGACCTCTTCGTCCATCGCGACGGCGATCCGTGCGTCGTCCCCCGCTACTGCAACCGGGGCCTGAGGGAGCGACAGGGCTTGGGATTCCTCGCGCCACGCGACCGCGACGCCCGTCGGCTTGAGGACGGCCGCGGGAACGGCAACGTCGAGCTCGTCCACTCGGCCGAGGAGGTTGCGGAACTCGAAGCGACGGAACATCTCCTTCAGCTTCGAGCGATCCGGCGGCGAGAGCACGAGCTCCGCGGGGTCACAGCCGAGCTCGAGGTCACGTCGCATCGTCGCGAGCTCCTTGGCGGCGCGCGCCTGCTCCGTGTGCTCGCGGATCGCGTTCGCCCGCGCCGGCGTCAGCTCGTCAACGTGCTCGAGCACGTCCTCGAGCGAGCCGTACTGCGCCACGAGCTGGCCCGCGGTCTTGTCCCCGATCCCCGGGACGCCGGGGATGTTGTCGGAGGGATCTCCCTTGAGCGCGATGAAGTCCGGCACCTTCTCGGGGACGATCCCGAGCCGCGCTTCGACCCGTTCGGGCGTGTAGACGTGGACGTCGGACACGCCGCGCGGAGTCATCATCAGGCAGACGTTCTCGGTCACGAGCTGGAACGCGTCGCGGTCGGTCGAGACGACGCAGGTCCTGATCCCGGCTTCGTCCGCGAGGTGCGCGAGCGTCGCGATCACGTCATCGGCCTCCCACCCCTCGAACTCGAGGTTGCGGTATCCGAAGGCCTCGACGATCGGCCGGAAGTGCGGAAACTGCTCGCGCAGCAGATCGGGCATCGGCTTCCGCTCGACCTTGTAGGTCTCGAGCAGCTCGGTCCGGTGCACGGGTCGCGTGTCCCAGGCGACCGCGACTCCCTTCGGCTTGTAGTCGGCCAGGAGCTTGAAGAGCATGTTGGTGAAGCCGAGCAGGGCGTTCGTGGAGAACCCCTCGCTCGTCGCCAGCTCCTCCGGCAGCGCGAAGAACGCGCGGTAGGCGAGGTTGTTGCCGTCGACGAGGAAGAGATCGGCCTCGCGGGCGGGCGCGTCGTCGAGCTGGAGCTCGGCACCGGTGAGCGTCTTCGGCGACATCTCTGCGAGTCTACGTCCCGTGAGCGGGCTCGAGCTTGTGCCCTTTTCGGACGACCATCTGGAGGACGCAGCCGGGCTCCTCGCAGCCCGTCACGCGCGCGACCGGCGAGCCGAGCCGCTGCTGCCGGAGCGCTACGAGGACCCGGCCGAGGCCCTCGAGGAGGTCGAAAACGCCTGGCATGAAGAAAGCGCGTCGGGGACTGCGGCGCTCCGCGGAGGGCGACTCGCCGGCTACGTGCTCGGCGCTCCGCGGGACCCCGGCATCTGGGGCGAGAACGTCTGGGTCGACCTCGCAGGGCACGTCGTCGAGGAGCCCGAGGACGCACGCGACCTCTACGGCCATGCCGCGGCGCGCTGGGTCGAGGAAGGCCGGACGCGGCACTACGTCCTCCTACCGGCCGATACCCCTCTCGTCGACGCTTGGTTCCGGCTCGGCTTCGGCCAGCAACAGGCTCACGGCTACCGCGAGGTTCCCGAGCGGACAGACGTGCGAGTACCCGAAGGCTGCGAGATCCGAAAGCCCACCGAAGCCGACGTCGACGCGCTGCTCGAGGTCGAGCTGGCGCTGCCCGCGCACCAGCGGCTGGCGCCCGTCTTCTCGGCGAGGCCCCTGCCCACCGAGGACGAGATTCGTCGGGAGTGGGCCGAGACGCTCGCAGGCTCGAGCGACGAGGAGGTGCTCATCTGCACGCGCGACGGCCGCCCTGTCGCCTGTTGGGGATTCGTCTCGGCAGAACGCTCGAGCCACCACCGGGGCCCCGGGCGTCCCGACAACTCGTGCTATCTCGCGTTCGCTGCGACCTTGCCCGCGAGCCGCGGCGCCGGGGTCGGCGTTGCTCTGACCGACGCTGGGTTCGCCTGGGCCACCGGCCAGGGCTACCGCGCGATGGTCACCGACTGGCGCGTGACGAACCTGCTCGCCTCGCGTTTCTGGCCCAGGCGTGGCTTCCGCCCAGCCGTCCTGCGGCTCTACCGGTCGATTCCCTAGACCCGGCCTCTGATGGCGCGCGTTCCGCTTTTGTTCGGGAGCCGGGTGATCGTCGCCGACACCGCCGACGACGCGGTCGTGCTGCGCCCGCCACCCCCGGGCGAGCCAATTGCGGATGTCCGCGCGGCGATCCGAGACGCGCTCCGTTTTCCCCTTGCCGGCGAGCCGCTCGCAGCGCTCGCGACCCGAGGCGGACGCGCGACCATCGTCGTCGAGCCTCCCACCATGCCGCTCCCGGGGGCTCCACAGGATCCTCGCCAGCCCGCACTCGCCGCCGTCTCGGCCGAGCTCGAACAGGCCGGCGTGCCGTCCGAGCGGCAAACGCTCCTCGTGGCGGGAGGCCTGATGCGCAGGCCGGACCGCCGCGACCTCGAGTCGCTCGGCATCGTGTCGCCCGGCTTCGCCCGGCGATTCCGGGGCGTGGTGGAGGTCCATGACGCCGAGGATCCGGCGCTGATCGAGCTCGGCACGGTCGGCAACATCCCTCTGCGAGTCAACCCGTCGCTCGTGGAAACGGACCTGGTGCTGACGGTGAGCGCGGCCGAGAGCGTGCTGCACGGCGGCCCGGCGGCCCTGCTCGGTGCGGCGGGGAGCCCCGCTCTGCGCGCAGCCGGCGCCTACTCGCTCCTGGAGACAGGCGCCTCGCAGGGGTGGCGTATCGCAGTTGAGCTCGAGCGGCTGCTATCCAGGCGCGTGCCGCTGATCGGCGCCTCGTTGGTGCTCAACCAGGCACGGCTACTCGGTGCGGCCCGCGGCTATCCGTACGAGCCTGAGGCGCTCGAGCGGATAGCCCGTTCGCCGTTCCGCCGCGGCTTCGGGCTCCTCCCCGGTTTCGCCCGTGACCGCGTGATGAAGTCCTTCCGGCGCGAGCTGAGCGCAGCGGCGGCCTTCGCCGGGCCGCCGTCGGTGGCGCACGCCGAAGCGTTGCTCCGCTCCGTCGAGGCTCGCTCTGCGACGCTCGAAGGACAACTGGACGCGATCTGCATCGGTGTCCCCCGCACGACGCCGCACGTGCCGCGCGAGCGTCCGAACCCGTTGCTCGTCGCCTACCTCGCTCTCGGGCTGGCGCTCCGGCTCTGGCGCGACAACTTTCCGGTTACCGACGGTGGCACGGTGATCGTGCTCAACCGCTTCCACCGCCGCTTCGCGCATCCGACTCAGCAGCCCTACCGCAGGGTCTTCCAGGCCCTCGGGGCCGGACTGGGCGAGCCCGGACAACTCCTCGAGGAGGAGCGGATCGCCGCGACCGACGAGCGCGCCATCGCCGACTACCGAACGGGCCGAACATGCCATCCCCTCCTGCCTTTCGCCGACTGGGAGGGCTGCTCTCCGGCGCTCGGCCACCTCGGAGCGGTGGTGGTGGCCGGTTGCCGCGATGCGGTTGCCGCGCGCCAGCTCGGCTTCGTCCCCGCGCATGGGCTCGGCGCGGCCCTCGAGATGGCGCACGGACGCGCCGGCGGCCGAGCGCGGGTCGGCTACCTCCTGGCGCCGCCCTACTTCCCGCTTCGAGTCATCGCCTAAGGCTGAGGGCTAGGTCTCGCCGAGGTACGTCTTCCGGACCTGCTCGTTCTTGCGAAGGCTCTTGGCGTCGTCCGCCAGCACTACGCGGCCGGTCTCCAGCACGTAGCCGCGCTGGGCCGCGTCCAGCGCCATCAGCGCGTTCTGCTCGACGAGCAGGATCGTCGTCCCCTGCCCGTTGATCTCGCCGATGATCTCGAAGATCTTCTCGACGAAGATCGGGGCGAGACCCATCGAGGGCTCGTCGAGCATGAGGAGCTTCGGCCGCGCCATGAGCGCCCGGCCGATCGCGCACATCTGCTGCTCGCCGCCCGAGAGAGTCCCGCCCTTCTGGCTCTTGCGCTCGGCAAGACGCGGGAACAGTGCGTAGACGCGGTCGAGGTCCTCTCTCACCCCCGATCTGTCCTTCCGCTGGAAAGCCCCCATCTCCAGGTTCTCGAGCACCGACATGTGAGGAAAGAGCCGCCGCCCCTCCGGCGACTGCGAGATGCCCATCTGGACGATCTCGTGCGGGCGCCGGCGGGTGATGTTCTTGCCCTGGAAGACGATCGACCCCTCGCGCGGCTGATTGAGACCGTTGATGGAGCGGAGCGTCGTCGACTTGCCTGCGCCGTTTGCGCCGATCAGCGTGACGACTTCGCCCTCCCGAACCTCAAGCGAGATCCCCTTGAGCGCCTGGATCGAGCCGTAGAAGGTGTGAACGTCCTCGAGCCGGAGGATCACCTCGCGCTGGCCGTCCCCGGAGCCCGTGCTCACTCCGTCGCCCCCTTGCCGAGGTACGCCTCGATCACGCGCTCGTCACGCTGGACCTCGTGCGGTGTTCCCTCCGCGATCTTCTCGCCGTAGTCGAGAACCGTGACGCGCTCCGAGACCCCCATCACGACCTTCATGTCGTGCTCGATCAACAGGATCGCCAGCGTCCGCTGCTCGCGCAGCTTTGCCACGAACTCCATGAAGGCCACTGTCTCCTGCGGATTCATTCCCGCGGTCGGCTCGTCGAGCAGCAGCAGCTTCGGCTCGGTGGCCAGCGCGCGCGCCACCTCGAGCCGGCGCTGGTCGCCGTAGGACAGGCTCTCGGCGAGCTCGTCGTCGACGCCGCGCAGCCCGGCGAACTCGAGGAGCTCGCGCGCGCGCTCTTCCGCCTCGCGCTCCTCACGGCGGACACGCGGGGTCCCGAGAATCGAGCCCAGGATTCCTCCCTTGAGCCGCGAGTGCATGCCGACGAGCACGTTCTCGAGAGCCGTCATCTGCGGGAACAGCCGGATGTTCTGGAAGGTGCGCCCAACGCCCGCCTTCGTGATCGCGTGGGGCGGCTTGTCCGTCACGTCGTGTCCGTCGAAGATGATCGCGCCCGACGTGGTCCGGTAGAGCCCCGTGAGCATGTTGAAGAACGTCGTCTTGCCGGCGCCGTTCGGGCCGATCAGGCTCACGATCGACCGCTCGGGAATCGTGAAGTCGAGGTCGTTCACGGCGAGCAGCCCCCCGAACTCCTTGCGCACGCGCGAGGCGATGAGCAGATCGCCGTCGCCGTTGCCCTTGGCCCCGCCTTCGCTCATCCTCGTGGGATCCTCTCCGGCGCTCCGCGCTCGCCCGCTCCCGGCTCGTCGGCGCCGCGCATCTCGTAGAGCGGCTCGTCGAGCGGGCCCCGGGTAGCGTCCTCGATCTCGCGCTTGCGCCGGCGCTCCGGGATCAGGCCGGTCGGCCGGAACAGCATCATCAGCACGATGATGATCCCGTAGATGCCGAATGCGTACTTCGGCACGTCGATCTGATGCGAGGCCGGCAGGAGGTTGGTGTTCACCCAGGAGCCGATGTTGCCGAGGCCGTCGAAGTTCAGCCACGCGAGGATCGTCCCGGCGACGACCACGCCCCAGAGGCTGCCCATCCCTCCGAGGATGACCATGCAGAGCAGGAAGACCGAGATGTTGAAGTCGAACTGGGTCGGGAACGCACCCGAGTTGAAGCTTGCGACGTAGGCGCCCGCGACTCCGCCGAAGAAGGCACCGATCGCATAGGCCCAGGTCTTCGTCCGCATCAGCGGGATCCCCATCGCTCCGGCCGCTGTCTCGTCCTCGCGGATCGCGATCCAGGCACGTCCAAGGCGAGAGTCGCGCAGGCGCATGCTGCAGAAGAGCGTGACCAAGAGAAGCCCGAGGACCGTCCAGAAGAAGAGCCGGTCGGGCGACGGAGGAAACGACTCGTCGTAGCGCACGGGCAGTCCGAGCGCGTTGTGCAAGGTTTGACCGAACCCCGGCGGATCGATCGGGCTGATCCCGAACGTCCCGTGCGTCAGGTCGAAGCCGTGCAGGCTGTCGCCGTTGCGGACGAACTGCGGGATGATCTCGCCGAAGCCAAGCGTGACGATCGCGAGGTAGTCGCCGCGCAGCCGCAGCGTCGGCAATCCGATCAGGATGCCGCCGACCGCGGTCACGATGGCAGCGATGATCAACACGAGCCAGACGGAGATGTGGATCCCGGTCGCGGAAGAGGTCACGCCGACGGCCCCGAAGTGGAAGCTGACCTGCTGGAACTGCCCCGAGGCAAGCCAGCCGGCCGTGTAGGCGCCGATCGCGTAGAAGGCGACGTAGCCGAGGTCGAGCAGCCCGGCGTAGCCGACGACCACATTCAAGCCAACGGCCATCATCACGAAAACGAGGATCGTCACGGTGTCGTGCAGCGTCGGGAAGGAGAGGATCACGGGGATGTTCGTCGGCAGGCTGTCGACGTAGAACGGGTACGTGACCCCGAGCCCGACGGCGATCACCAGCACCGCCTTCTGGCGAAGGGGCGCCGGGAGCTTCTCCCAGGCCGCGCCTACGCGGTAGAGCCGGCTGGCGCGAACAGCTTGCTTCCGGTAGCCCCGAAGAGACGCGCGCGCACGCCGGCCGTGGGAGGACACGTTAGGCGCCCTCCGGCGTGCGTTCCCCGAG
Organism: Gaiellaceae bacterium; assembly: GCA_049644305.1. Taxonomy (GTDB): domain Bacteria; phylum Actinomycetota; class Thermoleophilia; order Gaiellales; family Gaiellaceae; genus AC-32. Next base: position 45,376 of record JBARRQ010000008.1, read on the forward strand.
CAGCCCCTCGGGCCGGAAGACGAGGATGGCGATGAGGAGCGCGAACACGATCGACTTGGTCCACGACGGGCCCGGAGCGAACCACGAGAGCCCCTCGTTGAAGGCCTGGATCATCCCGATCAGGAGTGCGCCAAGGACGGCGCCGGTCAGGTTGCCGATGCCGCCCAGGACGGCGGCGGTGAACGCGATCAGGCCAAGCGTGAAGCCCGTGTCGTACCGGATGTTGAACTCGATCAGGTACAGCGTCGCGCCGATCCCCGCGAGGCCGCCGGCGAGCGCGAACGTGAACGAGATCGTCCGGTTGACGTCGATGCCCATGATCGCGGCGGCCTCCGGGTCCTGGGAGGTCGCACGCATCGCCTTGCCCTGGCGTGTCGACTTCACGAGCCAGGTGAGCAGCAAGAGCACGGGAACGGTGACGATCACCGAGAAGAACGCGTCCCAGGCGTAGTGGACGCCGCTGATTGAGAACACGCTGTTGCCGGAGATGAGTGGCGGGATGCTTCGAGCATTCACGTCGTAGATCGCAAGCGAGATGTTCTGGACGATGAATGACATTCCGACGGCCGTGATCAGCACCGCCAGGCGCGGCGCACTCCGGAGGCGGCGGTAGGCGACGAACTCGATCGAGGTGTTCACGATGGCGCCGAACGTGGCCGCGATCACGAACGTCGCAGCAAGGCCGCCGACGATTCCGAGAGTGCTCGATCCCCCGCCGAGGCCGAGGACGGAGATGACCATCGTGCTGGCGAAGAGACCGCTCAGCGCGAACACATCGCCGTGGGCGAAGTTGATCAGCTGCAGGATCCCGTAGACGAGCGTATAGCCGAGCGCAACGAGCGCGTAGACCGCACCCGTCGTCAGGCCGATCAGGAAGATGTTGAAGAAGTCGCGGGGGGTGTCGACCGCGTTCTTGACCAGCCACGCCACCAGCAGCCCCACGAACACGAGGCCGAGCACCGAGAGGAACGAAGGCCGGTTCCGGCTTCGAAGCATTGCGAGAGCCGAGGGCTCGTCGGTGCGGGCTTCGACTGCTATTTGCGGGATTGTAGGGCGGTCCGGGAGGGCATTGTGGCCCTCCCGGACCGGTTCGTTTCTGGTGGGCTAGCCCGTTCTCGCCGCCTGGACGAGCTTCGGCTGCGGGCTCGTCGTGAGCAGCGTCTTCAGGTTGTTCGCGGCTCCGACGTAGATCGTGAACTTGAGAGCGGCACCTGTCGCACCCGAAAGGTCGCCGTTCTTGTTCAGCGAGAAACTGCCGATCAAGCCGTTGTTGATGTGCGTCTTGAAGACGTTGTCAACCACGCTTGCCCGGGTTCCGTCGGACTTCGCGATCGCGTCCAGCAGCACCTGGGCCGCCTGCGCACCCAGGATCGCGTACGGATCGACAGCCGCGCCGCCGAGCTGCGCCTTGAAGCCGTTGATGAACTTCAGCGCGGCGCCCTTGTACTGATCGATCCCGACGCCCGCGACGCTGAAGTACGCGCCGTTGGCCTTCGGCGTCCCGCCCTGGGAGCGCTGGAAGACCGAGGCCGTCGTGAAGCCGTCCGGCAGCATCAGCAGAACCTTGCTGTTGTTGCCGACGATGTTGACCTTGTCGTTGATCAGCTGGCCGCTGTTCTCATCGATCAGGCCGCCGATGAAGACTGCCCCCGGGTTCGTCGCCTTGATCCTCGTGTCGAGCGCCTGGTAGTTCGGCGCCTTCGGGTCGTAGGCGTCGAAGCCCAGCACGGTGATCCCCTCGGCCTTCGCGGCGCCTCTGAAGTTCTTCGCGACGCCGAGACCGTAGGGCTCCTTGTCGTTGAGGATGTAGACGCTCTTGACGCCCTTGCTCTTCAGGAACGCCGCGTCGACGGCGCCCTGGTTCGGGTCGCTCGGCGCGACGCGGGCGTAGTTGCGCTTGCCCGTCGGGAAGTACTTCGCCGGCTCAGTGGCCGAGCAGTGCTCGGTGAGGCAGCCGTACGTATTTGCGGGCGAGAGCAGCTGCAGGCCGCCGCCCGGGGCCTGGTTCAACACCGGCATCTCGATCGCGGCGCAGCCCGAGTTGAACGTGCCGATCACCCCGATCAAGCTCTTGTTGGCCACGTAGGCGTGTGCGTTCGCGCTGCACTTCGTCGGATCCCACTTCGCGAGCTGGGCAGACGCGTCGTTGCAGGCCTGGAACGCGATGTTGAACTTGCCGGCCTTCCAGTTCTGCAGCTGGAGCACGTAGGCGATCGCCTTGTTCATCTGAACCGTCTGCAGGCGCGAGCCGCCGATCAACGGCAGATCGGAAGCAATCAGGTAGTTCGCCTTGCCCGAGCCCTTGTACTGGAGCGCGTTGCACGAGGAAGCCGGCAGCGCCTGCACGTTGCCGCCTCCGCCTCCTGTGCCGCCGCTGCTCTTCTTGCTCCCGCCACCGCAGCCCGCTGCGACCAGCGCGAGCACACCCACTGCGGCCAGGAGTACACCTACCGAGATTCGTTTCTTCACTTGCCCTCCTCTATCGCCTGACGATCGTTCGCCCTTTTCCGAAATGCGCCGACCGACCGACCGGCGCTCGGCCTTTGCAGAGCGCAAGTATCGGCCTATCCCCGCGGGCTTTCAACTCGGAAGGCACTCCGCCCCGACACCAGGTCAGAGGCTGATCGTGCCGACACCTTCACGGGGCTACTCTTTCGGCTGAGCCGAAGTGGCGGAACTGGCAGACGCGCCGGACTCAAAATCCGGTGGGGCGCAAGCCTCGTGTGGGTTCGACTCCCACCTTCGGCACTCGACGCTGTGGGCCCTCGTAGGATGCGGCCGTGAAGGTGGGCGTCCTGACCGGCGGCGGAGATTGTCCCGGGCTCAACGCGGTGATCCGCGCGGTGGCGCGGCGGTGCTTCGCTCGGGGGCACGAGGTCGTCGGTGTGCGTGCAGGATGGCGCGGGCTCGTCGACGCCAAGTTCGAGCCGCTCGGGCCGCTCGAGATCTCGGGCCTTCTGCCGCGCGGCGGGACCATCCTCGGAACGTCGCGCACGAATCCATACCGGCTCGAGGGCGGGAGCGAAGCGGTGCTCGCAAACTTCGAGCGCGAAGGCCTGGGCGCCCTCGTCGCGATCGGAGGCGAGGACACGCTTGGTGTCGCCACCCGCCTGCATTCCGAGCACGGATTCCCGGTCGTCGGCGTGCCCAAGACGATCGACAACGATCTTTCGGCGACCGACTACACGTTCGGCTTCGACACGGCCGTATTCATCTGCACGGAGGCCATCGACCGGCTCCACACGACTGCGGAGTCACACAACCGCGTCATGGTCGTGGAGGTGATGGGCCGCCATACGGGGTGGATCGCGGTCATGAGCGGCATTGCAGGCGGCGCAGACGTGATCCTGATCCCGGAGCATCCGATCTCCGTAGAGGAGGCTTGTAACGACATCCGCCGGCGCCACGAGCGTGGCAAGGACTTCTCGATCGTCGTTGTCTCCGAAGGCTACGAGCTCGAGGGGCTCGAGGGGCTCGAGGCCGATCGGGAGCTCGACGAGTTCGGGCACGTGCGGCTCTCGGAGCGCGGCGTCGGAGCGGTGCTGGCACGCGAGATCGAGGAGCGCACCGGCTACGAGACACGCGTCACGGTGCTCGGCCACGTTCAACGCGGAGGGTCGCCGACCCCCCGCGACCGCGTGCTGGCCACGCGCTACGGCCTGAAGGCGGCAGATCTCGTTCACGAGGGCCGCTTCGGGCGCATGGCCGCGCTGCACGGCGACGCGATCGTCGACGTCTCGCTCGAGGAGGCGACCGCCCAGCTGAAGACGGTGCCGGACGATTGGTTCGAAGTAGCGCACGCGTTCTTCGGCTAGCCAGAAGGGCTTGACGAAACCTCGTCTGTGCCGCCGGGCCGCGCTGTCCGCCCCGACGACGAGCGAGGTTCCGCCAAACCCTCCTAGAGGCGGTAGACCGCGACCCAGGGGCCGTTCAAGCCGTCCGCGTGAACGTAGAACAGACGCCGGGCGTGCGCGCGCAGGTTTTCGTAGAACGCGGTCTCGCGGGGATAGTGCTCGCGGGCGGCAAGGACGCGGTCCGCCACTGCCCCGGTCACGACCGCGTAGCCGACGGCTTTCCGGCGGAGCCCGCCGAGGTCGCGATTCGGATCGGCGCCTTTCTCCTCGGGGAGTGGGAGGCGAAGCTTCAGCACGCGGAAACCCGCGAAGGGCGGAAGCGAGGGGTCCGCGGCAAGATGCGCGCCGGGCGGGACATTGCGCTCGATCCAGCGCAAGGCGACCACCCTCGTATCCACCTTCGTCAAACGGCGCGCATCGCGAGCCGACCACGTCAAGGGCACGACAAGGAGCAGGAGTGTCACCGGCGCAAGGGACCGAAGGCGGCCTGCGAGCGCTCCGAGCGGCGGGAGCAGCGGCAGGAGGTACCGGTCGAAGTGGGCGCCGAGGGTGCAGAGATCCAGGAAATAGATCGCAGTGAACGAGACCAGGATCAGGTCGGCGCGTCTCCGGCCGACGGCTGCAACGACGAGCCCGAGGAGACAGACGAGCAAGGCCGGGCCCAAGCCGTGCCAGAGCCGGACGACGAACGCGATCGGCGCGACGTGGTCGTGCTCGAATCCGAGCCAGCCGTGATGAGCAAGCTTCTGCACCCGATAGGCGTCGTGAACGGCGCTTCCGAAGTGGACGATCACGAACGGGCTCGTCGCGCAAAACGCGGCGGCCGCCAGCAGCACACCGAAGGCGAGGCGCCGCGGCTGCCGGTAGCCCGCCACTGCGAGCGGGACGAGTAGCAGTACGCCCGGATACTTGACGCTCGTGGCCAGCCCCGCGACGAGCCCGCCGAGCTCAATCCGGCCGCCTACGAGCAGCGCAAGCGATGCCGCCACGCCGAGGGTTAGCGGGATGTCGGTCACGGCCATCCGCGAGTAGTCGACCGCCGTCGTCTCGACTGCGACGACCGCCGCTGCGACCGCTCCGGCGGCGCCACCGTAGGCGCGGCTTCCGAGCCACCAGGCCGCTGCGACGGCCCCAAGTGCGAGCACGAGCACCACAAACCTCGCGGCGAGATAGGAAGGGGCGGGCTGCCAAGCCTGGAACGGTGCGAGCAGGTACATCAGCAGCGTCGGGTAGTCGAACCAGTGAGGGTCGAGACCGCCGCCGTGCACCATGTGCCACGCCCGAGGAACGATGTTTTGCTCGTCCGGGCTGAAGAGGGGAAACGGCCGGCCGTAGGCGATGCCGACCACGCGGAGCGCAGCCGCGGCGGCGAGGATCGCCACGAGCGCGACCCGTGGACCGCCCCAGACACTCTTGCTGAGCCGCTCCCTCTGAGTCTCGGCGACGCTCATTCAGCGGGACTACGAAGCCGCGTCCCGGCGGCGGCAGTGCAAGCGGCCTCAGACCTCGGGCGGCGGTCCGCCAACGAGCTCGGCCACGTTTCCTGCCCGGACGATCAACCCGTCGACGCCGGCCCGCTCGAGCTCCTCGACGTCGGCTCGCCCGCCGATGTCGACCTCTGCGACGGCGAGCTTTCCGGCCGGAACGTCGGGCAACAGGTCGAGCACGCGGTCCAGGGCGGGGTCATCTGTGTCCGCGGCAACACCCGAGAGAAGGAAGATCTCGGGATCGATGCGCTCAAGGGCGAGCCGGAGCTCCTCCTCGTCGTGGACCTCGACGACGCAGTCGAGGCCAAGGCCGAGAGCGTCTCGGTACAGTCGTTCGAGCTCCGTCTCCTCGTCTTCGAGAGGGGCGACGGTGAGCACCCAGGCATCTGCTCCAGCCCTCCGCGCGTCGTCGGGCGAGCTCTGCCGCGAGAGCAAAGGCAAGCCGGTCGCCGCCGGAAGTCCGTCGACCGCGGCTTGGAGGACCAGCGCCTCCGCCCCCTCGTCCTCTGCAGCCTGGGCGGCCCCGAGATCGCCGACGAGCACGATGATCGAGATCCCGTCGCCCTCCGAGATCGCCTGGCTGAAGCGGCGGGCTCCCGTCACAGCGTGCAATTTTGGCGCAAAGCAGGCACCCACGTGTGCGCACTCTCTCGATACGCTCTCCGCGGGGAGGAGGCCGGGTGTGCCTTAAACAGGACGCTGATTCCGGCCATCGGGGCTTCGCCTTCGCGTTCCGCTCAGACGCCGATCGGGTGCCAGACCGTCTTGAGCTCCAGGAATCCGGCGATCTCCCAGGGGCTCTGATCGTCGGCAGCGCCGTGGACGACGCGCTTCACGTTCTCGGCGGCGAGCTGCTCGAGCTCGGCGACCTGTCCGTCCGCACCAGAGACATCAAGCGCGTTCACGTCCATGTGGCCGGCGAGCACCGCCGCGAGCTCGTCTCGTCGGCCCGTGAGGATGTTGACCACTCCGCCGGGCACGTCTGCGGTCGCCAGGACCTCGGCGAGCTCGATCGCCGCGAGCGGGTGCGGCTCCGACGCGACGACGACCGCCGCGTTGCCTCCGACGATCGCCGGAGCTAGGCGCGAGACAAGGCCAGCCAGCGCCGGCTCCGCAGGGGCGAGGATCCCCACCACACCTGTCGGCTCCGGCACCGTGAAGTTGAAGTACGGGCCGGCGACCGGATTCGACGAGCCGAGCACCTGCGCGAGCTTGTCCGCCCACCCCGCATACCAGACGACCCGGTCGATCGAGCGCTCGACTTCCTTTGGCCCCGAGCACAGCTCCGCGAACTCAGCTCGCCGGGCCTCCATCATCTCCGCGATCCGGTAGAGCACCTGGCCACGGTTGTAGGCCGTCATCGCCGACCACTTCGCAAAAGCGGCCCGCGCTGCCCGCACGGCGTCGCGCACGTCCTTCCTTGATGCGCGCGCGGCGTTCTGGCCCTCCGCCTCGTACGTCCGACCTGACTCCGAGCGCGGGAACTCGCCCCCGATGAAGAGCTTGTACGTCTTGCGAACCGGCAGCCTCGTCATTCGAACCTGAGGTAGGGCTCCAGACCGTGGAGGCCACCTTCGCGACCGAAGCCGGATTCCTTGTACCCGCCGAACGGTGAGCTCGGATCGAAGCGGTTGTAGGTGTTGGCCCAGATCACGCCCGCCCGGAGCCTCTGCGCCATCGCCAGGATTCGCGAGCCCTTCTCCGTCCAGACACCGGCCGACAGCCCGTAGGGCGTGTTGTTGGCCTTCTCCACCGCCTCGTCGGGCGTGCGGAAGGTGAGCACCGAGAGCACCGGCCCGAAGATCTCCTCCTGGGCGATCCGGTGGCTCTGCGCGACGTTCGTGAAGACCGTCGGTGCGAACCAATAGCCATTCTCCGGAAGGCGGCACGGCGGCTGGTAGATCTCGGCACCCTCCTCCTCGCCGCTGCGGACGAGCTCCCTGATCTTGTCGAGCTGCTGGCGAGAGTTGATCGCGCCTACGTCGGTGTTCTTGTCGAGCGGATCACCCACGCGAAGCGTCGAGAGACGGCGCTTCAGCTTCGAGATCACCGGCTCGTAGATCGACTCCTGGACGAGCAGCCGCGAGCCGGCGCAACAGACGTGGCCCTGGTTGAAATAGATGCCGTTGACGATGCCCTCGACCGCCTGGTCCAGCGCAGCGTCGTCGAAGATCACGTTCGCGGCTTTGCCGCCGAGCTCGAGCGTCAGCTTCTTGCCGGTCCCCGCAAGCTCGCGTTGGATCGCCTTGCCTACCTCGGTGGAGCCGGTGAACGCCACCTTGTCGACCTCCGCCTTGACGAGCGCCGCCCCGGCACGCCCGTCGCCGGTGACGATGTTGACGACGCCGGCCGGCAGCTCGGCCTGGCGAAGGACGTCGCAGAACAGAAGCGCCGACAGCGGTGTCGTCTCGGCCGGCTTGAGCACAACCGTGTTCCCGGCCGCGAGGGCCGGCGCGATCTTCCACGACAGCATCAACAGCGGGAAGTTCCAGGGAATGATCTGGCCCGCGACCCCCAGAGGCTTCGGCCGCCGATTTGGGAAGGCGTACTCGAGCTTGTCCGCCCAGCCCGCGTAGTAGAAGAAGTGAGCCGCGGAGAGCGGCAAATCGACGTCGCGTGACTCTCGAATCGGCTTGCCGCCGTTGAGCGACTCGAGCACCGCGAACTCGCGCGAGCGCTCCTGGAGGATGCGTGCGATCCGGAAGAGGTACTTCGCGCGCTCCGAGCCGGGCAACTCTGACCAGCCGTTCTCGAAAGCTTCGCGGGCGGCGGCGACGGCGGCTCCGACTTCTTCCTCGGTGGCCTGGCCGACCTCCGCGAGCGGCTCTTCGCTCGAGGGATCGATTGTCGTGTACGTCTCCCTCGGTTCGAGCCACTCGCCGCGGACGAAGTGGCCATAGCGCTCGCGGAGCGTGACGACATCGCGCGACTCCGGCGCTGTCGCGTAGTCCCACCCGGCCGGGATCGGCGCGCGGTCCTGCTTTCGCTCGAGGTCAGTCAATCGTGAAGTAGTCCGGGCTCTGGTAGCGGCCCGTCTTCTCCTTGCGCAGCTGCATGAGGATGTCGTTCAGAAGCGACGATGCGCCGAAGCGGTAGAGATCGGGCGTCAGCCAGTCGACACCGAGCGTCTCGTGCACGAGCACGAGATGCTGGACGGCCTGCTTCGCGTTGCGGATCCCGCCCGCAGGCTTGAACCCCACGCGGCGGCCGGTCTCCTCGTAGACGTCCCGGATGGCCTCCAGCATCACGAGCGAGACGGGCAGCGTCGCCGCCGAGGGAAGCTTGCCGGTGGAGGTCTTGATGAAGTCCGCGCCGGCTGCCATCGCGAGGAGCGATGCCCGCCGCACGTTGTCGTAGGTGCCGAGCTCGCCGGTCTCGAGGATGACCTTCAGGTGCGTCTCGCCGGAGACCTCCTTCACGCGCACGATCTCGTCATAGACCTTCGCGTAACGGCCCGCGAGGAAAGCGCCGCGGTCGATCACCATGTCGACCTCGTCCGCGCCGTGCTCGACCACCCAGCGAACCTCCTCGAGCTTTGCCTCCAGCGGGGACTGGCCTGAGGGAAATGCGGTCGCGACCGAGGCAACCTTGACTCCGCTGCCACGGACGCGCTCCACGGCGGTCGGAACGAGGTTGGGGTAAACGCATACGGCGGCGACCGACGGCACGCTCGGGTCCGAGGGATCGGGTCGCACGGCCTTCGACGCGAGTGCCGCAACCTTGCCGGGCGTGTCGGCGCCCTCGAGCGTCGTCAGGTCGGTCATCCGGACCGCAAGCTCGAGCGCGAAGACCTTCGACTCGCGCTTGATCGAGCGCTTGCCCAGTGTTACAGCACGCTCTTCGACGGCGACCTGGTCGATCGACCCGATCCGAGGCAGCCGGGGCTCGAGCGGAAGCTCGAAACCAGCGGGAAGAGCAGGCGCCTGGGCCATGCGCTGAGTGTATCCCCGCAACCCCGCCCTAGACGTCAGCGCAGCCGGGCCGGGATGGCCCTAGCGGCTCCAGGCACGAAGAAGCGTCGCGGCGGCGGCGAGATCGTCACAGACCGCGTCCGCCTCGAGAAGTGATTCACCGCTCCGTCCTGAGCGCAGCAGGATTGAGCGGACGCCCGCTGCGTGCGCGCTCCTGACGTCACGCGGCGTGTCGCCGATCTCGACAGTCGCCTCGGCCGGCCAGCCTCCCGCGCGCCCGCGGGCGAGCGCGATCAGGTCGGCCCGGTCCTCCGCGTCGCACCCGAACGCTCCCTGTCCTTCGGGGAAGAATCGCTCGAGCCCGAGGCGTGCCATGCGTGCCCGCGCCATCGGCTCGGGGTTGCCCGTGAGGAGAGCAAGGCGAACGCCTGCCGCAGCGAGACGGGCAAGCGCCTCGTTTGCATAAGGAGCAGCCTCCCAGCCGCTCGTGTCGGCGTTGGCCAACAGCGTCGTGTAGCCGACGGCGAACCGGTTGCACCAATCGCTGAGACGCGCGTCGATCTCGTCATCGTCCAGCCCGGCGGCGCACAGCACCTGGCGAGCGATTCGCTTTGCCGTCTGGCCGGCGTGGTCGGTCCGCTCCACAGCGTCATCGGGCGGGTCGACGGCGAAGACCTCGCGCAGAGAGGCCAGCATGACCGCGCTTGAGAGTGGATCGTGCGTCAGGAAAAGCGTGCCGTCGACGTCGAACAGCGCCAGCAGCGCCATCAAATGCCGAGGCGCTCGAGCATCGCCTCGTCGCGGCGCCATTTCGGCCGCGATTTCACCTTCAGCTCGAGGAAGACCGGGTGGCCCAGCACCAGCTCGATCTCCGGCCGCGCGCGCGTTCCGATCTGCTTGACGATCGCGCCCCCCTTCCCGATCACGATCTGCTTCTGCGACTCGGTCTCGACGAAGAGCGTTGCGCGGACAACCTTGTCGGTGAGCTCTTCAATCTCGACGGAGATCGCGTGCGGTAGCTCCTCGCGCGTCAGCTGAAGGGCCTTCTCGCGGACGAGCTCGGCGATCTGAATCTCAGCTGAGAGGTCGGTGCTTTGCCCAGGGGGGTAGTAGGCCGGGCCCTCCCCGAGGAGGCCGAGGAGCTCCTCGCGGAGGCTGTCGACTCCGTCCCGGGTGATGGCGCTGACGGGATGGAGCGCGTGGAACTCTCCGAGTTGCGCTGCCCTTGCCATCTGCTCCGCGATGTGACCCGGCTTGAGGCGGTCGACCTTGTTCAGCGCGATCACGACGGGGACCCGCCGACCGAAGATCCGCCCCGCGATGAAGCGGTCGCCGGCACCGATGCGCTCGCGTGCGGAGAGGACGAAGAGGATCGCCTCCACGTCGTCGAGCGACTCGTCGACCGTACGCTGCATGCGCTGGGTGAGGGGATCGCGGGGGCGTTGGAAGCCGGGCAGGTCGACGAGAGCGAGCTGATAATCGGTGCCGTTCGCAATTCCGACGACACGGTGTCGTGTGGTCTGCGGCTTGTCCGAGACGATCGCGACCTTGCCACCGCAGAGCGCATTCACGAGGGTCGACTTGCCCACATTCGGGCGCCCAACGACGGAGACGAATCCGCTCCTCACCAGACCCCACATCCCCCACCCAGGGTGGGGATGCCTGCCCACCGCCCTCGAGAGCCAGCGTACCCGTCATCGGCGCGCGGCACCGTGACGGCTTCGCGCCGATTGTGTGAATTCTCGCCCTCGGTCCGCCCGTTACGCAGACCGGTCCTCAATCCAGCTCCCAGGTGTCCGGGAGCAGGTCGGCAGGCGAGTACGTGACGACCTCACCCGCGCGGTTGCGGAAGGTAACTCGATCGAGGCGAAACTCGTACAACCACTGCCGGCAGCCGCCGCAGGGCGAAGCGGTAATGCCGATCGCCTCGAGATCACCCGGGCGGCAACCACCCACGACCGCGCGCGCAAGCGCCGCCCGCTCGGCGCAGATTCCGAGCGGGAACGCAGCGTTCTCGACGTTCACTCCCTCGAAGACCCTGCCATCACGCGCGCGGACGGCGGCCCCGACGAGGTAGTTCGAATACGGCGCGTAGGCGCGCCCGGCCACAGCGACAGCTCGCTCGTACAGATCCTCAGTCACGAGAACAGCTGAAACACGGCCAGGGTGACGAGTGCGCCGAGGACGCCGCCGTAGCTGACCTCCAACGTCGAATGAATCCCGGACTCGATCCTCGTCTGCGCCACGAGCAACGCCATGATGAACGTCAGAGACGAGATCAGGAAGCGATGCGGGTCGCCGACGATCAGCGTCGCCGCCATCCAACCTGCGAAGGCGACTGCGGCATGGCCTGACGGGAGCCCACCGCGCAAAGGCGTGCCCCGCCCGGTGTAGGCCTTCGCCGCGATCACGATGAAGATCGTGACGACCAATGCGATCAGGGTCAGCTGCGCGGGAGCGTCCCGCAGCCTGTCGAGCAGGCGGGAGCTGCGCCCCGCGATCTCGCCTGAGAAGACGAGATAGCCGATCGCGATCGCGTTGACTGTCGCGATCAAGACGGCTCCGGCGGCAATGTCCTTCGCGAGCTTCGCGAGCGGATCGAACGAGGTCGTGGCGACGTCGATCGTGTGCTCGAGCGCCGAGTTGATCATCTCGGCGATGAAGACAAACGCAATCGCGAGCAGGAGCGCGATCAGCTCGAGCTTCGAGACGCCGATCGCGAGGCCGGCGACAAGTACGATCGCCGCCGCCAGGAAGTGAAAGCGCATGTTTCGCTGGGTGCGGAGGACGTGGATGATCCCCTCGAAGGCGAAGTTGAAGCTCTCGAGCAAGGTCTGCGCCCGCCGGTGACTCATTCGCTCCATCGAGCTTCCCGCTTCGCCATCTCCGCTCCGTGCTGGTACCCGAGTAGGTGCAGAAGCCCGTGCACGAGCGGTCCGCGCCAGGCGTTCCCGACTACGTCGGGGCAGAGAATCGTGTCCCCGAGCTGGCGCGGAACTCCCTGGCCCAGGTCTTCTTGCGCGTCGATCGGGAACGAGAGCACGTCTGTCACCTCGTCAAGGCCGAGGTGATCTCGCTTCAGCATGCGCATCTCCTCAGGGCCCACGAAATACAGTCCGAGCTCGCCGTCTTCAACGCCTTCCTCCGCGAGGACGCGCCTCGCAAGCTCGACTGCTGCGTCCTCCTCGACTTCCAGGCCGCTGCGATTTGCCACCTCGATCGCGACCATCCCTTACTGCCGGCGCTGCGTGCCCGTCTCCTCCGTGTGGAGCTTGTACGCCTCGACTATCCGCTGCACGAGCCGATGCCGAACGACGTCCTCGTGGCCGAAGCGGATGAAGGCGATCCCCTCGATCGAGCCCAGGATGTCCTGTACCTGGATCAGCCCGGATGCCTGCTCACGCGGAAGGTCGATCTGCGTCACGTCTCCGGTGACCACCACCTTCGAGCCAAAGCCAAGCCGCGTGAGGAACATCTGCATCTGCTCGGGGCTCGTGTTCTGCGCCTCGTCGAGGATGATGAACGAGTCGTTCAGCGTCCTGCCGCGCATGAAGGCGAGAGGCGCGACCTCGATCGTGCCCTTTTCCATGTACGCCGCGAGGCGGTCGGGATCGAGCATGTCGTAGAGCGCGTCGTAGAGCGGACGCAGGTAAGGATCGACCTTCGCGAGCATGTCGCCGGGAAGGAATCCGAGCCGCTCGCCCGCTTCGACTGCCGGGCGGGTGAGGATGATGCGGCCGACTTCGCGGTCCGAGAGCGAGGCGACGGCGAGCGCCATCGCGAGGTACGTCTTACCCGTGCCTGCGGGACCGATCGCAAACGTGACCGTGTGCCGCCGCATGGCGTCCACGTACCGCTTCTGGTTGAGGGTCTTCGGCGAGATCTTCTTGCCTCGATGCCGCCAGACGACGTCTTCGAAGACCTCGCGGAGATCCTCCGCCTGGTCCAGCGCGCTGAGCACTGCGTCGACGGTGCTCGGGTCGATCTCATGGCCCCCTTGGACGAGCTCGCCGAGCTCGTCAATCACGGCTCGCGCTTGTGCCACGTCGGGATCGGAGCCCTCGATTGTGAGGCGGTTGCCGCGGAGCAAGATCGTGCAGCGAAGACGATCTCGCAGCGCGTCGAGAACGCCATCGCCGACGGTCGCCAGCTCGGCGGCCACATCGTTGGAAACCGACAGAACTTCCTGCACGGGGCCTCAGTGTAGGCGCTCGGCCGGGCCCCGACGCCTCCCACGCCGGTTCGCAAAATCGGCACGCTTTGGTGACCCACGCGTGCGTGTTTCGTCGTTACGCTCGCAGCGGGGAGGAGGCTGGGCGCGCCTTAAATAGGGCAGGTGCCCCGATCCGCGCCTGGGACTAGGCGAGCTTCTCGCGGACGAGCTGGCTCACGACCGAGCCGTCGGCCCGGCCGGAGACCTGGGGCATCACATCCGCCATAACGCGCCCGAAGTCGCGCATGCTCGTCGCGCCGACCTCGGCGATCGCGTCATCGACGATCTCCTCCAGATCGTCCTCGGAGAGCGGTTCGGGCATGAACTCCTCGAGCACGGCAAGCTCCCGCTCCTCGGCCTGCGCCTGCTCCTCGCGGCCACCGCTGCGGAAGGCTTCGGCCGCTTCGGTCCGGCGCTTGCGCTCACGCTGCAGAACCTGGAGCTCCTCGTCGTCGTGAAGCGGCCGCAGCAGCTCTTTCTCCGCGCTCCGGAGGCTGGCGAGGATGAGTCGCAGCGCGTTTCGGCGCTCCTCGTCCCTCGCCACCATCGATTGCTTGAGCTCGTCTTCCAACCGTGCGATCAGGGTCATCCGGCAAGCCCCCAGACGCGCCCGCCCAGTACGTGCCAGTGCAGATGGAAGATGGTCTGGCCCGCGCCCTCGCCGACGTTCACCACGACCCGGTAGTCGTCCAGGCCCGCGGTCTTTGCGGTTTCGGCTACGAACTCGAGCATCCGCTTCGCCTCCTCGGCCGGAAACTCCGGAACGTCCCGGAACGTGTCGACGTGGCGCTCGGGGATGACGAGTAGGTGCGTCTCGGCCTTGGGGTTGAGATCGCGAACCGCCACGAACCCGTCGGCGGCGTGGATGTGGTCGCCCTCGCGCGCGAGCTGGCAGAAGAGACAGTCCTCAGGCAGCGAGGATCCCCTCCTCCGAGACCGCCGTCGCGCGCACGCGGACGAGCTCGCCGATCTTGCCCCGCACGAGCCAGGGCGAGTAGTCGTCGCCATACCCCCGGCCGGGACGGTCGATGAGGACGACGTCCTCGGAGCCGACCTTCGAGCGCCAACGCGCGAAGCTCTGCCTCCGCGAGAGCTCGCGGAGGGTCTCGCTTCGCTCCCGCTTGGTCCCCACGGGAACCGTGTCCTCGGCCGCCGTCGACGTCCCCGGCCGCGGCGAGTAAGGGAAAACGTGCACTTTCGAGAGGCCCGCAGCGACGACCAGGTCGAGCGTGCGACGGAAGGCCCGCCCGTCCTCGTCAGGAAAGCCGACGATCACGTCACTCGTCAGGTTGAAATCAGCGAGCGGTGCGAGGCGGCGCAGATAGGTGCGGCTGTCGTAGCTCCGGCCCATTGCGCGCAGGACGCGATCGTCTCCAGACTGCAGCGGGACGTGCAGGTGTCGCGCCACAGTCGGCGTCTCACGCAGCGCGCGGATGAGCTCTTCGTTGACATGGTTCACCTCGATCGACGAGAGACGTAGACGCACAAGGCCGGGCGTCGTTCCCGCCGCCCGAACGAGGCGCGCCAGCGAGTAGCCCGCTTCGCGGTCGCGATAGCAGCCGAGATTGATGCCGGTGAAGACGATCTCGCGGTGGCCTTGGGCGACTCGCCGTCGCACCTCCTCTAGAACGGCTTCGGCCCTCCGGCTTCGCGAAGGCCCGCGAACGAGCGGGATCACGCAGAAGGCGCACGAGAAGCTGCAGCCGTCCTGGACCTTCACGAACGCACGCACGCGCTCGAGCCTCGCGTCCGCCTGGACGCAGCCGATCGGGCCGACGTCCCGGGCGACGAAGGCGGGAGTCTCCTCGCTGCGCCGTGCCACGACGACCACGTTCTCGGGTAGCCCGGCGAACCCGTCTGCCGCCAGGTTCGCGCCGCACCCGGTCACGTACACGCGGGCGTGCGTGCGTGCGGCTCGGGCGGCGGCGTGTCGCGACTTCCGCACGGCTTCGTGGGTGACGCAGCACGTGTTGACGACGGCGACCTCGCCCCCCTCGCGAAGCTCGGAGTGGCCGTCCGTGAGCAGGCGCTCGCGGATCGCCTGTGCATCGGCGTAAGAGACCTTGCAGCCCAGGAAGCGGACAGAGAAACCCGCCACGGCGCCCGGGACTCTACTCTTCGCGCCGAAACAGGTCGGCCGCCCAGCCTCCCTCGACTCGCCGTTCCACGTGCGTGCAACCAACCGGCGCCGGCCGCTCGGACTCGAGGTAGCCGGAGACGATCAGGCTGCGCGCCTGTAGCCGCCCGGAGAGCGCGTGCGCGAACGCAGCGGAGACATTGGCGACCACCACGTCCGAGGGCGGAAGCTCTTGCGAGAGCGCATCCCCGAGGCGAAGATCGATGGCGATGCGGTTCGCGTCCGCATTTCGGCGCGTGGCATCGAACGCCGCCCGGTCGTGGTCGATCGCGACAACAGGAGCGAAACCCATTCTGCAGGCGGCGATCGCGATCACGCCGGAGCCGCAGCCAACCTCGAGCAGGCTCCCGGGCTCGAGCTGCAGCAGGAGCTCGAGTGACAGCCTTGTCGTCGGATGCCCCCCGGTCCCGAAGGCACGGCCGGGGTCGATCACCACTACGCGCACATCGGGCGGAGGCCGCTCCCATGGCGGCCCGACCCAGAGGGCCCCGATCCGAACCGGACGGTGGAAATCCCGCCAGCGCCGCTCCCAGCCCGAGGCCACGTCGCGCGACGAGACGTCGCTGAAGGCGGCCCAGAGCCGTTCCTCGCCGCCGGCATCCGTGTAGGCCGCCAACTCGAGCCCGTCGGAGGTATCGCGCTCCTCGAAGCCCTCGGGGAAGAGCTCCAGCATGAGCGCCCGCGCGATCTCCGCACGCTCGGGCGGCACGACGGCGGCGACCCGACGAATCGAAGTCAGCGGAAGGCGCTCTTCAGCTTTTCGAAGAACCCCTCGTCCTGGCGGTACGTATCGTCGACGGCCTTGCTCTCGAACTCCTGGAGCAGACCACGCTGCTCCTCCGTCAAGCGGCGCGGAACCTGGACGTTGACGAGCACTCTCTGGTCTCCGCGCCCGAAGCCTTGGAGGACGGGCATCCCCCGGCCGCGCAGGACTCGGATCTCGCCGGGCTGCGTCCCGGGCTCGACCTCGAGGTCGATCTCGCCGTCGAGTGTCGCCACCTGCACCGTCGTCCCGAGCGCGGCCTGGGTCATCGTCAGGTCGATGGTCGAGAAGATGTCGTTTCCCTCTCGAACGAAGCGTGGATCGCGGCGGATCCGGATCTGGACGTAGGCATCACCCGAGCGGCCGCCCAGCGACCCGGCATGGCCCTCGCCGGCGAGCCGGATCTGTTGACCGTCGTGGATCCCGGGAGGGACCTCGACCGGGAGCTTCCGCTCCTCGACGATCCGCCCGGAGCCCTCGCAGGCAGGGCACGGGTGCTCGATCACGCGCCCGGCGCCGCCGCAGCGCGGGCATGTCTGCGAGCGGACGAACTCTCCGAACGCCGTCTGGGAGACGTGCTGCAGTCGTCCCGCGCCGGCGCAGGCCGGGCAGGTAACGGGCTCGGTCCCGGGCTCGGCGCCGCTGCCTCGACACGTCTCGCAAGCGACAGCCACGGGGAACGGAACCTCGCGGGTGATTCCGGTCGCCGCCTCCGCAAGCTCGATCTCGATCTGGGCGACAACGTCGCCGCCACGCGCTCGCCCGGGGCGGGCCGAAACGCCGAAGAGGTCGTCGCCGAAGAAGGCGGAGAAGAGGTCCGAGAGGCTGCCGAAATCGAAGCTCGTCGGCCGGAAACCGCCTCTGCGGAGGCCGGCGTGGCCGTATCGATCGTAGAGCTCCCTGGTCTCGGGCTTGGCGAGAACTTCATACGCCTCGACAACCTCGCGGAATCGGCCCTCTGCATCCGGCTCCTGCGAGACGTCGGGATGAAGGGTCCGGGCGAGCCGACGGAAGGCCTTCTTGATCTCGGTCTCGTCGGCCGTCGGCCGAATCCCGAGTACTTCGTAGTAGTCCCGCTCGGTCGTCGCCATCAACTCACCAAGCGTAGCTCCGGGACTAGTTGTCCTCGTAGATCTCCTCGACGAAGCGAGACAGCTCGTGCGCGGCGGCGCGGACCGAGCGCAACGCCTTCTCGTAGTCCATCCGCACGGGACCGACGAGCGTGACCGCCCCCAGCGTGCGGTTGGTCAGACCGTACGAAGCGCCGACGAGCGCGAGATCGCGCATCCCTGGATGCTCGAGCTCCGGGCCCAACCGTACGAACGGCCGGCGCGAGTCGAGCGCCTGGCTCACGACCTCCAGTAGCGCGGCCCGCTCCTCCAATACCTCGAGCAGCCGCTGGTACGCATCGAGCTCCTCCTCCCGGAGATCCTCGAGCAAACCAGCAGTCCCGCCCACGTAGAGGCTCTGTCCCTCGGCGGCGAACGCCTCGCCGAAGAGCGCCCGCACCGGTTCGAGGAAAGCGCTCTCACGCGCGCCGAGGCTCGGGTCGTCCAGCCGACGCCGCAGCGCGTGGCTGCCGAGCTCGAGTCCCACGACGCGCTCGTTCAGGTACTGCGCGGCCCAGTTCACGAGCCCTGAATCGACCGGCTCGGAGAAACGATGAACACTCTTCGTCACGCTTCCAGTGGACGTGATGACCACGACCATCACGACGTGCGGCTGAAGGACCAGAACCTCGACGTGGCGAACGGTCGCTGTTCCTAGAGGGGGGGCGGAGACGAGCGCCAGCAATCTCGTCAGCTCGGAGAGCATCTCGGTCGTTGCCTCGAGTGCCGCATCGACCTCGCTGCGGGCGGAGCTCAGATCAAGCGGAAAGCCTTCCGGCTGTGGGTCGAGACGTTCGAGAACCCGGTCTGCGTAGTAGCGGTAGCCGCGCTCGGTCGGCACCCGCCCCGCGGAGGTGTGCGGGTGCATCAGCAGGCCGCGCGCCTCGAGCTCCGCGAGCTCGCTGCGGACGGTCGAGGCGGATGCGTTCAGTCGGATGCGCTCGACGAGCGTGCGCGAGCCGACAGGCTCACCCGTCGACACGTAGCCTTCGACGACGCCGCGGAGGATCTCTCGTTGCCGCTGGCTCAGGTCGATATCTGCAGCTTCTCTCATGCCCTTTGCAGGCATTTTAGGCGAGCAGCTCCGCGGTTACGCCGCCGCCGAGGAAACGACCCCGCGCGGTGAGCGTGAGCGCGCCTCCCTCGGGCTCAGGGTCCTTGCGTACCAGCCCCAGCCGCTCGAGTCGCTCGAGGGCCTCCCAGTCGAACGCGCTCTCCAGCCCCGCGAGCACCAACGGCTCGTCCAGGCGCAAGCCGAGCAGGACTCGCTCTCTCTGACGGGTCCCGGCCGCCAGCTCCTCCAGCTCTCTCTTCGGCCTCCGTCCGGTCGAGAGCGCGCGGAGGTACTCGCCCAGGCGCGGCGTCGTTCGCCAGCGGCGTCCTTCGATTGTCGAGACCGCGCCGATTCCGAGGCCCAGGTAGTCACGGCCCCGCCAGTAGGCGAGGTTGTGCCGCGATCGCAGGTCGCGCCCGTCCGCGAGCTGAGGCAGCCGACAGAAATTCGCCGTCTCGTACCAGCGGTAGCCGGCCGCCGTCACACGCGCGACGACGCGTTCGAAGTAGGACTCCATCGCCTCACTCTGGCGCGAGAGCTCAGCGCCGTGCGCATGGGCGAAGCGCGTCCCCCCCTTTGCCTCCAGCTCGTAGCAGGAGAGGTGCTCCGGTTCCAGCGACAGCGCGTCGCTCAGATCGGCTTCCAGGTCGGCGGCGCTCTGGCCGGGGATCCCGTAGATGAGGTCGAGAGAGATGTTGTCAAAGTTGGCATCACGAAGAGCGTAGACGGCGGATCGGACGTCGTCCGGCCCGGCCTGCCGCTCGAGCACCTCGAGCAGCCGCGGCCGGAAGCTCTGAGCTCCCAGCGAGACCCGCGTCACGCCGGACTCTCGCAGCACCATCGCGAGCCCGGGCGTCACGGTCTCGGGGTTCGCCTCGACCGTTACCTCGAGCGCATGCGGCAGGGCGCTCAAGAGCCGTTCGAGCTCACCCAACTCCGTGAAGGTCGGCGTCCCGCCGCCGAGGAAGACACTCTCCAGCTGGGGAGCCAGCGCGTCACGCTCAAGCTCGAGCTCCGCGAGCAGCGCGTCGACGTAAGCCCCGTGCTGACTCCGTCTTCCGACCACGGTGACGAAGTCGCAGTAACCGCAGCGCGAGGCGCAGAACGGCAGGTGTACGTAGAGATGCCGCACGCGGCCGCCGCTCTGGCCGTTCACTTCTTCCCCCCGTCGAGGTTGAGCACGGCGAGGAAGGCTTCCTGGGGCACCTCCACCGCGCCGACCTGCTTCATTCGCCTCTTCCCCGCCTTCTGTCGCTCGAGCAGCTTGCGCTTGCGCGTGATGTCGCCGCCATAGCACTTCGCGAGCACGTCCTTGCGCTTCGCCTTGATCGTCTCGCGCGCGATCACGCGCGACCCGATTGCTGCCTGCACGGCCACGTCGAAGAACTGCCGCGGAATCTCCTGACGCAGACGATCCACCAGCGCCCGCCCGCGGGCGTACGCCTCGTCTCGATGCACGATCAGCGAGAGTGCGTCTACAGGCTCCCCCGCGATAAGCACGTCGACGCGGGTGAGCTCGCCCTCGCGGAAGCCGACCATGTCGTAGTCGAAGCTCGCGTAGCCGCGCGTACGTGACTTCAGCTGGTCGTAGTAGTCGAGCACGATCTCCCCGAGCGGCAACTCGTAGAGCAGAAGCACGCGATCCTCGGAGAGGTACTCCATGTGGTCGAAGCGGCCACGCCGCTCCGTGTTCAGTTCCATGACCGGGCCGACGTGGTCTTTCGGAACGATGATCGACGCCTTGATGTACGGCTCCTCGATGCGCTCGACCTCGCGCGGCATCTCCGCTGGGTTGTGGACCTCGACCTCCTCGCCGGCCTTGGTCAAAACCCGGTAGGCGACGTTGGGCGCGGTCACGAGCAGATCTAGGTCGAACTCCCGCTCGAGGCGCTCCCGGACGATCTCCATATGGAGCAGTCCGAGAAAACCGCAGCGGAAGCCGAAGCCGAGCGCCTGGGAGGTCTCGGGCTCGTAGAAGAGCGCCGCGTCGTTCAGCTTCAGCCTCTCGAGGGCGTCGCGCAGGCTCGGGTAGTCGTCCGAGTCCGTCGGAAAGAGCCCCGCAAACACCATCGGCTTCACGTCCCTGTAGCCGGGGAGCGGCTCTGCCGCAGGCTTGCGCTCGGAGGTGAGCGTGTCGCCGACGCGCAAGCGACTGACGTCCTTGAGACCCGTGATGACGTAGCCGACCTCGCCGGCGCTCAACGACTCCGCCGCTCGCATCGTCGGCGAGAAGAAGCCCACCTCCTCGGCCTCGAAGCGCGTGCCCTGCGCCATCGCGCGCAGCCACTCGCGCGGACCGAAGCTCCCGTCGACGACCCGAACGAACGCGACGACGCCACGGTACTGGTCGTACGACGAGTCGAAGACAAGTGCCCGGGGCGGAGCTTCGGGATTGCCTGCCGGCGGCGGGATGCGCTCGACGACGGCATCGAGCACCGCCTCGACTCCTTCACCGGTCTTTGCGGAGATCCGCAGCACTCGGTCGCGCTGGTCGCCGACGAGCTCCGCAATCTCGGCCGCGGTGCCGTCGGGATCGGCCTGCGGCAAGTCGATCTTGTTGACCACCGGAACGATCTCGAGCTCGTTCTCGATGGCCAGGTAGGCGTTGGCCACCGTCTGCGCCTCGACTCCCTGGGCGGCGTCGACGACGAGCAACGCACCCTCGCACGCCTGGAGTGAGCGAGACACCTCGTACGTGAAATCCACGTGGCCAGGGGTGTCGATCAGATTCAGCTCGTGGCCCTTCCAGTCGACCCGGACGGCCTGCGCCTTGATCGTGATTCCGCGCTCGCGCTCGAGCTCCATCGTGTCGAGCACCTGCTCTCGCATCTCGCGGCCGGTGACGGTTCCGGTCAGCTCGAGGATGCGATCGGCGAGCGTCGACTTGCCATGGTCGATGTGCGCGATGATCGAGAAGTTACGGATCCGGTCCTGGTCCATGGGCAGGGAGCGTAGCGACGGCGTCAGGCCCCTGGACAGCGCCGAGGCCGGGCATTCGCGCGTTGGCGGATACCCGCAGGCGAGCACGTGCAGAGCTCGACGATCACCCGGAGCCCTGCCGGCTGCGGCGCAGGGAGAGCAGCGCCTGCAGCTCGCGAACGCGGAGCACGCGGCAGGCGGCGAGGTAGACCGCTGTGCCAACGACGAGCGCGGTGCCGACCGACCCGATCTGCGCCCCAAGCGATCGGCCGAGCTCGCCGTCGAGGAGTCGCCAGGTGCCGTAGGCGGCTCCGGCGAGAGGCACCGAAGCGAGCACGATCTTCGTGAATGCCCGGGCCGACGTGATCAGGTCGATCCGGCCGAGACGGCGGCGCAAGAGCTCGAGGAGCGCCGCCGTCCCGGCGATGTTCACCACCGTCGTCGAGAGCGGGATTCCCCAGGTGCCGAAGCGGTAGAAGACCCCGTCCAGCGCAGCGTTGAGCGCGAGGTTGGCGAGCGCCACGGCCGTCGGCGTCCAGGGAGCCTGGAGGCTGAAGAAGGCCCGGTTCAGCATCAGCATCGTTCCGTTGAACGTGAGCCCGGCGGAGAAGGCGGCGAGTGCGCCGGCGACGACCGGCGTCTGAGGCGGGCCGAACTGGCCACGCTGATAGAGAAGGCGGACGATCGGCTCGGCGAGGACGGCGGCCGCGACGCTCGCCGGAACGAGCAGGAACGCGATCTGGCGGAGGCCCAGACTCACGCGCTCGCGGAACGGGTCGAGGTCTCCGCGAGCAGCAAGGCGCGAGAGCGAAGGGAAGAGGACAGTTGCGACTGCGACCGAGAACATCCCCTGAGGGAGCATGTAGACGCGAAAGGCCTTGTCGATTGCGCTCGGGGCCAGCTCGGGATTGATCAGGCGCGACGCGAAGATCGAGTCGACGACGAGGTTGAAGTTGATCAGGCCGAGCCCGATCGTCACCGGCACCATGAGGACGAAGACGCGCCTGACGGCGGGGTCGCGCCAGTCGAGCACCAGCTGGAGGCGTCCGTCTCGCCCGCGAAGCCACGGGACCGGCAGCAGCACCTGGATCACCGTCCCGACAACGATGGACACGGCGTAGACGTAGAGCTTTGTGTTGATCGAGCCCGCGTGCGGAACGCCGATCACGAGCCCCGCAATGATCGCGACGTTCCAGAAGACCGGGCTCAGTGCCGGCACAGCGAAGTGCTCGTAGCTGTTCAGGATCCCGACGATCACGCCCGAGATGCCGAGGAGCACGACGATCGGGAAGAGGACACGGGAGAGCCCGATCGCGAGGGCGCGGTCGCCGCCCGGATTCCCGAAGGGAGCGATCACGAGCGGTGCAAGCACGATGAACAGCGCGGTCAGGGCGCCGAGCCCAAGCAGCATCAACCAGAAGAGACTCGAGGCGACCCGCCAGGCGCGTTTGCGCTCGCCCTTCTCGAGCAACTCGCTGAAGACGGGGACGAAGGCGGAGGAGAGCGCGGCGTCAGCGACGAGCGCGCGGACGAGATTCGGCACCTGGAAGGCGACGGTAAAGGCGTTGATCTTGCCCGCGGCACCGAAGTAGTACGCCGCAACGATCTCGCGGACGAGACCCAGAATGCGCGAGACACCGGTCGCGAGCGAGAAGATCGCCGTCGACCACGCCAGCCGCCGGCCGCGGGCCGCGCCTCCCTCGTCCACGGGCCGAGTATAGGAACGGGCTCAGCCGGCGCCGAAGCCGGATCGCGGCGCGAGCCGGTTCACCAGCTCGGGACACGGCCTTCCTGGCCTATCTCCGCGCTGGTACCCGAAGACCTCCTCCCCGCGACGAGCCTATCGCGGAAAGTCGCACGTGTGGGCGACGGAAGCGTGTCGAAACCGTGCCAGGAGGTGCGCCCAGGCGGCTGCTACCATCGCCGGGCCCGCCGTGCGGGTTCCTTACGTCATGCCGAACATCAAGCAGCAGAAGAAGCGCGTCCGGATCGCCGCGGAGGAGCGGCTCGAGAACCTTCGCTACGCCTCGACGGTCAAGACGTTCACGCGACGCCTCCGATCAGCCGTGGCGGAGGGCGACCGTGACCGAGTCGCCGCCGAGCATCGCGAGCTCGTCCGCTGGATCGACAAGGCGGCAGCAAACGGAGCGCTACACCGAAACGCCGCAGCGCGGAAGAAGGCTCAGGCGGCGAAGCTGGTCTCGGGCGCCGGCTCCAAGTAGGGCCGTCGACACCTATGCGCCGGCGCTCCGGGCGAGCTCGCCGCGGCGCGTGATGTCGATCAACGCCCGGGTGAACTCCAGGTCGCCTGGCAGCTTGCTACCTCCCTTCAAGGCGACGTCGAGTTGCGCCAGACGGACGACCACGCCGCCGAGCTCCTCGGGCGTGAAGTTCCCCGCCTGCTCGTAGAGCTTCTGCACGTAGAACCGGTTTCTTTTGAGGCGGTCGGCCGCAGCAGCAGGTGGAACTCCCTCTGATGCAAGCTGCTGGCACTCTCGGACCCTGCCTACGTGCGCAACGAGCAGGCCACTTACGCGCAGGAAGACATCACGCGGCGCATCCCCCGAGCGCTCGACGATCCGCTCGCTCGCCGCGAGCACACCGGGGACGTCGCGGTTTCCCCAGGCATCGGTCAGGTCGAACGGCGCCGTCTCCCCACGGGCCGGCACGAGCTCGCCAACCTCGTGCTCGCCGATCCGCTCGCCCTCAGCCCAGGTCGCGAGCTTGTCGATCTCCGTCGCCAGCTCATCGGGGCTCTCGCCCACGAGATCGACGATCGCCCGAGCGGCGCCCGGGTCGACGAGAACTCCGCGTTCGCCGAGCTGCGAGTCGACCCAACGTGGGAGGTCGGCCTTGCGGCCACGCTTCGGCAGGTCGTAAATCAGCGCCTCTCCCGCCTTGCCAACGGCCTTCGCGATCACGGAATCGCGCTTCACGTCCTCGCCGACGAGAGCGAGGACCGTCGTCGGGGCCGGGCGGCGAAGATATTCCGTCAGCGCCTTGACGTCGGCCGCCTTCCAGCGTTCGACGTCCTCGACGACGACCAGCCGCCGCTCGACCGCGAAGAGGCCGAGCGCGTTGCACGCCGCGACCACGTCCTCGCCATCGGCATCGTGGGCCGACAGAATCTCCGTCGCCTCTTCGCCTACCCTGTCTCGCAGGCGCCGTAAGGCACGGGCGACCTTCGGGCGATCCGTGCCCGTGATCAGGTAGACCGCGGCGAGCTCTGCCACCGTCGCCAAGCATAGGCGGCGCCCGCGGCTGCGAGCAGGAGCAAGGCGATGAAGCCGCGATTCGAGCGAACCTGAGCGCCCGGAAGGCCGCCGAAGAATCGCGCGCACGCCGCCAGGTAGGCCGCAAACCAGCCGTTGACCCAAGCGAGCACGGTCGCCGCGGAAGGAGAGGCCACGCCCGCGAGCGCGGCCGCGAAGGCAAGCGTGAGCAACGGCGCGACCGCGGACTCGGCGAGCGCGTTCGCGGGAACGGTGAGGAGCGGCAGGGCGTGAAACTGGAGCCAGAGGACGGGCGCAGTCGCGAGCCCACAGGCGGTCGAGACGGCAAGACATGCTCCGAGCTTTCTTGGCAGCGGGTATCCCTCGAGCGTCTTCGCCAACCGCGGCGCGAGCAGGAAGATCGCGGCAACGGCGGCGAACGAGAGCTGGAAGCCCGCGTCGAGAGCGTCGTAAGGATTCCAAGCAAGGAGCACGAGGGCGCCGAGCAGGAGGAAGTACCACCGGTCGGCCGCTCTTGCGGCCAGCCAGGCGAGCGACACGAGCGCCCCGGCCACGCCGGCTCGAATCACGGACGGCTGGGCACCGACAGCGAGCACATAACCGCCGATCGAGCCGAGCGCTCCGACGTGACCCAGCCAGCGCGGCAGCCCGAGCAGCCAGGCGAGCGCAAGTGCGCCCCCGGCGACGAGCGCAACATTCTGACCGGACACGGCCAGCAAGTGGTAGAGGCCGGACGCCCGGAAGCGTTGCCTTAGTTGTTCCGACAGATTCTGCTCGTCGCCGAGCACGACTCCCTCGATCACGCCGTGGCGTTCGCCGCGCAAACCGGGCGCAATCGAGACCGACAGCGCGGCACGGAGGCGGTCCGCGAGCCCTCCGAGGCCGCCGCGATGGCCTACGAGTTTCCACCGATCGGCTCGCAGGACGACATGGACCCCTCGGCGGCGTAGCCAGGTGCGCTCGTCGAAGCCGTGTTTCGCCGGTTTCGGCAGTCGGACTGTCGTGACAGCCTCGAGCAGGCTCCCCTGCGGAGGCGCACGGCCGAGGGGTAGCTCCAGTAGAACCGACTCCTTGAATCTCAGGGCCCCGAAGCGTCTGACCTCGGCCGGAACACGCAGCTCGAACCGCGTCCGGCGCGCCGGCCCGGTGACGACGAGGAGCGAACGCTCTGCCGTGTCGACTCGCCCGAGCAGGACACTCTGGTCGATGGCGTCCAGTCGTGCACTTCCCCACCACCATCCGACCACGAAGAGCGCCCCGATCAGTAGCCGGGGACGCAGCGTCTCCTCACCGATGGACGCGCACGCCACGAGCATGGCCACTGCCGCGATGCCGAGCCAGGAGATCCGCGCAAGGTTCGTGGCGGCGAGTCCCACGCAGAGTGAAGCCAGGAGGACGTGCGGCATCCGGCGTGCTTCGCTCATGGCACTACGAGATCGCGGAGCTCGTCCAGCCGCTTCGGGCCGATGCCGGGGACTGCGTCGAGCTCGTCAACGGAGCTGAACGCGCCGTGTTTCATGCGGTAGTCGAGGATCTTCTGCGCGGTCACCGGGCCGACCCCGGGCAAGGAGTCGAGCTGCTCTAGCGTTGCCGTGCTCAGCTGCACCGGCGCCGCAGGAGCACCGCCCGCGCCCGGCGACCCACCTCCGCCCGCAGCTCCCGTGCCGGGCGCTCCTCGTTTGGGCACCAGGATCTGTTCGCCGTCAGCAAGCGGCGCCGCGAGGTTGACCATCGCCAGCTCGGCCTTCCGAGTCGCTCCGCCCGCGCGGGCAATGGCGTCCGCGATCCGCGAGCCTTGCGGGAGCCGGTACAAGCCCGGCCGCCGCACCGCTCCGACCACGTCCACCACCACCCGCGCGGCCGGAGCGGCAGCCGCACCCGCGATCGACGTCGGCGGCGGGGGGAGTGGCGCCGCCGGCGTCGAGGTGCCTGCCGGCAAGACAACGCGGACCGCGAGAAGCAGGAGCACAAGCGCAACCACGCCCGCCAGGACTTCTCGCCGCCGTTGCAGGAGGAACTCCGGCATGTCCCGAGCGTGCCGGAGAAACCGTCACGCGTGTGTGACGTCCCCGTACCGAAACTGCCGCGGAATCCGAGCAAACTCGGCACTGAGAGGGTGCACTTTGGTGCGCGTGCGGGCGGTACCGTCCCAAACCCCCACCCACCCTGGGGCGCGCGTGAACTAGAAGAGGCGCCGCGCCGGGAAAAAGCCGGCGCCCGGGGAGAAGCTAGACGACGAGGTTGACCAGCCGGCCAGGGACCACGATCGTCTGCCGGACCTCTTTGCCGTCGAGGTGGGCCCGCACGCGTGGCGAGGCCAGCGCGCGTTCGACCAGCTGCACCTCTGACTCGTCAACCGACGCTTCTACACGGTCGCGCACTTTTCCGTTCACCTGGATCACGAGCTCGAATGTCCGGCGTACCAACTTCGACTCGTCGGCGACAGGCCAGGGGTGCTCCCACAACCGCTCGTGCCCCAGCGCCGACCACAGCTCCTCGGCGACGTGCGGCGCGTACGGCTGGATCAGCGAGACCGCGGTCTCGGCGGCAAACCGCCCACCCGGAGCCGCCGGATCGCGCCCGAGCTCGTTGACCAATTCCATCACCGCCGCGATTGGCGTGTTGAAGACGAACCGCCGGCCGATGTCGTCGGTCACCCTTGCAATCGTCTCGTGAGCCCTTCGCACGAGCGGCCCGTCGTCCCCGCCGCCGGCAGCATCAGCCGCCTCGTGAACGATCCGCCACAACCGGCGCAGGAAACGGCCGATTCCTTCGATCCCCTCCTCGGTCCAGTCCATGTCCTGGTCGGCTGGCCCGACGAAGAGGATGTACAAGCGCACGGCGTCGGCGCCGTACATGTCCGCCAGCTCGTCCGGAGCGGTCACGTTGCCGCGCGACTTGGACATCTTCGTTCCGCCCTGCCGCACCCAGCCCTGGTGGAAGAGGCGCGCGAACGGCTCGCGGAAACCGAGCAACCCGAGCTCGTTCAGCACCTTGACGAAGAAACGCGAGTAGAGCAGGTGGCCGGTGGCGTGGTCGATCCCGCCCACGTACTGGTCGACCGGCATCCAGAAGTCGACCAGCTCCCGCGAGAACGGCTCGCGATCGTTGTGCGGATCGCAGTAGCGCAAGAAGTACCAGGAGGAATCGACGAACGTGTCCATCGTGTCCGCCTCTCGCTGCGCCGGGCCTCCGCACGACGGACAGGGGACGTTCAGCCACTCCTCGTTCGAGGCCAAGGGCGGGCGGCCCTTGGGCCGGTAGTCCTCGACCTCCGGCAGCAACACGGGCAGGTCTTCGTCCGGGACCTGCACGATCCCGCAACCCTCGCAGTAGACAATCGGGATCGGGCAGCCCCAGTAGCGCTGGCGCGAAAAGCCCCAGTCGCGCAGGCGGAAGCTGACGGCCGGGCGGCCCCGGCCTTTCTCACCGAGCCACTCGACGATCGCCTTCTTCACCTCCTCGGCGGGCTTTCCGGCGAACTGTCCCGAGTCGACCAGCACGCCGTTCTCGTCGATCACCGTACGAACCGGCAGGCCGAAGCGCCGAGCAAACTCGAGATCACGCTCGTCGTGCGCAGGGACGGCCATGATCGCACCGGTGCCGTACTCCATCAGGACGTAGTCCGCGACCCAGATCGGAATCTGCTCGTCGGTCGCCGGATTCGTCGCAGTGAGCCCGGTGAACACCCCCGTCTTTTCCTCCGCGCCTGCGCGCTCCTCGCCGCGCTTTGCAGCGGTCCGCTGTGCGTAGGCGAGGACCTCTTCGCCGTGAGGCGAGCGCGCCGCGATCGTCTCGACGAGCGGATGCTCAGGCGCGAGCACGAAGAAGGTCGCCCCGAAGACCGTGTCCGGCCGCGTGGTGAAGACCGGGACGTC
This sequence comes from Gaiellaceae bacterium, assembly GCA_049644305.1. Lineage (GTDB taxonomy): Bacteria > Actinomycetota > Thermoleophilia > Gaiellales > Gaiellaceae > AC-32. The sequence continues at coordinate 73,934 of JBARRQ010000008.1, forward strand.
GAGATCGAGATCCCCGACCCGGAACAGCAGCTCGGCTCCCTCCGAGCGGCCGATCCAGTTCCGTTGAATGGTGATCGTGCGCTCGGGCCACTCGAGCAGGGCGTGGTCGTCCAGCAGCGCATCGGCGTAGGCGGTGATTCGGAAGAACCACTGCTCCATGTTCCGCGCCTCGACCTCGAAGCCACAGCGCTCGCAGCGACCGTCGATCACCTGCTCGTTCGCGAGCACGGTCTGGTCGTTCGGACACCAGTTGACCGGCGCCTTCTTGCGGTAGGCAAGGCCCTTCTCGAAGAACCTCAGGAAGAGCCACTGCGTCCAGCGGTAGTACGCCGGGTCGTGCGCCGCGATGACGCGGTCCCAGTCGATCGCCCAGCCCAGGCGGCGCATCTGCAGCTCGATCTTGGCGATGTTCGCCTCGGTGATCTCCCGCGGGTGCCCGCCCTGCTTGATCGCCGCGTTCTCGGCCGGCAGCCCGAATGAGTCGTAGCCCATGGGGCGCAGGACACGGAGATCGTGCCGGCGGCGGAAGTGCGTGACGACGTCACCGAGGGTGTAGTTGAGGACATGACCCATGTGCAGGTCCCCTGAGGGATAGGGCAGCATCTCGAGCATGTAGAACTCCTCGCGCTCGTCGCCCGGCTCCGGGTCTGGCGTATAGAAGGCGCGCTCGTCCTCCCAGACCTGCTGCCATTTCGCCTCGATCGCCTTCGGGTCGTACGTCTCCACTTCGCCTCCGGGTACAAAAAGACCTCTCTTGCGAGAGGCCGTGGGGAAGCTGCCGCGGCACCCGCCGCGTTCGCTTCCTGCACTACTCGAGGAGCTGCTCCATCGCCGCGGACTTTACCATCAGTCCGTCGACGACAGGAGGTGCGAGATGGCCGGGTACACGAAGCTCAACCTGCGGGAAGACGTCGAGGACCAGGCGCCGAACTTCGGGCTCGAGGGCAAGATCGAGGCGCGGATGGCACGCGTTCCGCTCGAGCTCGAGCACTCGGGCGTCAGCTACCAGCGGATGGCCCCGAACTTCCGGCTGCCGTTCGGGCACCGGCACAAGACGCAGGAGGAGATCTACGTCCTGATCAGCGGCAGCATCCGGGCCCGGCTCGAGGACGAGGTCGTCGAGCTCAAGCCGTTCGACGCGCTGCGGGTGCACAAAGACACAATGCGGGGCTTCGAGGCCGGCCCGGAAGGCGCCGAGCTGATCGCGATCGGGGCGCCGCACACCGGCCCCGGCGACGCGGACATGGTCAACGACTGGTGGATGGACTGAGTCCTTGGGCGTCCTCGGGGTCAACCACATCGCCTTCCGCACGCCGGACCCGTCCCGGCTGAAGCGCTTCTATGCCGAGCTCCTCGACGCGGAGGAGCTGGAGGGCGCGCACGACCCTCTGCGCGCGGGCAGCACGCTGCTCGTCTTCTTCGAGTCCGCGGACGGCGGCGCCCCGGCCGATCCGGACGAGATCGCCTTCGACTGCGACGCTGCGGGGTTCGCCGACTGCTACGAGCGGGCCAAGGGCCTCGGCGTCCTGCAGCGGGAGCCCGTGTCGCACACGCCGTCGTCGAAGGGCTTCGTGGTGCGAGATCCCGACGGCCGCCGGATCGAGCTCACGCACGACGACCTCGGCGTCTACTGGCGAGAGTGAGCCTGCTCGAGCTCTTCCCGGACACCGCTGCCGTCGAGCAGGGCGAGCTGACGGTCGGCGGGATTTCGGGAACAGCTCTCGCCGAGGAGTTCGGGACACCGCTCGTCGTCTACTGCGAGCAGACGTTGCTCGCAGCCGCGCGCGCCTACCGGCAGGCCGCTCCCGAGGCGCTCGTGCTCTACGGCGTCAAGGCCTTCCCGAACGTCGCGCTCTTGCGGCTGTTCTCGGCCGAAGGGCTCGGCGCGGACGTCTCGACCCTGGGCGAGCTCGTGTACGCGCTGCGTGCGGGCGTTCCCGGCGAGCGCATCCTCGTGCACGGCAACAACAAGAGCGAGGAAGAGCTCCGCGCAGCAGCCGAGGCCGGAGCGCGCTTCGTCGTCCTCGACGCGCTGGACGAGATCCCGCGCGCGGTCTCGGCAGGGGTGCACAGCGTTCTCGTGCGCGTGACCCCGGGAATCGAGGCCGATACCCACCCGGCGATCAGGACGGCGCACCACGGCTCGAAGTTCGGGCTCCCGACCGACCAGGCACTCAGGGCGATCGTGGACGCTCGCGCCGCGGGGCTCGAGGTCGCCGGCCTCCACCTCCACATCGGCTCGCAGCTCCTCGACACGCAGGCGGCCCGTACCGGCATCGACTTGCTCGGCGGCTTCGCGGCCGAGTGCCGCGCCGAGCTGGGCTGGGAGCCGCAGGTCGTCAACCTGGGCGGCGGCCTCGGAATCGAGTACGTGGAGGGCGAGCGGGCGCCGGCGATCTCCGCCTTCGTCGCGGCACTGCTCGAGCGGATCGAGCACACCTGGACGCTGCACGGGCTCACGCTTCCGCAGCTGATCCTCGAACCGGGCCGCTCCCTGGTCGGCCGGGCGGGGCTGACGCTCTACCGCGTCGGCGTCGTCAAGAGATCGACGGAGGCCGTGACGTACGTCGCGATCGACGGCGGCATGTCTGACAACCCGCGCCCGCAGCTCTACGGCGCCCGCTACAGCGCGCTTCTGGCCAACCGGGCGGACGAGGAGACTGCGGGCGTCTATGCGGTCTGCGGCAAGCACTGCGAGTCGGGCGACGTGCTGATCGACGCCGTCTCGCTGCCCGAGCCGCGCCGCGGCGACCTGCTCGCCGTCCCGGGAACCGGCGCGTACACCCTCGGGATGGGCTCGAACTACAACGTGGTCCCGCGACCGGCGGCGGTGTTGGTTGCCGACGGCGAAGCCAGGCTGATACGCCGGCGCGAGACGGTGGACGATCTATTGAAACTCGAGGCTTAGGCCCTCGGTCTGCGCCGCGCGCCCGGTCGGCGGCCGCCGCGCTAGGCTCATTCGATGGCGTGTCGGCTCGACAGGATTCCGGGAGTCGTGCTCGTCAGCATCGCCGCGACGATGTGGGGGCTCGACGGCCTGATCCGCAAGCCGCTCTCGTCGTCGACGACTGCGTACACGATCGTCTTCGGGGAGCACGTCGTGCTCGTCGCGCTGACCTTGCCGCTCCTCGTCCCTGCCCTCCGTGCGCTCTACCGCGCCGGCCCGGCGTACGTGGCCGCCGGCGCCGCCGTCGGAGCCGGCGCATCGGCGATTGCGACGATCCTCTTCACCAAGGCGCTCTTCCACGGCGACTTCATCACCGTGGTCGTGCTCCAGAAGGCGCAGCCGCTGATCGCCGTGCTCGGTGCCTGGATCGTCCTCCGCGAGCAGCCGCGCGCGGGCTTCGCGTGGTTCCTGCTGCCGGCGCTGGCCGGCATCTGGTTGATCGCCCTTCCTCATCCGCTCGCACCGCACGCGCGAGGGCTGACTCCGATCGCCGAGACGCTCGGGGCGGCGGCCCTGTGGGGCATGGGCACAGTGCTGGGCCGCCTGCTCGGCCGGCGGCTCGCGTTCGAGCACGTGACGACCGTTCGCTTCGCCTTCGGTTTCGTCGCGAGCGCCTGCGCGCTTCCGATCGTCGGCGCGGCAGCCTTCTCGAGCGCTCACGACAGCCTCTGGATCACAGTCCTCGCCCTCGTCACCGGCCTGCTGGCGCTAGGCCTTTACTACTACGGCCTGCGGAGAACACCCGCGCTCATCGCGGCGCTCGGCGAGCTCGCCTTTCCAGTCACGGCCTCGCTGGTCGGGATCTACGTCTTCGGCTCCTCGCTGCGCTGGACGCAGTGGATGGGAGTCGCCGTGACGGTCGCCATCATCGGCCTCCTCCCCGTCCGCCGCCGACAGATCGTGGCCGTACCGGCGCCGGAGGCCGCCGCGGCCGCCACCCCCGCCTAGCGGACCCTGAAGAGGCCGCCGAAGGAAACCCAGTGCCCGTCGTGGTAGCGCTCGAGGCGGGCCTGGTCGAGCGGAAAGTGGTCGGTCGGCGTCGTCTGCACGACCACGCCCGGTAGCAGGAAGGGGTCGTTCCTGATGTTCAGGTGCGTCGCGGCGCGCATGATGCCGGCCCGGGTCGGGCTCTTGCCGGCGCGCTTGAGCGCCTCGACGAACGTGTGCGCCACCGACATGCCGTAGACGCTGTAGACGTCGTTCGGGTTCACGCCGCGGTACCGCGTCAGGATCGAGCGATAGAGCTTCATCCCGGGATCCGTGGCCCAGCGCGGTTCGGTCGGATCCTTCAGGAAGACGATCGAGATCGAGCCCTCCGTCTGCCGCCTGCTCTGAGCCGCGCTCGTCGCCAGCCCCATGGTGCTCGGCGCGCTCGACACGCCGTTGACGAAGACCTTCGGCCTCCAGCCCACCTTGCGTGCGAGCACGTAGGCCTGGATCGCGAACTTCGGCGTCGCGAACAGCATCAGCGTGCCCACCCTCGCCGCTTTGAGCCGGGCGATCTGGGACTGCAGCTGGTCGTCGGTCACCTCGTAGCTCTGCTTCGAGACGATCAGCCTCGCCTTGTTGCCGAGCCCGTTCCGCAGGCCGGCGAGAAGGGCCTTGCCGTAGTCGTCGTTCTCGTAGAGGACGCCGACGCGCGCGTTCGGGCTCGTCCTTGCAACGTAGCGTCCGTAGATCGTTCCCTCGGCGACGTAGCTCGGCTGGTAGCCGATCGTCCAGGGCCACTGCTTGTAGTCGTTGCCCCACGTCGTCGCCGCGCTGGCGACGAACAGCTGCGGCACCTTGAGCCCATTCAGATAGGAGCGCGTGGCCAGGTTCTGGTCGGTGCCGAGGCTGTTGAAGATCGCGAAGACGTGATCTTGCTCGACGAGCTGCCGCGTCTTTTCGGTCGTTTGGACCGGGTCGGACCGGTCGTCTCTGATGAGGTACTTGATCTTGCGCTTGTTGACCCCGCCGTGGTCGTTGACGTACCGGAAGTAGGCGGCCGCGCCCAGCGCAATCGTCTCGTACTCCGAGCCGACGAGCGTGAGCGGCACCGTGCCTCCGATGACGATCTCCGTGGAGCCGACGCCGGGCGTGGCCGACTGGGCTCCGGTCGCCGCCGTGGCGAGCGCAAGGGCGCCGAGCAGGGCCGTTGTCAGATAACGGATCCTCTGCATGCCGCTCTGTCGCGACTGTACAACCAGCTTGTAAGGGGGCCGGCACTCCCCGGGGCGGCTTCATGACGAGGCGGATCGCCGGCTTAGGCGAGCGTCCGGAGCGCCGCCGCCGAGGTGACGGGGGGCCTGCAGGCGAAACGCTCGCAGACGTAGACCGCGGGCCTCCCGTCGACTAGGTCTTTGCCTTCGAGCAGCGGCACGCCCTCGGCCGGTCCGAAGGCGACGACGGCGTTCGGCTCGAACGGCTCGAGCACCGCCAGCGCGATCTCGCTGTCCGGCGGGCCGAAGATCGCGATCTCCTTCGGCGTCGCCAGGTAGAGGTCGAGCGCGCAAAGCGCAAAGGCGAGCTCCGTCGGTGACGTCCCGAGGCTCGGGCCGAGCAGTCGGAGGACCCCTACCCCCCGGCGCTCGAGCTCGTCGTCGCCGTAGATCCGTGCGAGTCGCAGCAGGACGTATGCGAGCATCGAGTTGCCCGACGGGATCGGGTGGTCGAACAGGTCCTTCTTGCGCGCGACCAGGCGCTCGCCGTGTGCGGGCGCAAGGAAGAAGCCGCCGCGCTCGTGGTCGGCGAAGAGCTCGACCGCGAGCAGCGCCAGGCGGCGCGCCTCCTCGAGCCAGCGCAGCTCGCCGCTCGCAACGTGCAGCTCGTAGAGGCCGTGCGCGGCGTTCGCGTAGTCGTCGAGGTAGCCGGTCCCGTTCGAGCGCCCCGCTCGGCGGCTGCGGTGAAGATTGCCTTCAGCGTCCGAGAGCGGACCGAGCAGGAACTCGGCGAGCGCACGAGCCTCCTCGACGAGGTCGGGCCGGTCCAACCTACGGCCCGCCTCGGCAAGCGCCGCGAGTGCGAGGCCGTTCCAGGAGGCGATCGCCTTGTCGTCCAGCCCGGGCTGGGGGCGCTGCAAGCGGATCTCGAGCAGGCGCCCCCGGGTCTCTTCGTCGAGCTCGCCCCGCAGGACAAAGCGCCCGTCCTCGAACGGCTCGAACAGCTCCTCCGGCGCGCCCTCGCCCGGCGCCCACGTGTACGTAAGGCCCTCGATGCCCTCAGTGTCGGCGTCCTGCGAGGACGCAAAACCGCCCCCGTCAAGACGCAGCTCGCGCAGCATGTACTCCACGGTTTGCTCGGCCACGTCGCGGTAGTGCTCCTTGCCGGTCACGACCCACCCGTGGAGATACGCCGGAACGAGCAGCGCGTTGTCGTAGAGCATCTTCTCGAAGTGCGGCACGAGCCAGCGCTCGTCAACGGAGTACCGGTGGAAGCCACCGCCGACGAGGTCGTACATCCCGCCGGCCGCCATGCCGTCGAGCGTCTTGACGACCATCTCGGTCTCCCCTCGCCGGAGGAGCAGCTCGAGCGCCGAAGCGGGCGGGAACTTGGGTGCCCGACCAAAGCCGCCCCACTCCGGGTCGAACAACTCGCCGAGCCTCCGCTCGGCATCCGAGAAGAGCGCCTCTGTCAGGGGCTCCGCCGACGGAGTCGACGACACCGCCTGCTGGAGCGCCTCGACCAGCACCTTCGCGCGCTGGGCGACGTCTTCGGGGCGCTCGCGGTAGAGATCCGAAACGGCGATCAGTACCTGCTGAAAAGACGGCATCCCGTGGCGAGGCTCCGGCGGGAAGTAGGTCCCGCCGAGGAACGGCTCTCCGTTCGGAGTCAGGAACACCGTCAGCGGCCAGCCGCCTTGCCCGGTCAACGCCACCACGGCGTCCATGTAGATCCCGTCGAGATCCGGGCGCTCCTCGCGGTCGACCTTGACTGAGACGAAGCGCTCGTTCATCAGCGCAGCCGTGTCCGGATCCTCGAACGACTCGTGCTCCATGACGTGGCACCAGTGGCACGCCGCGTAGCCGATCGAGAGCAGAATCGGTTTGTCTTCCTCGCGCGCGCGCGCGAGAGCCTCATCGGCCCACGGGTACCAATCGACGGGGTTGTCGGCGTGTTGCAAGAGGTACGGGCTGGTCTCGTCGGCGAGCCTGTTCACGCAGCCAGTCTAGGCAGAGGCAAGCGGGCGGCTTACCCTTGGGCCGTGGCTACGCGACCGACGGGGACGGTCAAGCTTGCGTTCTAGCGTGACGACGATCGACACGGACCGCCTCGTCCTGCGCCCGCCCGTGCCGGAGGACGCCGAGGCGCTGGCGCCGATGTACGCCGACCCGGAGGTGATGCGCTACCTCGGCGACGGGCGAACGCTCACGCCGGCGCAGACCGAGCGATCGGTTCGCCGAATGATCGACGGCTGGGAGGCGGACGGCTTCGGCCTGTTCACGACCGTGCGCAAGGCGGACCAGACGGTCATCGGACGCATCGGGCTGATCGTCTGGAACCCCGAGACCTGGGAGACGACGAGAGCCAACGGCGGAGGCCCGACCGAGCTCGAGGTCGGCTACACGCTCGGCCGGCCGTTCTGGGGCAACGGCTATGCGACCGAGGCCGCCGCCGCCGCGCGCGACTTCGCGCTCGGGCAACTCGGCGCGCGCAGGCTGATCGCGCTGATCATCCACGGCAACGAGCCGTCCGAGAACGTGGCGCGCAAGCTTGGGTTCGAGTACGAGCGCGACATCGTCTTCGGAAGGCGCAGCGCTCGACTCTTCACGCTCGAGACATGACTGGTCTCGAGACCGAACGGCTCCTCCTCCAGCTCCCGAAGCGGTCTGAGCTCGACGCGTACATGGCGATCTTCGGAGACCCTGCGGTTCAGCGCCGGCTGCCCTTCCTGCCGCGGACACGAGAGGCGACGGCTGAGTCGATCGAGCGGATGCTCGGTCACTGGGAGCGGCACGGGACCGGGCTGTTCAGCGTCGTGCGAAAGGAAGACGAGCTGCTGCTCGGACGCGTCGGCTTCCTCCTCTGGAACGAGCGCTGGCTTAACGCGCTCCACCACGAGCTCGAGGGGGAGCTCGAGACCGAGATCGGGTGGACGATCGGCAGCGAGCACTGGAACCGGGGTTACGCAACCGAGGCGGCCGCAGCCTGCCGCGACTGGGCGCTCGGCGAGCTCGGCCTCACTCGCCTCGTTTCCCTGATCGCGATTGGGAACACACCTTCCGTGCGGGTTGCCGAGAAGATCGGAGAGCGGCTCGAGCGAACGGACCTCGGCCCGCCGTTCGAGGTGCCGGTCGACCTCTATTCGCTCGAAACCGGCTAAGGCGCCGCTTGCGGCGCCGTCTTCAGGACGCATCGGCTCTGCCGATGCGTCCGTCTGCGCCGCTGACCGAGATCGCTCCCGCTCGAGCGTGTCAAGGGAACACACCCGCGCGGTAGACCTGTCCCTCGAGCTGATGGCCGAGCACGCCCTCCAGCCACTCGGAGATCCCGATCAGCGCGTCGAGATCGACGCCCGTCTCGACCCCCTCCCGCTCGAGCAGGTAGACGAGGTCCTCGGTGGCGATGTTGCCGGTCGCGCGCGGTGCGTACGGGCAGCCGCCGAGCCCTCCGATCGAGGCGTCCAGCACTTCCGCCCCGGCCTCGAGCGCAGCGAGCGCGTTTGCGTAGCCCGTGTTGCGGGTGTTGTGGCCGTGGAAGCCCACTGCCTTCGTGCGCGCAACCAGGTCGCGTACCTCGCGAGGCGCTGCGACGCCGATCGTGTCCGCGAGCACGACCTCGGCGCCTTCGAACCGGCCCGCCAGCTCCACCACCCGGCCAGGATCGACCCGCCCTTCGAACGGGCAGCCGAAGGCGACGCTGATCGTCACGGTGGCGGGCTCTGCGGCCGCCGCAAGGATCCGCTCGACGCGCGCGACGGCCTCGGCGAGCGACGCGTTGGCGTTCCGTTTGTTGAACTCCTCGGAGGCGCCCAGGGTCGCGTTCACGCGATCGAGCCCGACCGCCGCGAAGCGCTCGTAGCCCTGCTCGTTCAGGACGAGCCCCGAATACTCGGTTCCCTCGCGTCGCTCGATGCCGGCGACGACCTCCTCGGCGCCGGCCATCTGCGGAACCCTGTCCGCGCGCACGAAGCTGACCGCCTCGATCCGCCGCAGCCGCGCGGCGGCGAGCCGGTTGACGAGGCCGGCCCTCGCAGCGGGCTCCAGAGTCTCCGACTCGTTCTGGAGCCCGTCGCGCGGGCCGACGTCGCAGAGAGTCAGCAACTAGTCCAGGCCCGCCGCGTCGACGTGCTGCGGGTGGATCCGAACATTGATGCGCTGCTCCTGGGGGTCGCGCCAGGGGTAGGTGTCCTTCCCCAGGTACTTCTTGGCGAGCTTGTCGATCTCGGCGTCGGCGCCGTCAGTGCTGAGCTCGGCCGTCCCGCTCACCGAGAGCCACTTGTAGGAATCCTGGGGGTCGACGACGATCACCGAGGCACGCGGGTCCCTGCGCAGGTGCCGCTCCTTCGCCCGGCCGACCGCGGTATTGAAGACCACCTCGTCTGTGTCCACGTCCACCCAGACGACCGTCGTGTGAGGCGAGCCGTCGCCCCGCAACGTCGTCACCTCTCCCACGAACGGCTGCTCGAGGAATTGACGCTGCTTCTCAGTCAGACCTGCCATCGTCCTCCTTCCCTAGAAGCTATCTCGCTGGCTCTGCACCGTGGGTCTTGCAAGGTTTGTTCGTTGGACGGCCGAGCGAGCGGAGCCCGCACGGCCTCTTGGTCGGCACCGCCAAGTCGGTGCCTTGATCGCGTAGGCTAATCCGTCGATGGGAGCAGCCGTCCTCGTCGGTACCCGCAAGGGGCTGTTCGTGCTCACGAGCGATGAAGCACGCCGCGAGTGGTCGGTCGAGGGCCCGCACCTGACGGGCTTCGAGGTGTTCCACGCGATGCGCGACCCTAGGAACGGCGCGATCCATGCGGCCACCAACAACTGGGTGTACGGCGCCACCGCGCACCGCTCGCACGACCTCGGCAAGACATGGGAGCGGTCCGAGGCGATCGGCCTTCCCGAGGAGAGCGGTCTCACCTGGGAGAAGTCGTGGCACGTCGAGCCGGGGCACCCCGACGAGCCGGAGACGCTCTGGCTCGGCGGCACGCCGGCGGCGCTCTTCCGCAGCACAGACGGCGGCGCCACCTGGGAGCCGGTGCGCTCGGTGCTCGAGCACCCGACTCGCGATCAGTGGAATCCCGGCGCCGGCGGTCTGTGCTGCCATTCGATTCAGGTCGACCCCTCCGATCCGCAACGGGTCTACATCGCGATCTCTGCGGCCGGCGGCTTCCGGAGCGAGGACGGCGGCGACTCATGGACGCCGATCAACCAGGGCGTCGCAGCGGACTTCTTCCCGGACAACCCGTTTCCCGAGGTCGGCCAGTGCGTGCACAAGCTGCTCGTGCACCCGGCCCGGCCTGAGCGGCTCTGGCAGCAGAACCACTGCGGCGTCTACCGCTCCGACGACCGGGGCGAGACCTGGGAGCGGCTCGAGGACAACGGGCTGCCGAGCGGCTTCGGCTTCCCGATCGCGCTCGACCCGGCCGACCCTGACACGGCGTACGTCATTCCCGAGGAGGGCGCAGAGAACCGGGTCACCCCGAATGGGCGGCTCGGGATCTACCGCACCCGTGACGGGGGCGCCTCCTGGGAGCTGCTCAAGGAGGGCCTCCCGCAACAGGCGTGGCAGTCGGTGATGCGCGAAGGGATGTCCTTCGACCGGCACGACCCGGTCGGGATCTACGCGGGGGTGCAGAGCGGCTCCGTCTTCGTCTCGCCCGACGCCGGCGACTCGTGGGTCGAGGCAGCGCGCTACCTGCCGACGATTCTCTCGGTCGAAGCCGCGGCGTGGCCGTAAAGGCCACAGGGGAGGGGTTCTGGGG
>JBARRQ010000009.1:0-18533 GCA_049644305.1 Gaiellaceae bacterium
CTCGAGAGCGTGGTCGCGCACTTCCGCGAGGAAGCGAAGGTGGAGGGGAAGCCGTTCCCGGACGAAGGCTCAGCCGCGTTTCGCACCACGCGCAACCGGCTCCTCGGTCTGCTGGTCTACCGGACAGAGCTTCGCGCGGGCGCCGAACGCCTGGGCGTGAAGGTGAGCCCCGAGCAGATCTCGCGGCGCATGGGTGCCGCCGATGCCGAAGCCAAGGGGACGGGCGAAGCGAACACGTTCGCGCGGGATTCCATCGATGCCCAGCTCCTAACCGAGGGAATCTTCAAGAAGGTCACCCGCGGCATCACCGCGCCGACGCAGCCAGAGCTGAGCGCGCGCCGCAACGAGGCGATGGCCCGCTATCTGGCCCGGCTCAAGCGCGAGACTAAGGTGCGCTACGAGCCCGGCTATGAACCGGGCTCGTAGCGCTCCCGATACGTCCTAGCAAGCAGCGCCCCCCGCCGCGCTTCCCAGGACGTAGTCGAACGAGTTGGTCGCGTCGACGTCGGCGTAGATGTCGTCGTCGGCGTTGCGTCCACCCGACAGAGCGGTGACGTAGTAGAGCAGCGGGCCGTTCACCGGCGCGCCGAAGGCCGAGAGCGGCACGTCGGCGACGAGTGAGTTCCCGCACACATGCCCCGTGATCTGCTGCTGCACCGGGTAGTTCACGACCTTGCAGTTCTGGGGGTTTGTGTCGGTGCAGGTCGTCGAACCGGTGAAGAACGTCGGCGTCAGGCCTCCCGTCGACTGAGCTCCGACGTAGAAGATCCGGTACGCCTCTTCGCCGGAGTCCCCCGTCGAGAGCGCCTGGAAGCGGGTCAGCCAGAACGCGCTCGTCTTGCCGGGCGGCGGCAGGAACGAGCTCAGGCTCGAGAGCGACATCCGCACCCGCAACGTGCCCGGATTGGGCTGGCCGACCCGCAGGCCGGTGAAGTCGAGCTGTGGCTGGTTCGCGCCCGCGCCGGTGGGGGAGTAGTGAGGCCACTGGGCGTCACCGGTCGGGTCGCTCACGGGGTTCTTCACCGAGGTGCCCCTCACGCTGCCGCCGAAGATCGACCTGCCACCCGTCTGCCGGATCTCGTACAGGTGGGCACCGTGATGCTGGCTCGTCGTGTCGTTGTAGACGATCCGCATTCCTCCCGGCTTGTCGGAGGCGAAGGCGAAGAAGTCGGCCATCGTCCGGTCGCCGCCCGAGACCGTGCAGCCGATGCCCTGGTTGCAGATCTGGCCGTAGTGCATCGGCTTCTCGGTGAAACGCTGCTGGGCGATCGTGGCGCTCGGGGACGTCGCGCTCGTGATGACACCCACGTACCCCCACCACTTGTACGCCGTCGAGCCCTTCGGGTCGTTGTACCAGCTCGGGAAATTGTCCGGCTGCCCAGCGGCATCCGTTCCGTACCAGGCCAGCGCGACCGTTCCCGCGGCACCGCCCTGCGCCCAGAGGAACTCGTTCGTGACGGACGGCGGAGAGTTGACCTGAACCGGCGATGTCCAGGTCTGGCCCTGGTTGCTCGAGGACGAGTAGTAGACGTTGTTGTCCTTGGAGTCGATCCAGGCGGCGTAGACGTTCCCGCCCTTGTCGACCGCCATCGCCGGGAAGAGATGGCCGGGACCGCCCCCGCCGGGCGAGACCGGAAGCGCGACGTTGTGGTACACAATCCCGGTTCGCTGGCCCGGCGCAACGTGCCCGATCGTCATCCGGACGTGGTCGCCTTCGCTGCAGGCGTAGTAAAGGTTGCGCTTCAGGGGGTCGAAGCGCAGCTGCCCACAGGTCGCGTCGCTGGCAAGCGGCAGCGGCGAGTTCGCCGCGGAGTTCTGCCAGACCAGGCCGCCGACGGGATCGGTCGGGCCTGTCGAGCCGGGGCTCGAGTAAATGAAGGTCCCCACGGCCGATTCGTGGAACGCCAGGAACACCGTGTTGTCGGAAGCGGAGGAAGTGGTTCCGTTGTCGAGCGCGAACCACTGCCGGTCGACGGCCGTGTTCTGGACGGCGACCGGGTTCTTGCGCCAGGTGTTTCCGGTGTCGTTCGAGACGGCCGTGCCCAGGTTGACGAGCCCCTCGAGGTCGACGAAGTACTGATAGCCCTGGTCGTCGGTGACGATGTCGGTGTCACCTCCGCCCGGACCTGGATCTGGCCTCAGGCCGACGGGGCTGTCGACGTGGAACGAGAGGCCGTTGTCGGTCGAGCGGTGAATGAAGGAGTTCTGGGTGGTCGTTCCCCAGGGGCCTGACTCCCAGATGTTGCCGCTCCGGTCGAAGGTGTCGAGGGGCTCACCCTCGGTGCGCTGCGCGTCGACGACGGTCGCCGGGCTGAAGGGCACCTTGCCGGTCACGCGCGTGATCGTCGGCGGGCCGATCTGGCCGCCTGCACCCGACCCCGGGATTCCGACCGCGGGCCCGTTCGTCACCGACCAGGAGCCGGTGTAGTCGTACGGCTGGGTGACCACGCCACCCTGAAACGGGCAGACCTGTAGGTGGTACGTGCCCTGCGCGAGAGTGTTGCTGGCGTAGTGGACGCTCTCAGGGCTGGTCAGCGTGTCGCCGTGCACGAGCAGCTTGCCGCTCGGGTCATAGAGGTCGAGTGTGATGTCGTTTGCCGAGACGTACTCAGCGGCGATGGCGTCTATCGTCGTGTCGCCCTGCACGACGGAGACGTCGTGCATCGGGCCGCAAGTCGTCGGCGTGATGGCGCCGGAGAAGGTCCCGGTGCCCGACGCGCCGGCTGCACCTGCGAACAGTGTCAGCACAAGCGCCGCGGCGGCAACGGCGCAGATCAGTGGTCCTGGGCGAAACCTCACGTGCATACCCCCGGGGTCAGGCCGGCACGCCCGCGCGCGTGCAGATCCGGCATGCCTATACCCGAGACGCGTGGAGTTAGAAACCTACGGCGTCGCGTAGCCGCGCATGCCGTCCAGGAGAAGCGAGTAGAAGCGGTCGGCAAGGTCGTCGGTGTCGCGCCCGGGTTGCAGCCACGTGTAGGCCCAGTTGGCAGCCGAGAGCACGAGCAGAGCCGACGTCGCCTCGTCGAGGTCGCTGCGCAGCTCGCCGAGCTCGCGCCCCTCTCGGAACAGCGCCCGGATCCGCTCCTCGTACCGCCGGCGCTCGCCCACGATCTCGTCGCGCCGGTCGCCCTCGAGGTAGCGCCATTCCTGGACGAAGACCGTCGCGACGTCGAGCTGGTCGCCGACGACACGCAGGTGCGAGCGCAGCGCCTGCCTGATCTTCTCGGTTGCCGGAAGCTCGTCCGGGATCGAGTCGAGCCCGGCGTGGAAGGCCCGCGCGCCCTCGAGCATCGTCTCGTAGAGCAGGTCCTGCTTGGAGGCGATGTGGGCGTAGAGCGACCCCTTCTGGACGCCGAGCGCCTCCGCGATCTCGCCGATCGACGTGCCGTGGTACCCCTTCTCGGCGAAGAGCCGCGCGGCCTGCCGAGTCAGCTCGGTGCGCCTGGTGGACACGCTGATACCCTAACGACCGTTCGTTATGGCGCGCGAAGACGAATTCCTCGAATACGTGCAGTCCGGCGGCCAGGTCGAGACGGACGACTGGATGCCCGACGAGTACCGGGCTCGTCTCCGGAAGTTCATCGAGATGCACGCAAACTCGGAGCTGATGGGCGTGCTCCCCGAGCGGGAATGGATTCTGCGAGCGCCGACGCTCCAGCGGAAGCTCGCCCTGACCGCGAAGGTGCAGGACGAGGTCGGCCACGCGCAGTTGATCTACCGCGTGGTCGAGGACCTCGGCAAGCCACGGGAGCAGTGCCTCGACGACCTGATCTCGGGCAAGTCCAAGTTCCACAATGTCTTCCATTACCCGACCAAGACGTGGGGCGATGTCGGCGTGATCGCCTGGCTCGTCGACGCGGCGGCGATCATCAGCCAGAAGGCGCTGCTCAAGTGCTCGTACGCGCCGTACGCGCGGATCATGAAGAAGATCTGCTGGGAGGAGTCGTTCCACATCCTCCACGGCCGCGACGTCGTGCTGACCCTGATGCTCGGGACTGACGCCCAGCGCGAGCTGGTTCAGGAGGCGCTCAATCGCTGGTGGGGGCCGCTGATGCAGTTCCACGGCAATCCGATCGCCGCGGACGAGGACACGATGGTCGTCTGGCGGATCAAGAGCCAGGGGAACGACGAGGCGCGGCAGCAGTTTCTCGACGGGTACGTCCCGCAGATCTGGGAGCTCGGCCTGAGCGTGCCCGACCCGAAGCTTCGCAAGGACGCGAAGACCGGCCGCTGGCACTACACGGAGCCCGATTGGGACGAGCTCAAGCACGTCGTGACGGGCCACGGTCCGAAGACCGAGGAGAGGCTCGACCTGCGGCGGCGTGCGCGTGAGAACTCCGAGTGGGTCCGCCGCGTCGTCCTCGCCGAGGCGGCCTGAACCCTTGTAACAGACTGTTACTTGGAGGTGAGGGCGACGATCTGGGAGGTGTTCAGACAGGAGCGGAGGGGTCAGGCTTTCCAGCACGCGGGGTCGATCGAGGCTCCTGACGAGCGCTTCGCCGAGTGGTACGCGCGCGAGCAATTCGGGCGCCGCGGCGAGTCGACTGCGCTCTGGATTGCGCCGCGCGAGTCACTACATCCGATCGAGGACTTCGTCGACGAGCTGAATCGCAACTACCACCGGGTCGACGGCTATCCGCTGAAGGAAAAGCTGAAGGAGGCTCGTGAGCGAGCGGGCGCGACTCCTACTCGCGATCGCTGACGACGAGCTCGTCCTCGGCTGGCGCGACTCCGAGTGGACCGGCATCGCGCCGTTTCTCGAGGAGGACGTCGCCTTCTCGTCGATCGCGCAGAACGAGATCGGGCACGCTCGGGCGCTCTATGAGCTTGCCGCACGCGACCTCGGCACGACCGCCGACGAGCTTGCTTTCGACCGGCAGCCCGGGGAGTACCGCTGTGCCGAGCTCGTCGAGCTACGCCTTCCGGACTGGGAGCACACGATTGCGCGCCACTACCTCTACGAGCAGGCGGACGCGGCGAGGCTCGAGCGCCTGAAGTCCTCCGACGATTCCGAGGTTGCGGGCCTCTCCGCGAAGATCGACCGCGAGGAGGTCTACCACCGCATCCACGCGGAGATGTGGTTCGACCGCCTGCAGAACGAGCCGCGCTTCGCCGCCGCGCTCGAGGAGCTCCGGCCGCTCGCCGCGGCGATCGGCGACCCGGCGCTCCGCGACGGGCACACCCCGGGTCTGACTGAGCTCTGGGAGGAGATGACGGTCGTGCGGCGCTCGCAGCCGGCAGGGACGAAGTGGTAACCCCGGAGCAGGTGTGGTCCGTGCTCGCCGAGATTCCGGACCCGGAGATCCCGGTGATCTCGCTCGTCGAGCTCGGCGTCGTGCGGGACGTGGAGGTGGAGAGCGGCCGCGTGCGGGTCGACTTCACTCCGACCTTCCTCGGCTGCCCGGCCGTAGAGGCGATGCAGGCGGCGATGGCGGAGCGAATCCGGGCGCTCGGCGCCGAGCCCGAGGTGCGCGTGCTCAGCGACGATTCGTGGTCGACCGACCGGATCACGCCGGAAGGGCGAGAGAAGCTGCGCGAGTCCGGCTTTGCGCCCCCCGCTCCTCGCGGGGACGGCGTGCCCACGCTCGTCCAACTCGAGTCGAATGCGTTCCGCTGTCCCTACTGCGGCTCGCGCGACACTGCGCTCGAGAACATCTTCGGGCCGACGCCGTGCAGGTCGCTGCGCTACTGCCGCAGCTGCAGGCAGCCGTTCGAGCAGTTCAAGACGATCTGAACGCGGGGGTTCGCGCCTCGGCGCGGGGGAGGTGCGTTAGGCCTGGATCCCGATGTTGAAGCTCGGGTAGCGCCCCGTCAGCAGAAGGACATACGCGGCCGTCTGCGTCTCGAACCGCAGCGCGAACGCGGCGAAGTTTCGAAGCCCCTCAGGCACTCGGCCGAGCGCGAGAGCGATGAACCAGCTGAAGATCGCGAGCAGGGCCGAGATGCCGCTGAGGACGCGCGCCACGAACAGCGCGGGAAGCGCGAGCAAGAGACGGAAGAAAACCGTCAGTCGATTCTGCGGCTCGGGCGGGTCGATCTCCAGGTCGATCGGATAGCTCCCGAGCCTTCCGGTGAAGCCGGGGAACGGGTCTGCGATCAGATACGCGTAGGCCGTGACGTGCGTCTGGTAGCGGAGGTAAGTGGCCAGGAAGTCGTGCAGCCCATTTGGAGAGCGCCCCGCAATCAGCGTGGCGAACCAGTTGACGATGGACGCCAGCATCGCGATCACGAGCCAGACCGTCAGCCAGAGGTAATGCGGAATGGCGAGGAATAGCCGGAAGAAAACCGTCAGGCGAGTGCGGCGGAGGTCGTCGTTGACCACCAGACGAACCGGGTGCTGCGCATGACCGGGTGTCGATGTGGCGTTCGTCTCCATGCGCGACTTTTCTGAAGGAGCGCTCAGGATCCTTCGAAGCGGGGCTCACGCTTCTCGAGGAAGGCGGCAACACCCTCGCGAAAATCGGCTGTCTGTGTCGCGACTGTCTGGAGCTGGGCCTCCAGCTCGAGCTGCTCCTCCAAGGTCGCGTGCTCCGCGTGATCGAGCAACCGTTTTGTAAGTGCAACTCCTCGGGTCGGCAGCGCGGCAAGCTCGGAGGCCAGCCCGGCGGCCCGCGCGGCGAGCTTGTCGGCTTCGACCACCTCGGAGACGAGCCCCCACGCGTGAGCTTCGGCAGCGCCGAGCCGGCGTCCGGTCGCAAGCCACTCGAACGCACGGGCGGTGCCGAGCAGCCGGCGCACGAAGTAGGTGCCGCCGGAGTCCGGGACGAGCCCGATGCTGATGAAGGCGGGGACAAAGGTCGCGGCGTCGGCGGCGATCCGAAGGTCGCATGCACAGGCGAGCGACAGCCCGGCGCCGGCCGCCGGGCCGTTGACGGCCGCCATGACCGGCTTCTCGAGGGCGCGGATGGCCAGGATGTTCCGGTGGTAGTTGCCACGGAGGCGCGCGCCGATGTCGCCCGGCGCCTCGCGAAACTCGGTCAGGTCCTGGCCGACACAGAAGCCGCGGCCGGCACCGGTGATGACGACTGCGCGAACTTCTGCAGCACGCGCCTCCTTGAGCGCAGCAGCGAGCTCCCGGTGCATGTCGGTGTTGATCGCGTTCAGAACGTCGGGCCGATTGAGCGTGATCGTCAGCACGGCTCTGTCCCGGGTGGTCTCGACCTCCGCCGTCTCGCCTCCTCGCTCCGGGAGCCCATGGGAATCGGGCTCGGTCGATCATCTCAGACGGCCAGCGCAGCCACGGCGTCGGCACGGCACCGTTCCACTTTTGGCGCTCATGCGTCACACACACGTGCGCCCATCGTCGTTACGCTCGCAGCGGGGAGGAGGACGGGTGTGCCTTAAACAGTGGCGCGAGCGGCTGCTTTCGGGGCCGCCGCGAGCCGGGTCGCCGCTGCTAGCGTGGCCCCGTGGCCGACCTGACGTTCATCGACACCCTCCTCGGGCCTGAGCAAGACGGATCTCCGCCAGCTGGTGGCTCTGACGAGGAGGCGCTCGACGCCTACTCACGCGCCGTCATCGGCGTCTCCGACCGCCTGGCTCCGTCAGTCGCGAACCTACGCGTCTCCCACCGGGGCCGCGGGGGCCGGCGGCTCAACGGAGGCGGAAGCGCCGTCGTCATCACACCCGACGGCTTCATGCTCACGTCCGCTCACGTGGTGGCGCGCAGCGACGGCCGCGGACGAGCGTCGTTCGTCGACGGACGCGAGCTCGGATTCGACGTCGTCGGCTCCGATCCGCACTCCGACCTCGCCGTCCTCCGCGCCGAGGCGCAGGACCTCGTGGCAGCAGAGCTCGGTGACGCCGAGCGCCTGCGCGTCGGGCAGCTCGTCGTCGCGATCGGGAACCCCAACGGCTTCGCCGGATCCGTCACAGCAGGCGTGATCTCGGCTCTCGGACGCTCGCTGCCCGCGCAGAGCGGACGCGTCATCGACAACGTCATCCAGACCGACGCCGCGCTGAACCCGGGCAACTCCGGCGGCGCGCTTGCGGACGGGACCGGCCGCGTCGTCGGGATCAACACGGCGGTCGCAGGAATCGGCCTCGGCTTGGCGGTGCCGGTCAACACGGCCACGCGCCAGATCATCGCCGCCCTGATGACAGAGGGCCGCTTCCGCCGCGCCTACCTCGGCATCGCCGGCGGCACTCGGCCGCTACCTCCGCGCCTGGCCCGCGCGCTGGGCCGCGAGGCGGGCGTAGAGGTCGTGCAGGTGGTCGAGGGAACGCCCGCCGCCGCCGCAGGGCTCCGCCCCGAGGACCTGATCGTCGAGCTCGACGGCGCGCCGGTCGGCGACGTCAACGACATTCAACGGCTGATGGTGGTCGACCGGATCGGTGCACGAGTGCCGGTCCGCGTCCTGCGCGAGGGTCGAGAGCTGGAGCTCGAGCTCGTGCCCACCGAGCTCGACTAGCGCCCCTTGAACTCAGGCTTCCGCTTCTCCGTGAAAGCGGTGAGTCCCTCATTCGCGTCCTCGGAAGCGAAGGAGAGGTAAAGGGCGCGCCGCTCCGCCTCCAGGCCGGCTGTGAGCGTCGTCTCGTATGCGCGGTTGACCGACTCTTTCGCCAGACGGCTCGCGACCGGGCCCTTTTCGGCGATCTCGCCCGCGACCCGCTTCGCCTCCTCGAGCCACGCTTCCTTTGCGACGACCCGCGCCACGAGGCCCGCGGCCAGGGCCTCGCGGGCGCTCAGCCGGCGGCCGCTGAGTATCACATCCATCGCCAGCGCCTTACCCACCGCGCGCGTCAGGCGCTGCGTGCCCCCGGCGCCGGGAATGATCCCGAGACCAGTCTCGGGCTGGCCGAACTCCGCGGTCTCGGAGGCGACGATCAGGTCACACGACATCGCAAGCTCGCAACCGCCGCCGAGGCAGTACCCCGAAACGGCCGCGACGAGCGGCGTCCAGAGGGAGCGAATCGCGTCCCAGTGCTCGACGCGGCGCTGGTAGTAGAGCCCGATCGCCGACACCCCGGCCAGCTCGCCGATATCCGCCCCAGCCGCGAAAGCGCGCTCCGAGCCGCCGAGGACGATCGCCCGAACCGAGTCGTCTTGGTCGAGACCTTGCAGCGCGCCGACCAGCTCGTCCATCAGCTCGTCGGAGAGCGCGTTCAGCTGCTCCGGCCTGTTGAGCAGGACGACCGCGATCGGCCCGTCCCGCTCGACCTCGACCAGGCTCACTTCCGCTCCAGAAAACGTTCGATCGCCTTGCGTGGCTCCTCGGTGGCCATCGACAGCGCAAGCCAGTCGCGGGCGTGGTTGATCGTCTGGTGCCAGGCGAAGTCGCGCCAGAAGTTCAGGTGCTGCTTCGCGTAGCGGGTCGTCTGAGGCAGCTTGCGAGCGAGCGACTCGACGACCTGGTCGACTCTCGCGTCCAGCTCCGCCGCCGGGACCGCCCAGTTGACGAGCCCCCATTCCGCCGCCCGGTCGGCGGGAATCTTCTCGCACATGAGCACGATCTCCCGCGCCCGCCGGTCGCCGACCATGATCGTGAGCCATTGCGTGGCGCCCCCCGCAGGCACCGAGCCGTGCTCCGGTCCCACGTGCTGAATGAAGGCGTCGTCGACCATCACGGCAAGATCGCAGGCCATCTGCAGCTCGTTGCCGCCGCCGACCGCGATCCCGTTGATGCGCGCGACCGTCGGCTTCCCGATCTCCCTCAGCCGGTCGTGAGCGTCCTTGAAGGCGCCGAACCATTTCCAGTACTCCCCGGGCTTGCCGAGATACTCATCCGCCCATGAGCGCAGGTCGGCACCCACGCAGAATGCACGGCCCGCTCCTGTCAGCACCACGACGCGGATCTCGTCGTCCCACGAGGCGTCTTCGCAGGCCCGCGCGAGCTCGCGCAGCATCCGGAAGTCGAAGGCGTTCAGGACCTCCGGCCGGTTGAGCGTGATCGTCGCGCGGGGCGGCGCCTTCTCGTAGACGATCCGCTCGAAGCCGAGCTCGTCGGGCGGGACGGGGCGTGGAGCCTCCGGCTCGGTCACGAGACCTCCGCGAAGTAGACGCGGAACGGGACTCCCATCTCCTGCGCGTCCTCGGCTCCTCGCATCAGCCCTGGTTGTGCCTGCTTCCAGGCACCGCGATCCGGGAACTCGTACTCGAAGTAGTAGGCCGCATCCGCCGGCTCCGGCATCCCGCCGAGGACGCGTCCGTGCCTGATCTCGGCGCCCGCCACTTCTTGCCGCGCGAGCTCGACGTGCTGCTCGTACCGTTCCGGATCCGGCTCCCCGGAGTAGAGGACGAAGACTCGAATCACCCGCTTTTCCCCCTTCGGTCGAGGACCGGCGGAGCGTAACGCGAAGCGTGGTAGCGTCGCCGCGCCGTGACCGCGCTCGTCGTCCTCTTCGCGATCCTCGCCGGCGTCGCCGGCTCGGTTCAGGTCGCCGTGATGGCGAAGCTCGGCGACCGCGTCGGGGTGTTCGGAGCGCTCGCCTGGGCAACCGCCCTCACTGCGGTTCTGGCGCTCGCGCTCTTGCTGGTCGCACGACAGAGCTTCGGAGGTTTCGTCGCAGCGGCGCGACAGCCGGTCTGGCTGTGGAGCGGTGCCGTGATGAGTCTCGTGATCGTCCTCGCCATCACGATCGCCGGTTCCAGAATCGGTGTGATCGCGACCGTCTCGGTCTTGCTCGCTGGGCAGTTCGCGATGGGCGCGGTGATCGACCGCTACGGCCTGCTCGGTGCCGACCGAATCGGCCTCGGCTGGTGGCGCGTCCTCGGGATCCTCCTCCTCGGCATCGGCGCAGGGTTGATGCTGAAGCGATAGGCAAGCGGCTTCAAGCCGGCCGGGAACGCAACGACCCGAGAAGCTGAACGCCCGCCAGAGGGAAGGCCGCTGCGAGCGCAAAGCCGACTCGCCAGGAGCTCGCGGCGACCACTGCCGCGAAGGCAGGCGGAACGATTGCCCCGGCAGCGGCCAGCGCGGTTTGCTGCATACCCAGCGCCGCGCCGGCTCTGGCTCTGCCCGCCAGCTCCGCCGCGGCGGTGAAGGAGAGGCCGTTCCACGCCATCGCGAATCCACCGGCGAGGATGAAGGCAGGCACGAGCAGGACCACCGGCGCATCGAGCAGCGCGGTCGCGACCGCGAGCGTGAGCCCGCTCGCCACGCCGACGAGCCGGAGAGGCCTGATCCGCGACCCCACGACATCCGACCAACGGCCGGCGCCGATGCGAAGCGCGGCGGCCAGTGCCTGTACGCCGGCGAGCACACCGGCGGCTGCGCCGCGCGAAAAGCAGCGGGCGTCGTGGAGGAAGAGGACGACGAAACCGGTGATCGCGAGTTGGGCAACGAGGTACAAGCTGCTCCCGCCACAGAGGAGCCACAGCCGGTGATCTCGGAGCGTCGCGATCAAGCCACGCGGCTCGAGCACGTCCTCGGACGCTTCCGGCTCATGGATCACCAGCGCGCCGAAGAGGGCACCGACCAGGCAGAGGGCCGCGAGGACGAGAAACGCCGCCCGCAGGCCGAGCGCCGGCAGCGCGAGTGCCGACACCAGCCCCCCGAGCGGGATCGCCGTCTGCCTGACTCCCAGAGCAAGCCCGCGCTCGGCGGCCGGAAACCAGAGCATCACGGCCCGGCCGCTCGCCGCGTTGACGCTCGCCCCCGCGGCGCCGCCGAGTCCCAGCAAGAGGAGAAGCGTCCCGAAGCTTCTCGCATAGCCGGCGGCGGCGAGAGCCCCTCCGCAGCCGGCGAGGCCGACGGCGAGCACTAGTCGCTCGCCGACGCGGTCCGCCAGAAGACCCCACGGCAGCTGCGTCACCAACGAGCCGATCCAGACGCTGTCGAGCGCCAGCCCCACGTGGACCAGGTCGAGGCCGTACGCATCTCGCAGCGCGGGAGCGAGCACCGGCAACCCGATGAGCACCGCCGAGAACGACGCCTGCGCCGCGGTTCCCGCAGCCAGGACGAGCCAGCGGTAACGCGTTCGCTCAGTCGTCGTAAACGGGCGCCCTAGAGGCCGAACGGGTTGAACGGCCTCGGGCTCGTCGAGACGATCACGCTCTTTGTCTCGAGGTACGCCTCAAGCGTCTCGAGGCCCAGCTCCCGGCCGAAGCCCGACTGCTTGTAGCCGCCGAACGGGATTCCCGGGAACGCGGTGTACGGCATGTTGATCCCGACGGTGCCTGCCTTGATGCGCCGGGCAAGACGGTGTCCGCGGGCGGGGTCGCTCGTCCAAACAGTGGCCATCAGCCCGTAGCGCACGTCGTTGGCAACAGCCGCCGCGTCACGCTCGTCCTCGAACGGGATCACCGTCGCAACCGGGCCGAAGATCTCCTCCTGCGCCACCTTCATCGAGTTGTCCACCTGGGCGAGCACGGTCGGCGGGTAAAAAGCGCCCCTTCCGTCACTCGGCTCGCCGCCCGTAACGACCTCCGCGCCCTCCTCGCGGCCGGCCTCGACGTAGCCGTGGACACGATCCCGGTGCTGCTCCGAGATCAGCGAGCCGACCTGGGTCTCCGGGTCGAGCGGGTCGCCGACCTTCAGCTTCGCTGCGAGCTCGGAAAACTTTGCGACGAAGTCGTCGTAGAGCGGGCGCTCGACGAGCACACGCGAGCGCGCCTCGCAGCTCTGGCCGGCCGAGTAGTAGATCGACCACACGGAGCTCGGCACGGCGTCGTCGAGCTCGGCGTCCGCGAAGACGACGTTGGGGCTCTTCCCGCCGAGCTCCAGGATCAGGCGCTTGATCCCGTCGGAGGCCAGCCGCATGATCTCCGCGCCGGTCGCCGTGGAGCCCGTGAAAGCGATCTTCTCGACGCCGGGGTGCCGGACGAGGTGGGCGCCGACGACCGGCCCCGGGCCGGGGACGATGTTGATCGCGCCCGGCGGGAAGCCGACTTCTCCCGCGAGCTCGGCCATCCGGAGCGCGGAGAGCGGAGTCGCCGAGTCCGGCTTGAGGACGACCGTGCACCCCGCCGCGAGTGCCGGCGCCAGCTTCCAGGTGGTCATCATCAGCGGGTAGTTCCAGGGAACGATCTGGCCGCAGACGCCGACCGGCTCCTTGAGCGAGTAGAAGAGGAGCGAGCCGCCGATCGGGTTCGAGCGGCCCCCGATCGAGCCGATCGCTGAGGCGTAGAAGCGGAAGTTCTCGATCGCCTGCATGAGCTCAGCCTTGACCGACGAGACGGCCTTGCCGACGTTGCGCGCCTCGAGCTCAACGAGCTCCTTTCGGTTGGCAACGAGCGCGTCCGCGAGCGCATGCAAGAGACGCGACCGCTCGTTCGGGGGCGTCTTCCCCCAAGGGCCCTCGAGAGCAGCCCGCGCCGCGTCGACCGCACGGTCGACGTCGGCCTCGTTGCCCATGGCCGCCTTGGCGAGCGGCTCGCCCGTAGCCGGCTCGACGAGGTCGCGGAGCTCACCCGAGGCAGGCTCGGTCGTCTCGCCGTTGATGAAGAGGCCGTACTCGCGCTGCGTCGCGACCGCCATCGCGCAGGCACGATACCGCGTCGACCGAGTCCCGCCGACGAGCTGGCTACCGCTCGAAGAGCGCCGCCTGGCCCTGCCCCACGCCTACACAAAGAGTTGCGAGGCCGTAGCGACCGCCTCGGCGGCGCAGCTCGTGGAGCAGCGTCACGACCAGCCGCGCCCCGCTCATCCCGAGCGGGTGGCCCAACGCGATCGCCCCGCCGTTGACGTTCACCCGGTCCGGGTCGAGCCCGAGCTCCCTGATCACAACGAGGCTCTGCGAGGCGAACGCCTCGTTCAGCTCGACCAGGTCGATATCCCCGAGGTCGACGCCGGCACGCGAGAGCAGCTTCCGGACGGCCGGCACCGGACCGATCCCCATCACCCGTGGATCGACCCCGGTGACGGCCGAGCCGACGAACGCTCCCAGCGGCTCGGCGCCCAGCTCACGCGCTCGCTCCTCGCTCGCGACCACGAGCGCGGCCGCACCGTCGTTCATCCCGCTCGAGTTGCCGGCGGTGAGCGTGCCGCCCGCGCGAAAAACGGGCTTCAGCGCAGCCAGCTTCTCCGGGCTCGTGTCAGGCCGCGGGTGTTCGTCCCGCAACGCGTCCCCGACCTGCACCAGCTCGTCCGCGAATCGGCCCTCCGCATCCGCCGCAGCCCAGCGCTGGTGCGAGCGCAACGCGAACGCGTCCTGGTCCTCGCGCGAAACTCCGTAGCGCTCGGCCACGTTCTCACCGGTCTCGCCCATCGACTCGAGCGGGAACATCTCCTCCATGCGCGGGTTGGGAAGGCGCCAGCCGAGCGTCGTGTCCCAGACGGTCTGATTCCCTCGTTGAAAGGCACGTTCGGGCTTGGCCATCACCAGCGGGGCGCGCGACATCGACTCGACACCCCCCGCGACGAAGAGATCGCCGTCGCCCGCAATCACCGCGTGGCACGCAGAGATGACGGCCGAGAGACCGGAAGCGCAGAGCCGGTTCACCGTCACGCCTGCGACGGAGTCCGGCAAGCCGGCGAGCAGCGACGCCATCCGCGCGACGTTGCGGTTGTCCTCGCCGGCCTGGTTGGCGGCGCCGAAGTAGACGTCCTCGATCTCGCCCGCCGGCACACCGGCCCGCTCGACCGCCGTCATGATCACCGCCGCGGCGAGATCGTCCGGGCGGACATCGGCAAGCACGCCGCCGTACCGCCCCACAGGCGTCCTCACCGCCGAAAGAATCACGGCCCGTGCCATGGAGCCAGTCTAGTTTTTGCCTTGTAGCGTGCAGAGACTCGGATTCAGGCCGAGTGCTCTTCGGTTATCCGACGAACTCGACCCGAACCGGCTCGCGGTAGGCCCCGATCTCCTCGGCGCGCCGGAGCAGCTCCCGCACCGCCTGGCGGCCTTCCTCGCCGTAGTCGCAGGTGAAGTCGTTCACGTACATGCCGACGAAGCGATCCGCGAGCTCGCTGTCGAGCCCGCGCCCGAACCGAAGCGCGTGCTCCATCGCCTCTTCTCGGTTGTCGAGCCCGGCCTGGATCGACTCGCGCAGCACATCGGAGACGTCGAACAGCGTCCCGGCTCCCAGATCGCGCCGCGCCACGTTGGCGCCCAAGGGGAGCGGCAGCCCGGTCTCCAGCAGCCACCACTCGCCAAGGTCGAGCACCTTCTTCAGCCCGGCCTCCTGGTAGGTGAGCTGACCCTCGTGGATCAACAAGCCCGCGTCCGCGCCGCCTGACGAGACCTCGTCGCCGATGCGATCGAACGGCACCTCGCGCGAGCGGAACTCGCCGAGGCAGAGGCGCAGGACGAGAAACGCCGTCGTCAGAACTCCCGGGACGGCGATCTCGAGGTGGCGCAGGTCTGCCGGAGAGAGCTCTTCGCGCGCGACCACAATCGGTCCGTATCCCGTGCCCATCGAGGCGCCGTGGGGCAGGAGCACGTAACGCTCCTGTATTAGTGGATAGGCCGCGAGGGAAATAGCGGTCACCTCCAGCTTCCCCTCGAGCGCCCACTCGTTCAGCGTCTGGATGTCGCGTAGGACGTGCTCGAACTCGAACTGCCGCGGGTCGACCTCGCCGGAGGCGAGGCCCCAGAACATGAACGCGTCATCGGGGTCGGGACTGTGTCCGAGACGGATCAGCAACAGGCGCCGGAGGCTAACAGGGGTACTCGGGTCGCGAGCGACAACCGCCGAGTCGCCGAGCCCGCCTGGGTCAAGAGCCGAGCAGCCGCCCGAGCGCGAAGATGCGGGCGTTCTCTTCGACTGCAAAGGCGCACGACAGAGCGCCGGCGAGATCCGCTCCGAAGCAGACTGGACCGTGATCCCGGACGACCACGGCCCGAAGCCGGCCCGCTGCCTCCAGCACGGACACCCCCAGCGCCGCGCCTCCGGACGGAGCGCTCTGCGCGACCGGCAGCGGGCCGCCCACGAGCTCGGCCTGCTCGGGCTCGACGACGGGAATCTCGTCCAGGGCCCGTGACAACGCCGTCGCGTAGGGCGAGTGGGTATGCACGACCGCACCCACATCCGGACGCGCCCGAGCACGACGAGATGCATCGGCAACTCGACGCTGGGAGCAGGTCCCTCGACGAGTGTTCCGTCCGGCTCGACGAGACAGACGTCCTCGGGCCGAAGCGTGTCGTACCAGAGCCCGCTGGGCGAAATCGCGACGAGCTTCTCCGCCCGGGCGCTCGCGTTGCCGGCGGCCCCGAGGACGAGCCCGCCGGCGGCCATCCGGCGCAATGTGGCGCAAAGCTCGGCGCGAAGCGCCTCGAGCTTCAACGGCCGAAGAACCAGCGCTCGAGCGGCCGGAGCAACTCCTCGCGCACGAACGGCCTCACCTTCCCCTCGTGCCCGTCCTGCTCCGAGACGCGCGCGTCGTCCTCGAGCACGGCATTCGCCGCCTCGAGGGCGTCTACCAGCTCGTATCCCTGGAAGACGTAGTCGTCTCGGCGCGCTTCGTCGCTGCGGCGGTACTGCGGGTTGACCGCGCGCCCGACGGCCCACATGGCGCCGGGCAGTCGCTCGATCCAGATGACCACGCGCTCGGCTTCGCCCCGATCGTCGACCCCGTGCACTTCGCGTTGAGCGAACCGCGCCGCCGACGGCTTCCTCACGCCGCGGACTCTAACTAGGATCGGGTCGTGCGCCGGCTCGGGAGCTTCCTGCGCAGTCCGTTCTCCTTCCTCTTCGCCGGGTCGGGCAAGGAGGAGCGGATCGCCGCGTACATCATCAGAGAGCACGAGCGCGGTCGCCCGTTGGCCGAGATCGTCGAGGACCCGTACATCCGCAACCGCTTCACCCAGCAAGAGCTGGCGCGCGTGCTCGACCGCCCCGAGATCGTTCGCGCACTCGGCCAGGGCGCCGTCGCCGCCCAGCAGGACCGGCTCGCCTGAACTAGCGGCGTGAGTCTCGGTCTCGCTTTCACACCGCTCGCCGAGCGTGAGTTTCGGCTGCTCTTCTTCGGGCGCACCGTCTCGATCGTCGGCAACTCGTTCGCCTCGGTCGCGCTCGCCTTTGCCGTTCTCGACGTGACCCACTCGAAGGCCGATCTGGGCTACGTCCTCGGAGCCCGCGCGCTGCCCCAGGTCGTGTTCCTGCTCGCAGGCGGCGTCTGGGCCGACCGCCTGCCGCGTCACCGGGTCATGGTCGCGTCCAACCTCGCGAGCGGGGCGAGCCAGGCGGCACTGGCCGTCCTGCTGCTGTCCGGCACCGCGCGTTTCGGCGAGCTCCTCGCGCTCGCGGCGGTCAACGGAACGAGCTCCGCGTTCTTCTTCCCAGCCTCCACAGGGATCGTCCCGCAGACAGTTCCCGCGACGATGCTCCAGTCAGCCAACGCCATGCTCCGGCTGGGCCTGAACGCGAGCTTCATCGGCGGCGCGGCAGTGGGCGGTCTCGTTGTGGCGGCCTCGAGCCCCGGCTGGGCGATCGCCGTCGACGCCGGCACGTTCGTGGCAGCGGCAGCACTTGTCGCCAGGATGCGCCTGCCCGCAACCCTCCGGCTTCCGGAATCGAACTTCCTCTCCGAGCTCGGCCAGGGCTGGCGCGAGTTCCGGTCGCGCGCCTGGCTGTGGGGAATCGTGCTGCAGTTCGCGGTAGTAAACGCGGCCGAGAATGGGTCTTCCGCTGTCCTCGGGCCCGTCGTCGCGAAGGCCCATCTCGGCGGTGCGGCCGCGTGGGGAAGCGTGCTCGCGGCGGGCTCGGTCGGACTGCTCGCAGGCGGCATGGCCATGCTCAGGCTGCTCCCGCGGCGCATGCTCCTCTGGGCGACCTTCGGCATCTTCCTGCTTCCGCTGCTACCGCTTGCGCTTGCCTTTCCTCTGGCGCTGCCCGCGGTAATCGGTGCGGCGTTCCTCGCGGGCCTCGGCACGGAGGTTTTCGGGATCCTCTGGGACACGACCATCCAGCAGGAGATCCCGGGCGACGTTCTCTCGCGCGTCTCCTCCTACGACGCGCTCGGCTCGTTCGCGCTGATGCCGGTCGGGTTCGCGGCGGCCGGTGCCATAGCAGCCACGATCGGAACACGAGCGACCTTTTTCGGGACGGCGGGGCTGATCTTCGCCGCCACCGCGCCCGTGCTCCTCATCCGCGAAGTGCGCAACCTTCAGCGTCGCTAGACCTGTGTGCCGACTCCAAGCTCGCCGGCACGGGCGAGGGCGGCCGCGCCGATCGCGAGGTCCCACGCCGCAATCCCGTTCGACTTGAAGACGACGATGTCGTCGTCGGCCTGCCGGCCGGGAAGCTCGCCGGCGACCACCTCCTGCAGCTCGTGCACCTCGAGCCAGTCGAGCACGCCTGCCTCGACCGGCTCGATCAGGTCACCAGACTCCAGCCGGGCCTGCTCGCGAGAGTCGCAGCAGACGAAGGCAGCCCGCTCCAGCACGACGTTGTCCAGCTCCCGGCTCCGGCGATCGTTCGCACCGATCGCGCACACGAGCGCGCCGGGCCGCAGCCACTCGCCCCGCACGACGGGATCACGCGACGTCGTGGCCGTCACGACGACGTCCTGATCGGCCGCATCGCGGTGACTTTCGCCCGGCTCCGCGCCGACTTCCTTGCAGAACGCGGCCAGCGCGTCTTCGCTGCGACAGTAGGCGACGACGCGCTCGATCGACGGCAGCGCGTGGCGGATGCACGCGACCTGGCT
>JBARRQ010000010.1:0-4752 GCA_049644305.1 Gaiellaceae bacterium
GCACGCGATGCGCCGCACCGAGCTGCAGGGAGCCGCTCACGACTGCTGCGCAGCAGGCGGCCGCCGCGGCCGCCGCCGTCAGCCGCAGCCAGGGCCCAGGCCGCAGGTCAGGCACGGCTCTCCGCGATTCGTCTCCGCAGGTCGCGCAGCGGCCGCGGGCTCGAGACGTAGGGGACGCGGTCGAAGTTGTGGGGCGGCGGCGGTGAGGCCGTGTACCACTCGAGCGTGTCCGCGAGCCACGGGTCGTTGCCCACCCGCCGGCCGGCGCGGGCCGTCTTCACGACGTTCACAACGAACACGAGAATTCCCAGAGCCATCACACCCGAGCCGATCGTCGAGACGAGGTTGTACCACTCCCAGATTCCCCCCTGGGTGTACGTGTAGACCCGCCGCGGCATGCCGAGCAGCCCGAGCATGTGCATCGGGAAGAAGGTGAGGTTCATGCCGACGAAGAGCAGCCAGAAGTTCCACTTCCCGAGCCGCTCGTCGAGCATGCGGCCGAAGATCTTCGGCCACCAGTAGTAGAGCCCCCCGAAGATCCCGAAGATCGAGCCGCCGAAGAGCACGTAGTGCATGTGGGCGACGACGAAGTACGTGTCCGTCACCTGCCAGTCGAACGGATAGGCCGCGACGAAGATGCCGGAGAGCCCGCCGATCGTGAAGACTCCGATGAAGCCCAGGGCGAACAGCATCGGCGTGTCGAAATGGATGTTTCCCCGCCAGGTGGTGGCCAGCCAGTTGAAGATCTTGATCCCGGTCGGCACGGCCACGGCCATCGACGTGATCATGAAAAAGCCCTGCAAATAGGCCGGTAGCCCGACGGAGAACATGTGGTGTGCCCACACGAGCATCGAGATGAAGGCAATCCCGACCGTCGACAGGGCGATCGCCTTGTAGCCGAAGATCGGCTTGCGCGAGAACACGGGGATGATCTCGGAGACGATCCCCATCGCCGGCAGGATCATGATGTAGACCTCGGGGTGGCCGAAGAACCAGAACACGTGCTGCCAGAGCAGAGCGCTGCCGCCCTTGGCCGGGATGAAGAAGTGCGTCCCCGCCTGCCTGTCGAGAAGCAGGAGCGTCAGCCCTGCCGAGAGCGCAGGCAGCACGAGCACGAGCAGCAGCGCGTAGGTCGCGATCGACCAGACGAAGAGCGGCAGCCGCATCCACGTCATCCCGGCCGTTCGCATGTTGTGGATCGTCACCAGGAAGTTGATCGCCCCCGCAAGCGAAGAGAGCGTGAGGATGTGGAGCGACAGGATCCAAAGGTCCATGCCGTGACCGGGGCTGTAGACGGACGTCGAGAGCGGCGCGTAGCTGGTCCAGCCCGCCTTCGGCCCGCCGCCCGAGGCGAACCAGCTCGAGTAGAGCACGATTCCGCCGAGAAGGAAGAGCCAGTACGAGAGGGCATTCAGTCGCGGGAAGGCGACGTCGCGCGCGCCGATCATCAGCGGGACGAGGTAGTTGCCGAAACCCGCCAGGATCGGCACGACGACCAGGAAGACCATCGTCGTGCCGTGGATGGTGAACAGCTCGTCGTAACCGTCTCGCCGAATGAAGTGCTCGTTCGGCGTCGCGAGCTGGGCGCGCATCAGCAGGGCCAGGATCCCACCGGCCACGAAGAAGGCCAGGCTCGTCGCGATGTAGAGGACGCCGATCCGCTTGTGGTCGGTCGTCGTCAGCCAGCTCGACACGCGTCCGCGGGAGAGGACGAGCGACGGGGGAAGCTGCTCGGTCCTAACCGCCACCGCTGCCTCCGGTCTTGAAGCGCTTGCGCAGGTAGGCGAGCGTCGCGTTCAGCTGCGCGTCGCTCCAGGTCGAGCCGACGGCGGGCATCTTTCCGCGTCCTTGACGGAACAGGAGCGTGAGCGCGGCGCGATCGGTGAGCAGCGGGCTCTGCGCGATCGATGGGCCGATGTCGCCCTGGCCCGCGAGCCCGTGGCATGTTGCGCAGACGCCGTCGAACGTCTCACGGCCGACCTCCGTGGATGAGGAGAGACGCTGCTGCACCCAGGCGTCGTACCGGTCGGCCGGCAGCACGTCGACGTACGCGACCATCGCGGCGTGCTGAATTCCGCAGAACTCCGCGCACTGGCCGCGAAAACGGCCGAGCTTCTGGGCCAGAAACGACGTGCGATTGACCTTGCCGGGGATCGCGTCCATCTTGCCGCCGAGAGCCGGCACCCACCAGCTGTGGGCGACGTCGGGCGACGTGATCTCGAGCTGGATCTTGCGGTTGAACGGCACGCGCAGGGTGTTGATCGAAACGGCGCCGTTCGGATAGACGAACTCCCAGTAGAACTGGTGGCCCTGGACACGGACCGTCTCGGCGCCCGCGGCGGCTGCGGGCGCGTTCCGGATCCCGGCGACCTTGATGAAGACAAAGGTCGCTATTGCGGCAAGGAGGAGCACCGGCACCGCCGTCCATGTGAGCTCGAGCTTGACGTGGCCGATGACCTGCGGCCCCTCGATCTCCCGCGCGCGGCCGCGGCTTCGGTAGCGAACGACGAAGAGGAGGAGGGCAGCCTCGACCAGCACGAAGACCCCACCGCTGATGCCGAGGAGCAACCAGTAGATGGAGCGGATCCCGCTTTCGTTCGGAGAGGCCGGCGGCACAGGCGCAAAGCCGCCGTTGCCGGCGAACGCCGCTCCCGCGTGCCCGAGCGCGAGCAGAGCGACACAAGCGAGGACGCGTCGGAACCGGGCCACGGGCGCTGGCATTCTAAGGCGTCGTCTTGCGACGCCGACCAGAGAGGCCGCGCCGGCTTTGCCGGTGTGGCCGTCCGACGCACTGTCTTGGATGCGTGAGCTCGGGGTTTCCCACGGAGATAGCCTCTAAGGCGTCGTCTTGCGACGCCGACCAGAGAGGCCGCGCCGGCTTTGCCGGTGTGGCCGTCCAACGCAGTGTCTTGGATGCGTGAGTTCGGAGGTTTCCCACGGAGATAGCCTCTAGCCGATGGTTGGGCAAACGCGCGTGCAGCTGCCTGCGGGAGTCGGCGAGGGCTACGAGGTCTTCGTGAACGGGGTCCAACAGCAGGCCGGCAGAGACTTCCGCCGCGAGGGCGA
Organism: Gaiellaceae bacterium; assembly: GCA_049644305.1. GTDB lineage: Bacteria > Actinomycetota > Thermoleophilia > Gaiellales > Gaiellaceae > AC-32. The sequence goes on from JBARRQ010000010.1 coordinate 3,067, forward strand.
CGAGCTCGTTTTCGAGCGGCCGCTTGCGCATGAAGGGCGCCTGGGTTTCTGGCGCTGGCTCTCGCTCTTCCTCGGCGTCGCCGGCACTTACCGGCAGAACGACAGCGTCGACGTCGTCTACCAGCAGGGCGGCCGGCGCATCGTGGCTACCGCGCTGCCGCTTCGATCGGAAAGCTAGGAGGGCTTGACCTCCTAGGCACTGTCCGGCAGCTCGACCCGCTCACCGTCGACAAGCACCTCAGTCTCCTCGAGCCGGCAGTCTGCGGCCCAGCGAGCAATGGCGTGCAGGACGACGGCCAGCTCGTCCTCCGAGCTCTCTTCGATGCGCACCTCCCAGCGCTCCCCGCCGAGCGGGAGGAGGTCGGTGCGGGCGAATGGGACGAGGTCGCGGACGAGCTGGGTCGCGGAGGTCGTTGTAGGCGCCTCGATGCGAACTGTGCGGATGAGGACTCCCCTCGGCGGCGGAACCTCAAGGCTACCGCACCTCGAGAGCCGATCCGTTCAGGCGGCTTTCAGGTGGCGACCGGAAGCATTCAGAGGGTGAATGCCCGCCCCCTCGCCCTCGCCGTCGTGCCGGTGGTCCTCGTGGCCGCCGGCTGCGGCGGCGGCGGCAAGAAGGCCGCGACCACATCGCCTTCGACCACGACCACCCCGACGGCGACGACGACCACCTACCGGACGACGACTCAGTCGAGCTCCCCCGGGGCGCTTCAGGCTGAAGCGGCAACGCTCGCCACCGGCGACATCCCGGACACCCAGATCTACCTCGTCTACCGCTCCCCGGCCGGCTGGTCGATGAAGTACCCGGAGGGATGGGCCCAGAGCGGCAGCCCGAAAGCGACCTTGTTCCGGGACAAGAACAACATCGTCCGGATCGTCGTCGGGCCGGGTAGCGCTCCGACGGCGGCGCAGGCTCGGAGCGATCGTTCTCTCCGTGGAGCCCGCATCACGGCAGCCCCGGCCGCGATCGGCATCAAGGGCCGACGCGCGCTCAAGCTCGTCTACTCGACCCAGAGCGCCCCGAGCCCGGTCACGGGGAAGCGGGTGACGCTGACGGTCGACCGCTACTACCTCGCTCGAACCGGCAAGGTCGCGACGATCGACCTCGGCACACCGGTGGGGGTTGACAACGTCGACGCCTACCGGCTGATGATCGAAAGCTTCCGGTGGAGGTAAGGAGCCTCTACCGGGAGCCAGAGCGTCAGGAGCAGGTCGAGTGGGGGGCGCTCGAGCTGCACGACGTCTTCAAGATCTTCCGCGCCGGCGACACGGACGTCGTTGCGCTGCGCGGGCTCGACCTGCGCGTCGAGCCCGGGGAGCTCGTCGCGGTTCTCGGCCCGTCCGGATCCGGCAAGACGACGTTCCTGCACTTGGCGGCCGGCCTCGACCAGCCTTCGGCTGGCGAAGTCCGCGTCGCCGGGCGCTCCCTCTCGCGCCTCGACGACGCGGACCTTGCCGAGTACCGCGCGCAGGAGCTCGCTCTCATCTTCCAGACGGGAAACCTCTGGCCGGCGCTCACCGCCCGCGAGAACGTTCTCGTCTCGCTCCGCCTTGCCGGGCGCGACGGCGCCACTGCCGCGGACGAGTCGCTTGCCCACTTCGGCCTGGGGGCGCGCGGCAGTCACCGAGCGGGTGCGCTCTCCGTCGGCGAGCAGCAGCGGGTCGCGATCGCGGCGGCGGCTGCCC
>JBARRQ010000011.1:0-10464 GCA_049644305.1 Gaiellaceae bacterium
CGCTGGGAGTCGCCCGAGTCCTTCCAGGACTGGTTCTGGAGCCCGCGCGGCGTCCGGCGCTCGTACTCGACGAAGCCGTCGCCGTCGCGGTCGCCGTACTCGTCGATCCAGGCAAGGGCCCGGAGTGCCGGCTCCTTCAGCTCACGAAGCAGCGCGGAGTCATCGGTCCAGCGCCAGACCTCCGAGAGCAGGATGAGGTAGAGCGGGGTCGCGTCCGCGGTTCCGTAGTAGGTGCGGAACCAGTTCTCGGCCGCCTTTCCCGAGCGCACCTCGTGCACGATCTTGCCCGGCTCGGCGTCGATGTCGGGGTCGTCCACGCGCGCCTGGAGCTCCGCGAGCACCTCGAGTGCGGTGCGGGCCAGCTCTGGCCCGAAGAGCAGGGTCTGCAGGCAGGTGATGATCGTGTCGCGGCCGAAGACGGTCATGAACCACGGCATCCCCGCCGCCGGCAGACGGCCTGTCCTGCCGCCGCCTCGCATCCGAAGCGAGGCGAGGTCGGAGACCGACTGCAGGAACGTTCGCCCGAGGTCGTCCCAGTCGGTTCGTATCTGGGGAACGCGCAGCTGCCAGGCCGCGAGCGAATCGCGCACGCGGGTCCTCTCCTCGCCGAAGCGCCGCTCCGCGCTACGCGGCGCGATCGTATCCCCGTCGATCGAGGCGATGATGTCGAGGCGGAGCGTCCAGGATTCCCGAGGCTCGAGGGTCAGGCGGTAAACGACCTTCGCGCCCTCGACCTTGCCGCGTTCGGAGAGGATCACCTGCGTACGGGCGCTCCCGGCGCCATCCCCGTCCTCGAGCACGAACTGGTTGTGCTCCTCGTCGTAGCGGCCCTCGACAGGTGGCGGCAGCGGCCTCGCCTTCTTCGGATCCCCAAGAGCGAAGTCGTGCTCCTTGACCGAGAGGATGTCGGCGAAGTCGGTCCCGAGCTCCAGGCCAAGGTCGAATGAGAGCGGTTCCATCCCCTGGTTCTGGACGGTGATCACGTCCTGCATGCCCTCGCCCACGAACCGGTGCCGAGTGATCGAGATCGAGTCCTGCGGCAGGTCGCCGGCGGTCGGGTTCCGGAGGTAGAACGCGGCGGAGAAGTAATCGACCTTGCCAGAGGACAGAAGCAATGGCTTCGTCCCGTTCATGGTGAGGCTCAAGAGCGACAGGAAGCGCGTGTCGTCGGCGAACAGCCCGTGCGTCTCGCCGTCGAGCTCTCCGCGCTCGTCGCAGATGCAGAAGGTCGAGCCCTCGAGGATCGTCAGCGCCATGCGCTCCCCCTAGCTTTGGCGAACGACCCGGACGGCGGACGACTGGGCGAGCGCCTTGACGACGATCTCGTCGATGTTCACGTGCGGCGGCCTCGTGACTGCGAACACGACGCACTCCGCGACGTCCTCGGGGCGCACCGGCTCGAGCCCGGCGTAGACCGCCTGCGCGCGCTCGAGGTCGCCGCGGAAGCGCACGGACGAGAAGTTCGTCTCCACGAGCCCGGGGTCGACCGTCGTGACGTGGATCGGCCGGCCGAGAAGGTCCTCGCGCAGCGCGTACGTGAAGCCGCGCACGGCGAACTTCGACGCGATGTAGACGGCGGCGTTCTCGTACGGCTGGCGGCCGGCGACCGAGCCCATGTTGACGATGTGCCCGCCGTCGCGGAGGTGCGGGAGGCAGAGCCTGGTCATTCGCAGCACGCCGTGCACGTTTGTCTCGAGGACGGTCTCCTCGTCTTCCTCTCTGCTCGCGTCGAAGGGGTCGCGGCCGAGACCGAGGCCCGCGTTGTTGACGAGGATGTCGAGGCCACCCAGCCCCCTGACCGCTTCGTCGACGAACCGCTCGCAGCTCGCAGGATCGGTCACGTCAAGCTCGAGCGCGACCTCGGTCTCGAGCAGGTCGACCCGCCGCGCGCCTCCGGCCACACGCGAGCCGGCCGCCTTGAGCGCCTGCGCGATCGCCGCCCCTATCCCGCTCGAGGCGCCGGTGACGATCGCGGTCTTTCCCTCGAGCCCCGCCACGCGCGGAGCTTAGAGGCTCTTCGCGCCGAAGGCCTCTCTCACGTCCCTAGGGTCCAGTAGAACCGCCGAGGCCGGCATCGTCTCATTGCTGGGCGAAGCCAAGTCGGGCCCCTGACAGCGCGCACCAGAGGCCGCGCTACCCGAAAAAGGAACAGGCGCGGATGACACGGGACCACGAGCAACGCCCACCCCACCCGGCGCCGCGAGCCCCAAGTAACAGACTGTTACTTGCGCCGCACCGGCGTACTGATTCCGGAAACGTGCTCCAGCAACGAGTCGGGCGGTTGCACACGGAAGGCGATATCGAGCAGGACGCCCAAGGTCGACGGATACCTCGGTCGCGTGCGGTGCTCCCGAGCGAGCAGCCGGACTTGCTCGTAGCTCGGCCGTCGACAACCCAGGCGTTCCGCGATTGTCCCGACGCGTCGCGTGATTTCTGCCGCCGGAACTGAGTCGTCCGCCAGACGCTCGATCTCAGCTCGAAGCCGATGTGAGATGCGAGGAGCAAAGTACACGCCTCCAACGTTGCCCTAGCAGCGCGCACCCAACGGTTACGAAACTGAGCCGGTTCCACGAACTACTAGTAACAGTCTGTTACTTGGAGATTGATGCGCTTTGCCTGCGCTCTGACAATCCGCCGCCTAATCAGCCGCCTACGACTACGGCCTTCTCGAGACGAGTGGAAGCGTTCTCCGTTCGCCCGTGGAGAGCGGCGCGTGCTCGACCTGGAGGGTCGAATGGTCGAGGCCGAAACGCTCGGCGACCAGCTGCGCAAGCTCCAGCCGGATGCCGTGGCAGTCGGCGCCCGGCGCGACGAGGACATGGGCCGACAACGAAGGAAAACCGCTGCCGACCGTCCAGACGTGCAGGTCGTGGACCTCCATGACCTCGGGCACACGGAGCATCGCCTCGGCAACCTCCTGCGGCTCGGTTCCGCCCGGAGACCCCTCGAGCAGGATCCGCGTCGACTCGCGCAGGAGCACGAAGCTCGACCAGAAGATCAGCCCGGAAACGACGAGGCTCGCGATCGGGTCGAACCGGTCCCAACCGGTCGCGAGCACCAGTCCGCCGGCCACGGCAGTCCCGGCAAACGCGGCGATGTCCGTTGCCACATGCAAGAAGGCGCCGCGGACGTTCAGGCTCTCGCGGCTCGGCCGCGCGAGGAGCGCCGCCACGGCGAGGCTCACCACGGCGCCCGCGAGCGCAACGAAGAGGACGAGCCCGCCGCGAACGTCCGGCGGCGAGACGAGACGGCGAGCCGCCGTGTAGACGATCACCACCCCGACGACGAGCAGCGCGATCCCGTTCACGTGCGCGGCGAGGATCTCGAGCCGCCGGAAGCCGAACGTCCAGCGACCCCGCGCCGGTCTCCCCGCGAACGACGCTGCACCGAGGGCAAGAGCGAGCGCCGCCGCGTCCGTGACCATGTGCCCGGCGTCGGCGAGAAGCGCAAGCGAGCCGGCGATGACGCCGAAGACGACTTCGCCGGCCATGAGCACAACGATCAGCGCCAGCGCGACGGCGAGAGAGCGCTTGCCCGCAACGTGGGAGTGGGCGTGGCTCATCCGCTCATTCTCGCGCGGGCCGCGGCGATGCGCTCTGGCGGGGTCGGATGCGTGAAGAGAAGCGCATAGAGAAGCGGCGGCGGGTCGAGGTCGGAGAGATTTGCCAGCGCAAGGCGGCGGTGCAGCTGCTCGATCGCGTCGCCGTCCCCGGTGAGATCGAGCGCGAAACGATCGGCCGTCCGCTCCCAGCGGCGCGAAACCCATGTCTCGAACGGGAGGGCACCGAGCTCGAGCAGCCACAGTACGAGCAGCACGAGCGGGACGACGCGCGGATCACCGGGGGCCGAGGCGCCGGCCGCCGCGATCAGCCAGTGCCACGAGAGCGCGCCCCACAGGATCAGGACCGCCGCAGCCGCACCCAGCATCGCGAGCAGTGTCCCGGCCGCGACGTGCCGGTTCCGGCGGTGCCCAAGCTCGTGCGCGACGACCCCTCGCAGCTCACCTCGCGGCACGTCTGCCAGCAACGTGTCGAAGAGGACGAGGCGCCGCGTGGGCCCGAGCCCCGAGACGTAGGCGTTGTGCTTCCGGGTCCGTCGGCTCGCGTCGGCGACGAGCAGCGTTCGCACGGGCACGCCTGCCCGCACGGAGAGCTCGCGCAGCTCGGCCGCGAGCACCGCATCGGGCAGCGGCCAGAACCGGTTGAAGAGACGCTCGAACAGCAGCGGCGCGAGCAGGCTGAGGACGAGAGCAAACGCGGCCGCGCCCGGAGCTGCGACGGCCGGCCAAGCGCTCGGCCAGGCGTGGACAGACCCCAGCAGCAGCACGAAACCGGCACTCGTGAGCGCCGTCCCGAGCAGCAGCCCCTTCAAACGGTCCCAGAGCCAGGCGCGCAGCGTCTGCATAGAGAACCCCCAACGCCGCTCGTAGACCCAGCCGCTCCAGCACGAAAGCGGCAGCCGTACGAGCGTCCCGACCCCTGTCACGAGCGCCGTGAGCTCGAGCGTCCGCGCCCACCACGAGCCGCCGGTAGCCGCAGAGAGCCAGTCTCCGGGCGGCCCGAACGCGATCGCGGCGAGCACGCCGAGCTCCAACGCGACGTCGACGACGAGCGCGCGGTAGAGCGGACGGTGGTACGCGCGCGCGCGTTCGATCTCTTCAGGCGCAAACAGATCCGAAGCGTTCACGTCGAAGTAGGTGAGATTAGTGACATCTACACTGATTAGATGAAACGGGGCTCGGTCGCCCGGGGGCTACTCGCCGCGGAGGAACAACGCGAGCTGAGCGCTCAATGGCGCTCGCTGCGGCGGGTCGCCACCGGAGTCGCGATCCTCTCCGCCCCGGCGGTTTTCATCTGGCTCCAGAAGCACGAGCGCTGGTCGGTCGGCTGGTCGCTCGTCGCGACTTTGCTGGCCCTGGCGGCCTTCCGCGGCCTCCTCGACCTGCTCTTCCACCGCTTCATCCAGTGGCCGAGCCTCTTCGGGATCGACAATCCCCAGTTGCGGGAGGAGGACGTCGTCGCGCGGCGGCGCGTCTGGTTCTGGCACTTCTGGGCCAAGGTCGTCTACCTCGCCGCGCTCCTGATCGTCTCGATCTACGTCATCCGGCTGCTTCGGTACGGGTTCGCGGGCACCAGCTTCCTCGGGACCGGCGGCGACGTCTGGCACTGGTTCGCCCACACGGTCAGGCGCGCCCCGAAATACGCCTCCTTCGGCCTCATCTTCGTCATCTACTTCATCTTCAACTTCGGGATCCTGATGGGGCCCATGCTGTTCATGGGCATCTCGCAGATCCGCGGCTTCGAGCCGGGCGACGCCGACTGGGGCGTCAAGCTCAAGGACGTCCGCGGCCAGGCCGAGGCGAAGGAGGAGGTGCGGCGGGTCGTCTCGCTGTGGCAGTCGGGCGAGGCCTTCGAGCGGGCCGGCGGCAAGCGCGAGCGTGGCCTTCTCTTCCTGGGCGCTCCCGGGACCGGGAAGACGATGCTCGCGAAGGCGATCGCCACCGGCTTCAACTCGCCGATCGTGACGATCCCAGGCTCCGGCTTTGCTCAGACCTTCATCGGCATGGACGTGATCATCGTCCGCTGGCTGGCGCGCAAGGCGAAGAAGCTCGCGCGGAAATGGGGAGGCCAGTGCATCGTCTTCATCGACGAGATCGATGCCGTCGGGATGCGGCGGCAGTCGCTCGGGGGCGCGTCGCCGACAATGAGCCCGGGGCCGCCGAGCTTCCATGACCTCTGCTTTTTCGGCCCGAAAGGCGCGCTGAACGCCAGCGAGGACCTGATCCTCGAGTCGCGCGCCTGGCGCGACCGGCTGTTCGCCGAGCGCAAGCCGGAGCCGCCTGCGCGAAGCCCGTTCGTGGCCCGGGTCGGGGGCATCGTGAACCAGGCCTTCCCGGGCGGGATGTTCGGCGGATCCGGCCAGCTCGCGCTCAACCAGCTGTTGCTGGTCATGGACGGGATCGACAACCCGCCCTTCCTACGCCGGGCGGTCACCAACCGCATGAACACTATGCTCGATGCGCTGTACGTCATCCCGCCGCGGCTGGGGCGCATAAGGCTCCGCGTCGCCCACGCGAAGCCGAGCGGCAACCAGATCTACTTCATCGGCGCGACGAACGTCCCGATGGAGATGCTCGACCCGGCTCTGACACGACCGGGCCGCATGGGCCGCCACGTCTGGTTCCGCACGCCCACGAAGACGGACCGGCACGACATCTTCGACCTCTACCTCGACAAGGTCTCCCACGAGGAGGATCTCGACACCGAGAAGCGCCGCGACGAGCTCGCCCGCGTGACCAACGGCTACGCACAGCCTCTGTATGCGCGAGTCCTTACGCCGTTCGGCTGGAGGGCGATGGGTGAGCTGGACGTTGGCGATGAGGTAATCGGCAGCGACGGAAAGCCGACGACGGTCGTGGGCGTCCACCCCCGAGGCAAGATGGACGTCTATCGCGTCACCCTTAACGACGGCACTTCCACAGAGTGCACGGCCGACCATTTGTGGACCCTCGACGCGCTGGACCCCCGCATGGCTCGGCGGACCTTCCCGCTGCAGGAGCTCGTCGACCGCAAGCTGCGTTGGTCGCCTCGCGGTAGCCGTTTCTACCTACCGAAGCTGGCAGCAGTCGAGTTTTCGGCGGCCTCTGACCTGCCGATCGATCCATACCTGCTCGGATTCATGCTCGGTGACGGCGGCCTTGCAGGAACGACTCCCGACATCTGCAGCGCCGACGAGGAGTCGGTCGCGCGCGTAGGCGAGCTCGTCCCGGCGGGCGTTTCGCTCGTGCAGCACGGCCCACGGAACTGGTGGATCAGCAGCGGCCGGCGCGGAGGCAGGCCGAACCCCCTCACGGAGTCTTTCCGGACCGTCGGCCTGTGGGGTCACACGTCGCACACGAAGTTCATTCCAGACGCGTACAAGCTCGCATCCGTCAAGGGTCGGCTGTCTCTTGTTCAAGGCTTGCTCGATACCGACGGCAGCATCGATTACCGTCGAGGCACGGGTGCCGAGTTCTACACCGCCTCGCGACGGCTGGCCGAGGACGTCGCGGAGGTGGTGCGTTCTCTTGGTGGCCTGGCCCGTGTAAAGCCGAAAGGCGATGGATGGCGCGTGGCGATCGAGCTCCTGCAAGATGACAAGCCCTTCCGCCTCACGCGCAAAGCCACCGTGCATCGGTTGTCCAAGAGGCCGTTCCACCGTCGAATTACCGGCGTGGAGCCGGTCGGTCGGCGGGAAGTTCGGTGCATCACGGTCGCGAATGAAGATGGGCTGTATGTGACCGATGGCTTCATCGTCACGCACAACTCGCCGGCGATGATCGAGCAGGTCTGCTCGATGGCGCTGACGATCGCCCACCACGACGGGCGCCTTGCCTTTGGGTGGCCCGACATCGTCGAGGCGATGACGACGGTCGAGTCGGGCACGGCGGTCGGGACGGAGTACGTGCCGGAGGAGACCCGGGCCGTGGCGATCCACGAGGCCGGCCACGCAGCGGCAGCGCACGTCTACCTGAAGGGAGCGGAGTCGACCCGGCTCTCGATCAAGCGGCGCGGAGCGGCACTCGGCCACCACCAGGCGCGTGAGAAGGAGGAGCGCTTCAGCTCCTGGCGGTCGGAGGAGATGGCGCAGCTGATCTGGGCGCTCGGCGCGATGGCGGCCGAGCGGGTCTTCTACGGGGAGAACTCGACCGGTGTTGGCGGAGACGTGCAGAGCGCAACCGCGCGCGCGGCTTGGATGGTCGGGGCGTGCGGGATGGCGCCCGAGCCGGTGGATGTCACCGCGAGCACGAACGGCCGCCCCACCAAGCGGACGCTCGACCAGCGGCGGGAGGAGATCAGCCGCCGCTTCCAGGAGATCGGGACGCAGATCATGAACCGCACCGGCAACGGCGGTCCCCTGGGCCACGATCCCCTGGCCGGCGTCCTCAACGACCGCGACAAGCGCGCGCTTGCGGCTCAGCTGCTCGGCCAGGCGTACGTCACGGCGCATGCGCTGATCGCGCAGAACAAGGGCCCGGTGGAGAAGATCGCCGACGAGCTGATCAAGCGGCGCGAGCTCTTCGGAGACGAGCTCGTCGAGATCCTCGAGAAGGCGAAGCTGAAGGCCCCCAAGATGGACCTGACCACCGAGGCGTCATGGCCCGTGCTCTAGGCACCCGGCACCGCTTCGTCATCGCCTACGTGCTGCTGGCGGCGGCAGTCGGCTCGGCGGCCGGCGCGTTCATCGTGCTCGTCGAGCGCCCCGCCGCGAAGCCGCCCGCAGCGTGGTCGAGCTGGAAGCCTTCGCGCGGCTCGTCCGCCGAGACCGCCCAGCTGATCGCCACGCATGTCGGCGGCAGCTATCGGCTCTCGAGCGGGCTCCAGCTGGCTCGGGTCGTCGTCGGCGTCCCCGGCCTCAACGGGAACGGGCTCCAGGCGATCGCGCTGGCGCGCGGCCTGAACCAGGTCTCGCTCTACGACCCCCGCAAGAGCATTCTCTACATCCTCTGTGGAGATTCCAGCAACTGCAAGATCCACGGCAACCCCACCGTCGGCCGCGGGACAGCGCTCCGGCGTGAGGCGCTCGAGCTGGCTCTGTACACCCTCAAGTACGCGAACGCTGACGACGTTGTCATCTTCTTCCCACCGGGGCCGGGCGAGAAGACGATCAAGAGCGCGTTCTTCTTCCGCCGGGACGACCTGAGCCGCCAGCTCGACGTGCCGCTTCGCACGACGCTGCCCCAGGCACAACCGCCGCTTCCCGGGCAGATCGACCGGCGAGAGAAGCGGACCGTGAACGAGCTGACAGGGGGCCGGCGCTTCAGCTTCGCCATGCAGACGGCCCAAACCGGTGGCCGCGTGCTGGTTCTCCAGCCGGCGGCGTGAGACCCGTCTAGTCGGACGGCAGCAGGAACGCGCAGGGCCGGCGCTCGCCGGGGTACGGCGCGCGTCCGATTCTCGCCACGACGAGGCTTCCGCTCACCTCCGCGAGCTCGACCTCGTCGCCCGGCGAGGGCGGCGGGCCCAGGCGCTCGCGGACCAGGTATCGCGTCGGCGTCGGCACGAACAAGAGATGCGAGGACGGCTGCTCGGGCGCCTCGACGAGCTTCAGCTTCGTGAACTCGGAGCGGAGCCGCTCGATCTCCTCCTGCAGCCTCCGGTTCTCGGCGTGGAGCCGATCGAGCTCCGGATCTGGATCGGGCACTGCCTCGAGGGTAACCACCTTCATCGGCTCGAGTTTGACGACGTTTTCCTCCGGCTGCATGCCGCGCTCCTCACGGTGGCGGCGGTCGATCTCGGCCCATAGGCCCGTTCCGAAGCCCTGCTCCGTGGTCAGCTCGACTCCGTACTGCTCGGCGAGCGCGATGGCGAGCGCAGGCCCCGAGACGTAGCGGCGCTCGACCAGGATCGCCCCCAGCAGCCGGCCCGTCTGCTCCTGCTCGGTCAGGGCATGCTCCAGCTCTTCACTGGTGACGAGACCCTTCTCGACGAGCAGCTCGCCGAGAGGACGCCAGGCTTGCTCCGCAGCTTCCACGCGGCTTGTATCGGCGGAAAGCCGCTTGTTCAAGAGAGTCAGCTTCAACCTACTGCTGGACCGCGGCGACGGCCCCGAGACCGGTTGCCGGCACGGGCAGGTGCGAGCCCGCCAGCGCCGACATCGTGTCCCTGTACACGTTGCGTCCACTGAACGAGTAAACGGGCCTGAAGTCGACGGCGCCGTTCAACTCGATCACGCAGAAGTCCTTCGAGCCCACGGGCAGGAGGTCGACGCCGACGAGGTCGAGGCCCGATGCCGCGGCCGCTTCGAGCGCGAGCTTCCAGGCGGCCGGCGGCGGCACCATGCCGACAACGGTCGCCCCGAGCGCAACGTTCGTCCGCCACTCACCAGGCGCAGCGATCCTCTGCGCCGCGCCGACGACTCTCCCGCCCGAGACGATGAGACGGATGTCGTAGCCGAGAGGCGTGATCAGCTCCTGGACGAGAACGCCGGTGCGCCGGAACCACGGACGGAAGCTGAGCGTCTCGAGAGAGCGCTCGAGCTCGCCGCGGTCTCGGCAGAGCAGGACGTCGCGACCCCAGCTCCCGAAGCGCGGCTTGAGCACGGCGGGGAAGTCCAGGTCCGGCGCAGAGGTGGAGCGCTCGATCAGCATCGTGCGCGGATGCGGCAGGCCCGTGCGACGCAGCATTCGGGCGGTCAAGAGCTTGTCGTGCGCGCAGAGGAGCCCAGCCGGCTGGTTCAGAACGGTCACGCCGCCCTCCACCAGCCGCTCCAGCGACCAGAGGCCTTCCTCGACGCCGTCAAGGTCTGCGCGGACGTCCAGCCGCGCGAGCGCCAAATCGCCAGGGCCGAGGGTGAGCAGTGCCTCACGGGGAGACACGAGCTCGGACGGCACGCCGTTCCAGCCGAAGGCGGCGAGCGCCACGTTCGTGCGGCTGGGGCTGTGGGCGACCACCGCGGCGCGCATCCATCGTCACTGTGGGCTTC
>JBARRQ010000012.1:0-9416 GCA_049644305.1 Gaiellaceae bacterium
CAGAGGGCTCGAAGCTCGCCGCGTATGCGAGCGGCCGGCGGCGCGCGAGCGGGATGAGCCTCTTCTCGGTCGGGGGCAACCTTGGCTTCGCGCTCGGGCCGACTGTGACGACGCCGCTCGTGCTCGCGTTCGGGTTGACGGGCGGACTGCTGCTCGCGGTTCCGTGCCTGGCGGTCGCCCTGTTGCTATTCGCAGCGGCGCCGTTCCTTGGGAGCTTCGTGCCCGACGACGGATCCCGTGCCCTGGCGGACGGGGATGACCGGCCGGGCGCGCTGGTGCTCCTGCTCGGCGTGGTCGCCTTCCGCAGCGTCGCGTGGTTCGGGCTCGTGACCTTCGTCCCGCTCTGGGAGGTCTCGCTCGGCCATTCGAAGGCGCACGGAAGTCATTTGCTCTCGCTGATGCTGTTGGCCGGCGGGCTGGGCACGCTGGCGGCGGGGCCGATCGCCGACCGCATAGGACGGCGACCCGTCTTGGTTACGAGCATGCTCGCGGTTGGGCCCTTGACCCTCGCCTATGTGCTCGCAGGCGGCGTCCTGGGGGCCGTCGCGCTCGCGCTCGTGGGCGTATGCGTGATCGGCACCTTCGGCGTGACGATGGTGATGAGCCAGGAGTACCTGCCGCGTCGAATCGGAATGGCGTCGGGCCTCTCGATCGGGCTCTCGATCGGTCTCGGCGGAATCGCGGCCGTCGGGCTCGGCGCGGTCGCCGACTCGGTCGACCTCCGCACCGCGATGTACGTCGCCGCCGCGGCAGCCGTCCCTGGTTTCGTGCTCGCGGCGCTCCTGCCGTCGAGCCGGGAACGCCGCCCGCTGGCGCCCGAGCCTGTGTTGTAGGCTCGGCGCGATGGACAGCCCGAGGGAGTTTTTCGAGACGCTCGAGTCGCGCGTCAACCCCTCCAAGGCCGCGGGCCTGACGGCTACGTACCGCTTCGAGATCGACGGCGCCGGCACCTGGACGGTGGACGTCGACGACGGCAAGGTCACCGTCAGCGAGAACGCGGCTGACGCCGACTGCACCATCTCGACGTCGTCCGAGACGTTCATGCGGATCGCCAACGGCGAGCAGAACCCGACCACCGCCTACATGTCCGGGAAGCTGAAGGTGAAGGGCGACATGGGCCAGGCGATGAAGCTCCAGAAACTGTTCTCCCGGTAGCTACTCCTCGAGCTCGACGAGCAGCGCGCCACCGGCAACTCGGTCGCCTTCGCTCACGTGCACGGCGCGCACGACTGCCTCGTACGGCGAGACGACCGGCGTCTCCATCTTCATCGCCTCGAGCACGACGAGCGGCTGACGTGGTTGGACCTTGTCGCCCGCGCGGACGAGCAGGCGAATCACCGTCCCGGGCATCGGTGCCGTCAGCGTGCTCTGCTCCGCGCCCGGGCCGCCGTCGTGGGAGGACGCGTCGGGATCGGGGGGAGCGGCCGGCTCCGGTGCGGAGAGGTTCATCCGGAATGCTCCCGCCCACGGCTCATCGGCAACGCGGAGCGGGGGGGTCGACAACGACGGATATTCGGTCAGGAACGCAGTCGTCGTGAGTCCCGCCCGCAACACCGGATGGGCGACGAGCCAGCGCAGAAACGGAAGGTTCGTGACGACGCCCGCGACCTCCGTCTCGTCGAGAGCCGTGGCCAGGCGGTCGAGCGCCTCGTCGCGCGTCGCGCCGTGAGCGATCAGCTTGGCGAGGAGCGGGTCGTACGCCGTGCCGACCTCGTCGCCCTCCTCGACGCCGGCATCCATGCGAATGCCCTGAGGCAGGCGCAGACGCTCGATCCGGCCGGTCTGCGGCAGGAACGTCCGCGGATCCTCGGCGTACAGCCGCACTTCCACCGCGTGCCCGGCCAGGTGAGTGTGCGTTGCCTGGAGGGGCTCTCCCTGTGCGATGCGGAGCTGTTCGCGGACGAGATCGACGCCCGCGACGAGCTCTGTGACGGGGTGCTCGACCTGGATCCGCCCGTTCAGCTCGAGAAACCAGAAGTCGCGTCCGTCGAGCATGAACTCGACCGTCCCGGCGCCGCGGTAGCCGATCGCTTGCGCGAAGGCAGTTGCCGCTCCGCTCATCCGCGCCCGCAGCTCCTCGTCGAGCGCGGCCGAAGGCGCCTCCTCGAGAACCTTCTGGTAACGCCGCTGCACGGAGCATTCGCGCTCGCCGAACGCGACGACCTCGCCGGCCGTGTCCGCGAGCAGCTGGATCTCGACGTGCCGGGGGCGCTCAAGGTAACGCTCGCAGAAGACGCGGTCGTCGCCGAAAGCCGCCTTCGCCTCGCGCCGCGCCGCTGCCAGCGCGTCGTCGAGCTCCGGCGGCGTGCGGACGAGCCGCATCCCGCGCCCACCCCCGCCCGCCGCGGCCTTGATCATGAGCGGGAAGCCGATCTCCTGGGGCTCGCCCTGCGGGACGACCGGCACGCCCGCCTCCCGCGCGATCCGCTTCGCCTCCAGCTTGTCCCCACCCGCCCGGAGCGCCGGCGCAGGCGGGCCGACCCAGAGCAGCCCGGCGGACTCGACCGCTTCTGCGAAGTCCGGGCTCTCTGCGAGGAACCCGTAGCCGGGATGGATCGCGTCCGCTCCGGTCTCCTTCGCGGCGCGCACGTGCTCGCCCGGGTCCAGGTACGACGAGATCTCGACCGTCTCGTCGGCCCTGCGCGCATGCAGCGCGCCACGATCGTCAGGTGCCGAGACGGCGACGGTCCCGATCCCGAGGTCGCGGCAGGCCCGGAAGACCCGAACCGCGATCTCGCCTCGGTTGGCGACGAGGAGCTTGTCGATCCGGCTCACGCGCAGGCGCGTGTGGTCTCGCGGTCGCGGTCGAGGATCAGCGCGACCGCCGCGCCCGGCTCTTCCACGGCCTGCAGCATGAACCGGCCCGCGCGCCACACACCGACCATGGTCATTCCGCCCGGGCCCGGTCGTAGGCAGAGCGCGCCGAGCTTGACCTTCCACAACGACGTGTAGTGCACCCGCAACAGGTAGTTGCCCGGCCGAGACGTCCAGCCCGCGATGCTGCTGATCCCCATACGCGCAATCCCCGCAGGCCCGGGCCCGGTCAGGATCGCCTGCGGGCCGGGCAGCTCGTAGACGCTGCCGCTACGGCTTTCGAAGACGCGCACCAGGCCCGAGCGCCCGCTCGCAAGCAGGCGCGCCTCCGCGGTCGCCTCGGCTCCGGGCGTCACATGGGCGGCGATCACGTACCGAACCCCTACGCTTCGCAGCCATTCGCGGTACACCCGGGCGGTGAGGCGGCTGCGATTGATCCGCGGGTAGTCGGCCGTGTCGAGCTGTTGGTACCACCCGCGGGCGATGGGGAAGCCGGCTTTCGGGACGTAGTAGGACTCCCAGTGGTTGATCGTCGGCACCACCTCGAGGCGGTAGTTCGCCGACGAGTGTGTCGCCGCGTACCGCAGCAGCGGCTCCCAGAAGGACGCCTTCGAGGCTGGGTCAGTACGCGAGACGGCGGTTGCGACGTAGGGACCGACGTTCGCCGCGAACGAGATCACGACCGCGGGGTAGGCAAGCCAGCGCGGCCGGAAGCCGGCGAGCACCGCCACCAGGAGCATCAAAGGGAATACGAGCGTCGCCGGGCGTAGCAGGTTGTGCCCGACCGGGGAGGGGGTCAGGTAGGCGGCGACTGTCGCCAGGGTCCACACGACGAAGATGCTTGCGAGCGGCCTCGCCTCGCGGCTACGAAAGGCGAGCGCTGCGCCGATCACGCCGACCGGGACGCCCAGCAGGAAGCGCCAGATGTCGAACGGGTAGTAGAGCGAGCGGCTATGGAAGAGCCGCAGCGCGCCGAGCTCCAAGGCGGCCAGCAGCGCCAGCGCGCCACCGACGACGAGCGTCCGTTTCCGCGGCTGCGACGACGAGATCCAGAGCGCGAACAGCGTGAGGCACAGGAACAGGAACGCGAGCGGGCTGCACCCGAGCGTCAGCGCCGCACAGATCAGGGCGAGCCAGGTACGGCCTCGCTGCAGTGCCCAGAGCGTCGCCAGCAGGGCCGCGAAGCCCATCGTGTACGGGTAGTCGCCGGTGAAGAACTGCCCGCCGACGACCGCGGCGAAGCAATAGGAGGGCCAGCGCGCCGCCTTCGCCCGGTAGACGGGGAGGACGAGCGACGCGAACAGGAGCGCCGAGAGGATGACGGCCGCCGTGGCGAGTGTGCCGTTTCCGACCACCGCCGCGGGGAGGTAGTACAGGAGGCTGTAGGAGACGAGGGGGTACTGGCCCGCGAACCAGAGGTTGTCCCAGATCAACGCGCCGCGCTGCACGAGCAGGGTGCGGTACAGATGCGCCGAGGCGTCGCCTCCGACGGGCACGACGACCAGGAGCAGGAGTGCCGCCAGGCCTGCGACCGCGGCTGAGACGAGCAGGACACGTCTCTCGGCGGAGAGGCGCGGGATCGACGCGTGCAGGGTCTCGACCACGGGCTAGCGCTCCTTCCTGGCGGGCTGGGCGAAGAATCCCCACGGTGCCTCCGCGGTGCCGGCCGTGCGCTTCTCGAGGAACGCGCGCAGGCCTTCCTGACCTTCCTCGCTGGTCCGAACCTGGGCGATGCGCCGCTCCGTGGCGAGCCCGTCAGGCCGGTCGAGCACGAGCCGCTTTGCGTGCCGGGCCGCCTCGGGGCCGGCCGTGCGGAGCTCGGCGAGCACTAGCTCGACGGCCGCGTCCAGATCCTCCGCAACCTCGTGCACGAGGCCGATACGGAGCGCCGTTTGCGCGTCGAAGCGCTCGCCGGTGACGAAGTAGCGCCGCGCGGGGCTCGTCCCGATCTTCGCGAGCGCGAACGGCGAGATCACCGACGGGATGATCCCGAGCTTGACCTCCGAGAATGCGAACGTCGTGTCGGGCGCGGCAAACGCGATGTCCGCGCAGGCAACGAGACCGCACCCGCCGCCCAGCGCGTATCCGTGCACACGGGTGATCACCGGCGCCGGACAGGAGTCGATCGTCTCCAGCATCATCCGCAGCCGCCGAGCGTCGGCGACGTTCTCCTCGTAGCTCAGCTCGCTCGACGCCCGCATCCAGTCCACGTCGGCGCCTGCGGAGAAACTCTCGCCCTCGCCGGCGAGCACGACTGCCCGAACGTCGCCGACGTCCGAGAACGCCGCGGTCAGCTCCTGGATCAGCGCCGCGTCGAAAGCGTTCCGCCGCTCGGGCCGCGCCATCGTGACCCGCAGGGTGTCCCCGGCCTGCTCGACGCGCAACGCTGCCATCCGCCCGCATCCTAAGGCGTCGCTTGCGATGCCGACTTGGAGGCCGGGCCGGCTCTGCCTTGCGCGGCCGTTCTAAAGTTGGCGCATGCTGCGCGGAGCCATCGCGGCAGCCGTCACGCCACTCCGCGACGAAGGCGCCGCCCTCGACGAAGAGGCCTTTCGGCCCTATCTCGACTTTCTCGCTGCCGGCGGGCTCGACGGGATCCTCGCTCTCGGCACGACCGGGGAAGGGATCCTGCTCTCCGCGGCCGAGCGCCGCCGCGCGGCCGAGCTGTTTCTCGAAGGTCCGCTTCCGGTGATCGTGCACAGCGGCGCGCAGACGACCGCCGAGACGGCGGCGCTGGCCGAGCACGCGGCCGCGTCGGGCGCTGCGGGAGTCGCCGTGATCGGTCCGCCGTACTACGCCCTCGACGAGGCGGCGCTGCTGGCGCACTTCGTAGAGGCCGCACGCGCCTGCGCGCCTCTGCCGTTCTACGTCTACGAGTTCCGCGCCCGAAGCGGCTACGCGGTGCCCGTTGCCGTGGTGGAGCGTCTGCGGGAGCTGGTCGACAATCTCGCCGGCCTGAAGGTCTCCGATCGGCCGTTCGAGGAGGTCGAGCCGTACCTGCTCGAGGGTCTCGACGTCTTCGTCGGGGCCGAGGAGCTCGTGCCCGCCGGGCTCGAGCGGGGAGCCGCGGGGGCTGTCTCCGGGCTTGCGGCCGTGTTTCCGGAACGGGTCGTCGCCCTCGTGCGTGACGGCGACGGCGAGGTGGCGGAGCTCCGCGCCGCCCTTGATCGCTATCCGTTCCAGGCAGCCGCGAAGCACGTCCTCGCTCGCCGCGGAGTGCCGCTGCGCGATGACGTTCGCGCGCCGCTCCGCAGACTGACAGACGTCGAGAAGCGGGAGCTGGACGAGTGGCTCGAATCGTCGTAGCAGGAGCAGGCGCCACGGGCGCCTCGGTTGCGTACCACCTCGCGTCTCTGGGCGCGCGCGACGTCGTCCTCGCCGACCGCGAGCAGATAGCCGCCGGCGCCACCTCGAAGGCGATGGGCGGCGTGCGCCAGCAGTTCTCGACCGCTGCGGAGGTGCGACTCGCCCAGGCGAGCATCCGCTTCTTCGAGGAGCTCGGCCCGCCCTTGTTCGAGCAGGTCGGCTACCTCTTTCTCGCGACGACCGAGGACGGGCTCGCAGAGCTCGAGGCGAGGCGCGAGCTCCAGTCCGAGCTCGGCGTCCCCGCCGAGTCGGTCGATCCGAGCTTCGTGGAGGGTCTGCGCACCGACGATGTCCTCGGCGCCGTCAACTGCGCGACCGACGGGGTCGCCGATCCGCCCGCGGTCACGCGAGAGCTCGTGCGCCGTGCGCTCAAGCTCGGGGTGGAGCTACGGGAGGGCAAGGACGCTGCGACGGTCGAGGGCGACGTGCTCGTGATCGCCTGCGGCCCGTGGTCGGCCGAGCTTGGCAGAGCACACGGTGTCGAGCTCCCGATCCGGCCACTCTGCCGTCAGCTTCTCGAGACGACCGCTTTGCCCGGCCTGCCTGACCGGCTGCCGATGGTGCTCGAGGCGGAGACAGGCCTCCACTTCCGCCGCCGCGGCGACTGGCTCGTTCTGGCGATGGTCGACCCGGAGCCGCGCTGGGGATTCGAAGAACGCGTTGACGAGTCGCTCTTCGACGACCGGCTGGCGCGCCTCCGGCATCGCTACCCGCCTGCGTCCGAGGCCACCATCGAGCGCGCCTGGGCCGGCCTCTACGACATGACGCCCGACGCGCACCCGATCCTCGGCGAGATCACGGACGGCGTTTATGCAGCCTGCGGCTTCTCCGGCCACGGGTTCATGCAGTCACCGGCCGTCGGCCGCGCGCTCGCGGAGGAGATTCTCGGCGAGTCCCCGAGCCTCGACCTCTCGCCCTATCGCCTCGATCGGTTCGATTCGCAGGCGGGCTTCCCCGAGACGCTCGTGCTCTAGCTGGAACTCCTCGCCGATCTCGGGGTCCTTTCCGACCAGCTCGCGAATCTCCTCCGCGGGGCTCACGGGGAACCAGGGGTTTCCCCGTGCCTTCAGTCGTCGGGCACGCCGGCGGTCGGCAGCTTCATGAGCAGCTCCTTGATCCGCCGGAGGACGTCCGCCTCGTCGTGGCCGAAATCGTCCAGATACGAATGAAGCGCCGCCTGGATCAGCCTGAGCTCGTCGTCGTCGACCTGGATCGAATGGTTCAAAACGGCCCCCTCGGTTCGTAGCTTCCACGTCGTACGCCAACTGCGATCATCGTCAGACCTTGCGGCCCGGCCACCGGGACCCGCGTCGTCTCCGGATCGAAGCGAAGGAACGTGCCCTCCCGCACCGCTACCTCTTCGCCGTCGATGCGGTAGATCCCCGAGCCGCGAATGATCACGTTGACCTCCTCCTGTTGCGAGCCGGACTCGTCGTGCTCGTGTCCCTCGCTGTTCGGAGGAATCTCGAACCAGTTGATGCCGAAAGCCTCGACGCCGAGCTGCCGCCGGACGAAGCGAACTGCGCCGCCGGGGCCGGCGAGCTCGATCTCGTCGACGTTGATGATCGAGTACGCCATCCGCTACATCCTGAAGACGCCGAAGGTCGTGTCCGGAATCGGCGCGTTGAGCGCAGCCGAGATCCCGAGGGCAAGCACGCGGCGCGTGTCGAGCGGGTCGATGATCCCGTCGTCCCAGAGCCGCGCCGTCGAGTAGTAGGGGTTTCCCTCTGCCTCGTACTTGGCGCGGATCTCGTCCGGATCGGCGTCGCCGACCATCGTCAGCACCGTGGCTGCCTGCTCCCCGCCCATCACCGAGATGCGGGCGTTCGGCCACATCCAGAGCTGCCGTGGACCGTACGCCCGCCCGCACATCCCGTAGTTGCCTGCGCCGAACGAGCCGCCGACGATCACCGTGAACTTCGGCACCTCGGCGCACGCGACCGCGGTCACGAGCTTGGCGCCGTCGCGAGCAATTCCGCCTGCCTCGTACTCCTTGCCGACCATGAAGCCTGTGATGTTCTGCAGGAAGACGAGCGGGATATGCCGCTTGCACGCCAGCTCGATGAAGTGCGCGCCCTTCGCGGCCGACTGGCCGAAGAGCACGCCGTTGTTGGCGAGGATCCCCACCGGGTAGCCCTCGATGCGCGCGAAGCCGCAGACCAGCGTCTCGCCGTAGAGCGCCTTGAACTCGTGGAAACGTGAGCCGTCCACGATGCGGGCGATCAGCTCGCGCGGGTCGACCTGCTCGCGGAAGTCGGTAGGGATCAGCCCGTAGAGCTCGCCCGGATCGGCCGCAGGCGGCTCGGGGCGGACCACCTCCCACGGCGGGCGCTTCGGCGCCGGGTCGAGGTTGCGGACGATCTCTCGCACCAGGGCGAGCGCATGCTCGTCCGAGGTCGCGTAGTGGTCGGCGACGCCGGAAAGCCGCGCGTGAACGTCCGCGCCGCCGAGCTCCTCCGCGCTCACCTCCTGGCCGGTCGCGGCCTTCACGAGCGGGGGGCCGCCGATGAAGATCGTCCCGGTGCCCTTGACGATGATGGTCTCGTCGCTCATCGCCGGCACGTACGCGCCCCCGGCCGTACACGAGCCCATCACGGACGCGATCTGCGGAATCGCGGCCGCCGAGAGCCTGGCTTGGTTGTAGAAGATCCGACCGAAGTGGTCGCGGTCCGGGAAGACCTCGGCCTGCAGCGGCAGGAACGCGCCGCCGGAGTCGACCAGGTAGATGCAGGGGAGGCGGTTCTCCTGCGCGATCTCCTGCGCCCGCAGGTGCTTCTTGACCGTGAGCGGGAAGTACGTGCCGCCCTTGACCGTTGCGTCGTTCGCGACAAGGACGCATTCGCGGCCCTCGATCACGCCGATCCCGGTGACGATCCCCGCCGCCGGAGCCTGGCCGTCGTAGAGATCCCAGGCGGCCAGGGCGGAAAGCTCGAGGAACGCCGTGTCGGGGTCGAGCAGCCGGTCGATCCGCTCCCGTGCGGTCAGCTTCCCTCGCGAGCGGTGCTTCTCGAGCGCCTTCTCGCCCCCGCCGCGGGCGACCTGCGCCACGCGCTCGCGCAGCTCCGCCACCAGCTCCTCCATGCGTTCGCGGCGCTGCTCGAACGCGTCCGATTCCTCGACCTGAGACGTGAGCACCGCCACGGGCTGAGCCTACCGCGCGCGGGAGCCCGCACAAGGCAGTCATCAGGCAGTGCGAGAAAAGGTGCGAAGAACCTACGCGTTGTTTCCGAATGCTG
>JBARRQ010000013.1:0-7148 GCA_049644305.1 Gaiellaceae bacterium
TGGTCGCGGTGATGCTCTCCGCCCAGACGACCGACGTGAACGTGAACCGGGTCACCGAGCGGCTCTTCCAGAAGTACCGCAGGCCCGACGACTACCTGGCGGTGCCGGTGGACGAGCTCGAGAACGACATTCGACCCACGGGCTTCTTCCGGCAAAAGGCGAAGGCGATCCGCGGCACGATGAAGATGCTGCTCGAGGAGTACGACGGACGGGTCCCCGACCGGCTCGAGGATCTTTTGCGTCTGCGCGGAGTCGCCCGCAAGACAGCGAACGTGGTCGTAGCCGAGCGGGGCGAAGCGCAGGGAATCGTGGTCGACACACACGTGCGCCGGCTCTCACAGCGACTTGGCCTGACGCGGCACGAAGACCCCGTCAGGATCGAGCGCGACCTGCAGCGGCTCGTCCCACGCCGCTACTGGAACATCCTCCCGCACCTGCTGATCTGGCACGGCCGTCGGGTCTGCCTTGCACGCACCCCGCGCTGCGAGGTCTGCGTCGTGAACGACCTCTGTCCGTCAAGTCGCCTCTAAGGCGCCGCTTGCGGCGCCGCTATCAGGAGGCGCGGGCTTGCCCGCGCCTCCGTCTGAAATGACCGGTCGAGCCATCGGAATTCGTCGCAAACGGTCTCAAAGCCGGCACAGTCGCGTCACGCCGCGGCGCTTAGCCTTGCCATATGCGTTCGGTGGAGCTGGCGATCTACGCGGACGCGCTCTCCGGCGAGGCGGCGACTCTCAGCGCCCGCGCCGAGCGCGCCCGCTCACGTCTGCGTCAGGCTGCGATCGAGAAGCGCGCCCGCGGCGAGCTGAGCGAGACCGCGATCGAGCGGCTCGAAGGCCGCGGCCTGCTCGGGACGATCGAGGAGAACGCAGTGCGCGCCGAGCTTCGCGACCTGGAGGCGTCGCTCGACGCCCTCGAGGAACTTCAGGCGTGGGTCGAGGCGCAGCTCGCGGAAACTAGCGCGGCGTGAGCGCGACCAGGAGCCCGCCGTCCTCGTCGTAAGCGGGGAAGAAGTCGGCGATGACGGCCTTCGAATGACCCGCGCGCGTCCGCAGCTCGAGCTGCTGGCCCATCCTGCGGACGCCCCATTCCAGCGACACCTGGGCCGGGTTCTGCCCGTCGAACCCGGTGATTCCGAGCGCCTCGATCACGTCGCGACCCATCAGATCCTTCTCCTGGAACCCCGAGAGCTCGAACACGTCACGTCCCGCCGCAAGGACCCGCGCTTCCCGGTCGCAAACAACGAAGCCGGTGGTCGGCGCCGGGTAGTAGTCCTCGAGCAGCTCGAAGAGGAAGCCGAAGCCGCAGTGATGGCAGGCCACGGCCTGCTGGGACAGCCCTTCGCGCCGGTCGTGGTCGATCGACCGCTCCTTGCAGTTCGGGCAGATGAAGTAGGGCATGCGATCGATGGTAGCTACGACGTACGGCGGCGCCGACCGGCAAGCGTGCGGGGGTCCAGCTTCTGTAACGGAGGCAGGCGCGGCCGCCGGAGCGGATCCCCGCCGATCCAGCCGAGCCAGCGGAAGAACGCCAGCTGCATCGCGGTTGTCAGCAGGATCCAGCCCCAGCTCCACCAGTAGCCGAAGCGCCAGCCGAGCTCGGGGATGTGGTGGAAGTTCTGGCCGTAGAGGCCCACGATGAACGTCGGCACGAGCAGCACCGAGGCGATCACGGTCAGCCGCTTCATCACCTCGTTCTGGTCGTTGGCGATCTTGGCCTGGTTGTAGTCGCGCGCGCTCGAGAGCAGGTCGCGGGAAAGGTCGAGACCGTCCACCGACCGGAGCAGCTTGTCGTAGGAGTCGGAGAAGTCGAGCTCGATCGCACGGGGGAAGAGCTCAGTTCCATCGCCGATTTCGAGGCGCTTGTCGACGATCCGGCGGACTGCATCGCGCGTGGGCGCGAGCACGCGCCGCACGTGCAACATGTCGTGGCGAAGCTGCGAGATCCTCGCGCGGATCTGGCTCGAGGGCCAGCGCTCGATCCCGTCCTCCAGCTCGTCGATCTCGTCGTTGAGCGCGTCGACCAAATCGAGGTAGTACTCGGCGATCAGGTTCACCAGCCGGTATAGCGCCGTCCCCACATCCGCCTTGCCCTCGGCCTCGGCCGACTGCCGGGCCGGCTTGGGATCAAAGGGATAGCCCCGCTCCGGCGTTTTTCGCACCGTCACGAGGCGCTCGCGTGTCGCGATGAGATCGATCTCCTGATAGAAGATCCGATCCTCGTCGCGGATGCAGACCGGGACGAGGAAGACGCCGAACACGTAGGTGGGATGTCGCTCGAGCCGCGGGCGCGGCTCGTCGTCGTGGACCGCCGGCCTGAGCAGCAACTCGAGGGCGCGGTCGTGGATCGCCTGCGGCAGGGCGGCGTCGAGCTCTTCCGCCGTCGGGTCGACCAAGTCGATCCACTCGGCCATGCGGCCGAGAGTAGCCCCCGGTTCGGCTGGCTTAGGCCGACAGAGCCCTAGACTTCGGCAGCTTCTGGGCGAGGCGCAGTCAGCGAGGTTCCGGGGTGGCCCTCTCGGGCCGCCAGCCAGCGCTCGGCGTCGAGCGCGGCCATGCTGCCGGTCCCGGCTGCCGTGACGGCTTGCCGGTAGGTGTGGTCGACGACGTCGCCGGCTGCGAAGACGCCCTCGACATTCGTGGCCGTCGACCCGGGCTTTGTCAGCAAATAGCCGGCCTTGTCGTGGTCGAGCTGATCGAGGAAGAGGTTGGTGTTCGGGTCGTGGCCGATCGCGACGAACAGGCCCTGCGCCGGCAGTTCGCGGGTCTCACCGGTGCTGAGGTCGCGGATGCGGACGCCGGTCGTCTGTCCGTTCTCCGAGAGGACTTCCTCGACGACCGCGGGCGTCAGGAACTCGATCCTGTCGTTCGCGCGGGCGCGGTCGAGCATGATCGGCGATGCACGGAACTCGTCGCGCCGGTGGACCAGCGTGACCTTGGTGGCGAACTTCGTCAAGAAGATCGCCTCCTCCATCGCCGAGTCGCCGCCGCCGACGACGACGACCTCCTTCTCGCGGAAGAACGCGGCATCGCACACGGCGCAGTACGACACGCCCTTTCCCTGGAGCGTCCGCTCGGTCTCGAGGCCGAGCTGCCGGGCGCTGGCGCCCGTGGCGATGATCACGCTCTCGGCGAGGTGCTCCCTGTCGCCGACCCAGATCCGGAACGGCCGCTCGGAGAAATCGACCTTGGTCACATCGTCGGTGATGAACTCGGCACCGAAGCGCTCGGCCTGGCGGCGGAAGTCCTGCATCATCTGCGGCCCGAGAATCCCCTCGGCATAGCCCGGGTAGTTCTCGACGTCGCTCGTGATCATCAGCTGGCCGCCCCAGGCGAAGCCCTCGATGACGAGCGGCTGCAGGTTTGCGCGCGCGGCGTACAGCGCGGCCGTGTACCCGGCCGGCCCGCCACCGATGATGATCAACTCTCGAATTCCTTCGTCGTACATGTCTACAAGTATTAAACGACCTCGATCGGTCGAAACTTCCTCGGAGCCCAGGCGACGAACGCTCCAGACGTAGGAACGGCCGTCGCGGAACCTCGAGCTCATCATAGGGCCGGCGCGCCTGATGCCGCGCGGTCGCGACTAGAATCGCCGCTTTCCGGCAAGGGAGGCGACATGGCGGCGACTGTGACCTGGGAAGGGCTGCGTGACCTTGCGACCTTCCGGGCCGAAGACGGTTGCGCGATCAGCGTCTACCTCGACCTCGACCCGAGCGTCTCGCCAACCGCCGGCGCGGTCGACAGCCGGTCGAACTCGCTCCTCGACGAGATCGAGAAGTCGGAAGCCGCGAATCGAGGAGAGCTGACGCACGAGCAGAAGCAGGGGCTGCGCGACGACGTCGCCCGGCTGCGTCTCTTCTTCGAGCAGGAGTTCAGCCGCGAGGGGTCCCACGGCTTCGCGATCTTCTGCGCCGGCCTCGACAACGTCTGGCAGCCGTTGCCGCTGAGCGAGCGCGTGCCCGACGTGGTCAAGGTCGGCCGCGCCTTCTACCTCGCACCCCTCGTGCCGCTCGTCGGCCGTGGCGAGGGCGCGCTCGTCGCGGTCGTCGGGCGTGAGCGCGGCGACCTCTACCGCCTCAGAGCGGGGCGGCTCGAGGAGATAGAGGATCTCTTCGACGAGCAACCGGGACGCCACGATCAGGGCGGCTGGTCGCAAAAGCGCTACCAGCGACACATCGAGAAGCTCGTGCACGATCACCTGCGCGACGTCGCCGAGCTCCTCGACCGTCAGGTCCGCCGGCTGCGCGGGCCACGCATCGTCATCGTCGGAGCTGAGGAGACTCGTGCCGAGCTCGAAGAGGTGATCTCGAACGAGGTGCGCAACGCGATCGTCGGCTGGACGACTGCTGACGCGCATGCGGGCCCCGCCGAGCTCTTGGAAGTGGTGGAGCCGCTTCTCGAACGCTGGCGGGCCGAGCAGGAAACCGCCGCCGCAGAGCGCTGGCGCGAGGAGGCGGGCCGCAACGGTCGTGCCGCTGCCGGCTGGGCGCAGACCCTCGAGGCGGCGTCCGACGGTCGGGTCGAGCTGCTTCTTTTCCAGGACGGGACGGACAGGCACGCCTGGGAGTGCCCCGCGTGCGGCCGTCTTGCCGCCGAGCCCGGCAACTGCCCGCTGGACGGGACGAAGATGGAGGAGAGCCCCGACGGGCTCGACCTCGCCGTGCACCAGACGCTCGCCCACGGTGGCACCGGGTGGGCGCTGCGCGAGCGCCACGACCTCGAGCCGGTCGACGGAATCGGGGCGCTTCTGCGCTACTGACGCCGTTCGGGGCGGTCCCGCCCACTTCCCTGGAGGACAGCCCCGAGCGTGACGCTTCAGGAATACTCTTTGTGATGGCCTCGCTTGCGCGCACGATCCTCGAAGAGCACCTCGAGCGCGGCGAGCTCGTTCCCGGCCAGGAGATCGCGTTGCGGGTCGACCAGACCCTCGCGCAGGACGCGACCGGAACGATGGCCTGCATGCAGTTCGAGGCCTTCGAGGTCGACCGCGTCCAGGTCGAGACGGCAGTTGTCTACGTCGACCACAACATCCTCCAGATCGACTTCAAGAACCCCGACGACCACCGCTTCCTGCAGGGGATGGCCGGGCGGTACGGGCTCTGGTTCTCGCGGCCGGGCAACGGGATCTGCCACTACGTCCATTGCGAACGCTTCGCCGTTCCGGGCAAGACGCTGATCGGCGCCGACAGCCACACGACCCAGTCAGGCTCCTGCGGGATGATCGCGATCGGCGCGGGCGGGCTCGACGTCGCCGTCTGCATGGCCGGCCACGCGTTCGAGTTGCCGTGCCCGAAGATCGTCGGCGTCTTTCTCGAGAACGAGTTGAACCGGCCCTGGATCCAAGCGAAGGACGTGATCCTCGAGCTTCTTCGCCGGCGCGGCGTGCGCGGCGGCCGCGGCGCGATCTTCGAGTTCACTGGGCCCGGCGTCGCGACACTCAGCTACACCGAGCGCGGGACGATCGCGAACATGATCGCCGAGCTCGGGGCGACGGGGGCGATCTTCCCCGTCGACGAAGAGACGCGTCGCTGGCTCGTCGAGCAGCAGCGCGAGGATGACTTCGTGGCGCTCGAGACGGGCGACACCGGAGACTTCGACGAGGAGGAGCACATCGACCTCGCTGGGCTCGTCCCGCTGGTGGCGAAACCCTCGAGCCCTGGCAACGTCGTGCCGGTCGACGAGCTAGTCGGCACGGAGCTCTCGCAGGTCTGCATCGGCTCGTCGGTCAACTCCTCGTACGAGGACCTGGCGATCTGCGGCGCCGTGCTCCGCGGGCAACGGATCTCCGAGAAGCTCGTCTCGGCGACGGCGACTCCCGGGTCTCGCCAGATCCTGGACCAGATCACCCGCTCAGGGACCTACGTCGACCTGCTTATGGCGGGCGTGCGGATGCTCGAGCCGGCCTGCGGGCCGTGCGTGGGGATGGGCCAGGCGCCGCCGTCCGGCTCGAACTCGCTCCGGACGTTCAACCGCAACTTCCCGGGCCGCAGCGGCACGGCCGACGACCAGGTCTACCTCTGCTCCCCGGCCGTCGCGGCGGTGTCGATGGTGACGGGCGTCATTTCCGACCCGCGCGAGCTCTCCGCGGTCGAGCTCCCCGAGCGACCTGAGGCTCGGCCGGAGGTCGTGCAGAGGCACATCCTCGAGCCCGTGCCGGCCGAAGAGGCGGCGTCGATCGAGATCACGCGCGGCCCGAACATCAAGCCGCCGCCCGAGCAGAAGCCGCTGCCCGACGAGCTCCGGATGCGCGTGCTCATCGTCGCCCCCGACGACATCTCCACGGGCGACCTTTCGCCCGACGGCGCGACCGTCATGGCCTACCGCTCCAACGTGCCCGCGATCGCCGAGTTCACGTTCCAGCACCGCGACAAGGAGTTCCCGAAGCGCGCGCACGAGTGGGGTGGAGGCTTCATCGTCGCCGGCCACAACTACGGGCAGGGCTCGAGCCGGGAGCACGCGGCGCTCGCGCCGGCTCAGCTCGGCGTTCGTGCAGTGATCGCCAAGAGCTTCGCGCGCATCCACCGGCGCAACCTGATCGCCCAGGGCATCGTCCCGTTGCTGTTCCAGGACGAGGCCGACTACGACAAGGCCGAGCTGGGTCAGACCTGGCGGATCTCGGCGCTCCACTCGATCGCCGAGGGCGAGGACGAGCTCGAGACCGAGATCGAGGGGCTCGGCACGATCACGCTCACTCACGACTTGCTTCCGCGCGAGCGGGAGATCGTCGTCGCCGGTGGCCTGATCCGCTACCTCAAAGCGCAGCAGCCGGCAGGCGTCTAGCCTGACGACGACGACGGCCGGCGCCAGTAGGAGGGCTTGACGAAACCTCGTCTGTGTCGTCGTGCCGCGCTGTCCGCCCCGAGTCGGCGTCCTCGGTCGTCCCCGTAGCTATCTGTCCTATCCAGTACGCGAACTCCCTGCGTCCTTGCCTCGGAACGGCCATCGCACCCCGACGACGAGCGAGATTCGGCCAACCCTCCTAAGCCGCGTCGACGGCGCGCGGAAGCTCGTGTGCCTCGGCGGGGCTGGTGAGCTCCGCGGGTGACTCGGCCGCCTGCTCGAGCTTCGTCTCGAAGCGCCCGAGCCGCTTCTCCGCGTCCCCGAACTTGTTCTGCGCGCGTCCGAGGTGGGTCCCCACCAGCTCGAAGT
>JBARRQ010000014.1:0-10423 GCA_049644305.1 Gaiellaceae bacterium
TCCTTGAGAGCCCGGTGCGCGGCGCCGAAGACGAGGTCCGCGTGCGGCGTGTGGTGGAGGGCGTCGTAGAGGAGACAGGTGTCGAAGCGGCGCCCGAGGTCGAGCTGCTCCATGTCCGCGACCTCGAAACGGACGTCGAGACTTTCCTGCCCGGTGAGCTCGCGCGCGATCTCGACCATCTCGGGCGAGATGTCGTAGCCCTCCGCGTGGACGCCGTGGCGGGCGGCGAAGCGCGTCATCCAGCCGGAGCCGCAGCCCAGCTCGCAGAGGCTCATGCCGGGCCGCAGGTCGAGGAGCTGGAGGATGTAGCCGAAGTCGATCAGCAGCCGCGCGGACTCACGCGGAGAATTACCGAACGGCTTCGTGCGCAGCCAGGCGCGGCCCTCGTCTCCGATCGCGCGCGGATAGTCGATCTCGGCCTGCTTGCGGGCCTCTTCGGCCACGGCAGGATGATAGGCGCCCGTCCTACCCGCCGAGGACGACCGCGAGCTTGGCGCCCAGTAGGTCGCGCGGCCGGAGCCCGTCGAGCGGCGAGACCAGGGCGATGCCGAGCTCGCGCGCCAGGCGGAGAGCCTCGGGCCGGCTTCCCGCGCGGTACATCACGACGCTGTGGCCGTAGCCACTCCGCGGAGCGTTTCCGACGTGGCCGATCTTGTACCCGCGCGCGCGCACGCGCGAGGCCTCGGCGGCGGCCGCGCCGGCCACGCCGTTGCCGTTGAGGATCGTCACGGAGACCGACCGGGGCGGCAGCAGCGGTCTCGCAGGGGCCTTTGGCGCTCGCGAATGGTGTTGCTGCGAGGACCCGGGGCGCGCATGGTGGACGACCGGCTTCGCCAGTAGCGCCGCCGCCGCGACGACGAGCCCGACCAGCTCGAGGGTTGCGATCCCGGCCGCGACGACCGCGATCGTGCGCCAGGGATGACGCGAGGGATTCGACAGTACGTGCTCCACGGGGGAGCGTCGGATTCGCCGCCGGAGGCCCGGCTCCTGCTAGCGAAAAGACTCCCAGGTGAGCCGCAAACCCGCTTCGAGTGGAACTTCCGGGCTCCACGCGAGCTCCTGCTCCGCGAGCGAGACGTCGAGGACACTTCGCTGGAGCTCGCCGAGGCGGGCCGGTGCCGTTTCTGCCGCGAGCTCCGAGCCCGTGACTCTGCGGCAGAGCTCGTAGAGCTCGAGCACCGAGGTCTCCGTGCGGGTGCCGATATTGAAGACGCCTTCTTGGCCCACCGCGGAGAGGGTCGCTCGCGCGACGTCCCCCGCGTACACGTAGTCGCGCGTCTGCCGCCCGTCGCCGAAGATGCGCGGCGCCTCGCCGGCGGCGAGACGCCCCAGGAAGATCGCGACGACCCCCGCCTCGCCCTTCGGGTCCTGGCGCGGCCCGTAGACGTTGGCGTAGCGGAGCGAGACGTGGCGAGTCCCGTAGAGGCGGTTGTAGGCGGCGAGATACTCCTCGCCGGCGAGCTTCGAGACGCCGTATTGGGACAGCGGCCGCCGCTCGGCGTCTTCGCGCGCCGGCCCGTCGCACTCGCCGTAGATCGCGCCGCCCGACGAGGCGAACACGACCTGCGTCCCGTGCCGCCGCGCCGCCTCGAGCACGCGGATCGTCCCGAGCACGTTGACGTCGGCATCCTCGACCGGGCGGTCGACCGCAACTCGCACGTCCACCTGCGCCGCGAGGTGGAAGCAGACCTCCACCCCCTCGAAGCGGCCGTCGAGCTGCTCGCGGATGTCCACGACGTCCAGCTCCGCGCCCGGCGGCACGTTCTTGCGCTTGCCCGTGGAGAGATCGTCGAGCACGCGAACGTCGTCGCCCCGGGCGAGGAGCGCGTCGACGACGTGCGAGCCGATGAACCCGGCGCCCCCTGTGACGATCGCCCGCAAGGGCTCGTATCCTAGCCCTCCGTGTTCATCACCTTCGAAGGGCTCGACGGGTCCGGCAAGTCGACGCAGGCGCAGCTCCTCGCCGAGGGGCTCGCGGCCGACGGGCGCGACGTCGTCGCGACGCGCGAGCCGGGCGGCACGGAGCTGGGCGAGCGGATCCGGGAGCTGCTGCTCGGCGGCCGGGAGATGGCGCCGTGGGCCGAGGCTGCCCTCTTCGCGGCCGCGCGGGCGCAGCTGGTCGAGGAGGTGATCGCGCCGGCGCTCGAGGGCGGCGCGAACGTCGTCTGCGACCGCTACATCGACTCCTCGCTCGCCTACCAGGGGATCGCGCGCGGCCTCGGAGTCGAGCGCGTGCTGGAGCTCAACCTGCACGCGATCCGCGGGATCCTGCCCGACCGCACCTACCTGCTCCTGATCGACCCCGCCGAGTCCGCCGACAGGCTCAGGGGCGAGGGCGACAGGATCGAGAAGGAGGACGACGAGTTCCGCGCCCGAGTCGACCGCGCCTACCGCGAGCTCGCGGAGGCCTTCCCGCAGCGAATCGTGACCATCGACGGCACGCGGCCTCCGGTCGAGATCGCGCGCGAGATCCTGGATGAGCTTCGACAGCATTCCTGAGCAGGCCGAGGCCAAGCGGCTGCTGGCGGCCGCCCTCGTCGAGGGCCCGGCGCACGCCTACCTCTTCCACGGGCCGGCTGGAGTTGGCAAGCGGCAGACCGCGCTCGCTTTCGCGTCCGAGCTCCTCGGCGGCGATCCGCGGGTCGAGCGGCGGTCGCACCCGGACCTGTACCTGCTCGAGCCGCTCGGCGACCAGATCCGGATCGACGCCGTGCGCGAGCTGCGGCGCGACCTCCACATGCGCCCATTCGAGGCGCAGCGGCGCGTCTACCTGGTTCTCGGCGCGCACCTGCTGAACGACGAGGCCGCAGACGCGCTCCTCAAGGATCTCGAGGAGCCGCCTTCCTACGCGGTGATCGTGCTCGTTGCCGACCAGCTCGGCTCGCTGCCGGAGACGATCCGGTCGCGCTGCCAGCCGGTTCCGTTCCGGCGGCTCTCTGAGCGCGCGGTGCGGGAGGAGGTGCAGGCGCGGGCGCCCGGGCTTTCGGATGACGAGGCGACATCGATCGCCCGAGTCGCGGGCGGGAGGCTCGACCGGGCGGAACGGCTGCTCGATCCCGCCGCCGCCAAGCGCAGGGAGGAGCTGTTGGAGACGGCACGGGCGGTCTACGCCGACCCCGGATTCGACCCTGGGGCGGCTGCGGAACGGCTGCTCGAGGGTGCGCGCTCGCGCGCGGCTGAGGCGAAGGAGCAGGAGGAGGCGGCACTGGAGGGGCTCGAGTTGACCGCCCGCGAGTCGGAGCAGCGCGTCCGGCGCGCGGCCCGCGGCGCCGAGCGTGAGGAGCTGCTCGCCGCGCTGGAGGAGCTCGCTGCGTGGTACCGCGACGTGGTCGCGGCGGCGGCCGGAGCCGAGCGGGCGCTCGTACACGCCGACCGCGCCGAGCAGCTGCTCGAGGACGGGACGCTCGACCGGCTCGAGGGCGCCGAGCAAGCTGCGGAGCTCGTGCGGGAGACGTGGCGGAACTTCGAGGAGTTCCAGATCTCGTCCCGTCTTGCCCTGGAGGCGCTCTTCATCGAGCTGCGCCGCGCCTTCGCCGGCGTTGCGGCTATGGGCTAACGAGCAGCTGCCGCATCGTCGCGAAGCCGCGCTTCGGGACGTACTGCTTCGTCATCACGCCGTAGGTCTCGTGCTTCACGAGCGACGGCGGGCAGCACGTCATCACGTCGTCGTCGCGGAGGCTGTACCACGCGGCGAGGGCTATAGACGATTTCCCGGTCAGGACGAGCTGGACCAGGGCCGCCTGGTGGACGTCGTTCACGCCGGCTTCCTGGAGGCCGTACTCGCCGAGCCAGATCGGCTTGCGGGGCTGGCCGTGGGCGCGCAGCACCCCGAGCACCTGCTGCGCGTGGTCGAAGATCTGCTTGTCGGCGATGTAGTCGTGAAACTGCATCACGTCGAAGAACGTGCCCCCACCGTTCGCGTAGATCGCGTTCAGCCAGTCGATGTTCGCGGTCTGCGGGCCGCCGAGGATCACGCGGGCGCTCGGGTCCTGTTTCTTGACCGCGCGGTAGCCGGGCACGAGGACGTCCTGCACGTAGTCCTTTGCGTCGCCCGTCCAGTAGTAGTGGAAGTCGGGCTCGTCCCAGAGGTCGTAGGCGTCGATCGAGGCGCGATAGCGGTGCGCGAAGGCGGCGACGAACGCGTACCAGGTTGCCGGGTGGGGAGGGGTCGCCGGGGTCGCTCCGTCCCACGACGGCGTGTAGAGCAGCAGCGGTAGGAGCTTCACGTGGAAGTGACGGGCGCGGCGGACGATGTAGTCGGCGCGACGCCAGTCGTAGACGCCTCGCCGTGGCTCGATCAGCGGCCGCGGGAACTCGAGCCGCAGGAGCCGGACGTGGAGCCTCGCGATCAGCTTCAGCTCGCGGTTTACGAAGACGGTGCCGTTGGCGACGCCGTTGCAGGCGCCCCGCTCACACCACCAGCCGTCGGGATTGGCGCCGACGTAGCGCCAGGGCCTCATGCTCGGCTCGACGTTGATCCCACCCGGACGAACAGCGTGGGTCTCGGGCCGGCCACCTCCGTTGCCGGTCGCCACGAAGAGCGCCGCGAGCCCGGCCGCCGCCGTCACGAAGACGGCGCGCACGGCTACGCCATCCGCGAGAGTGGGCGCCGCTCGAACTCGTCGAGCAGCTGGTGCGCGACCCAGTTGACGAGCCAGATGATCACGACGGTGCCGACGTAGGTCCAGAAGCCGTGGATGGAGAAATGCGGCGTGATCCAGGCGGCGAACGCGACGATGCCGATGTTGATCACGAGCAAGAACAGGCCCAGCGTGAGGATGATCAGCGGCAGCGTCACGATCGCGAGCACCGGCTTGATGATCCCGTTGGCGATCCCGAGCACGGCCGCGCCGATGATGTAGGCCCACGCGCCGCGGATGTGGACGCCGTCGAAGAGGGCGTTCGCGACCCAGAGCGCGGCGGCGTTGATCCCCCAGGCGACAAGGAGCCGGAGCACGACGGCCAGTCTACGAGACCGGCGGTAGACTGGGACCCCCGCCGACGTAGCTCAGCTGGTAGAGCACTTCACTCGTAATGAAGGGGTCCCCGGTTCGAGTCCGGGCGTCGGCTTCCCTTGATCAAGCGGAAAGCCCTGTGTCCGGCCCCCCTCCGGTCAGATGGTACGAGAAGAACGGGGTTCGCGAATTGCGTTTTTCGGATTCCCATCCCAACGACCCCAGGCTCTACTCTCGTTACCGGTTCCGGCTGAGGCCTCAGGACTTCCGGGCAGTCGCACACCTGAGGCGATGACGGACCAGAGACAATTGCCGCCCGAAGAGCAATTCAAGTGGTATGTGCTCGATCTGGCACGGGAACCGCCGACGCAAGGCACTGTCTACGGATTCGCTCCGGCGTTCTTCCCTGACGCTACGCGTGACGAACTCTATGAGATCGTGCGTCGTACCATGTTGGAGCTGTACGACCACGGCCTGATCATGCTCTTTCGAGCGAGCGAGTCAGAAGGTTTCAACGTCGGACTTGAGGACCTCGACAAAGTCAAGGCGTTGGACCGAGGTGAAGTTCTCGACGTACTTGACGATCCCGACGTCATCGACCCGCCAGACCAAGTCTTGTTCTTTCACGACACTAGAAAGGGGCGTGAGGTACTGGAAGGCCTGCCACCCGGCGCTGTTCCAGAACTAGGAAGCTGGACGAATCCGCACTACAAGTCGGAGGGTCATCGTCCTAGCTGGTTTAAGCGTTGGCTGAGCCCTAGACGGCGGCGTCAGGGCGGCTCTTGAGACAGCTGCCGCATAACCGGGGAGTCGCAGTTTCCAAGATCGCTACTCGCCGCCTGGCGGCTCCTCCCGCCAACAGTGGGGCAAGAATGATCCCCTTCTCGCCCATACGTGCCGGAAACCGCGGGGTCATCGCTACACGGCCGACTGATCTAAGGACTCCGCCCGCGTCCCTCTCACGTAGCCTCGTCCGGTCAGGCTTCGACTCGATCTTGTTCAACAGCCAACGCCCGGTGTCGACCGCACGCCGGGCGCGTCCGCGATCGTGGTGGACGAGGCGCCGACCGCCATGAACGATCTCGTGCCGGATTTGGCGGCAGCGCTCTCGATGCGATCGCGGCGGCTAAGGCGATGGGCGGGCTCAGTCTCGGTGACGCGCTCGCGCTCTGCGTCGTGCTGGCCTAGCCGCACCCCTCGCAGTTACTATCGCGCCGCGGGCCGCAGCATCTTCCCGCTTTCTCGAGGAGACGCCTGACGGCATGTTGGGCGGCCGACACGATGGGCCCCAAGAATCAATTCCTGGGGCCCATCTTCGGCGCGCGCGGAGCTTTGGCTTCCGTATCTAATTCACGGTCGCGCAGATTGCGTACAGGTGAGCTTGCGTGGTGTTCTTGTCGGGCGAGTCGCCGTCGTTTGTCCGCTGGATGATCACCATCCACTTGGTTCCAGCGGCGTTGGGGCCGGAGTACCGGACGATTGAGTTCACCCAATCGTCGGTAGTAATCCCACCACCGAGAACCTTCTTGCCCGACGAGCAGCCCACCTCATCTGACTGGGCCGTGCCCGAATAGCCGTCGCCCTCGGCCGGCAAGGGGAAGTCGGCCTTGTTGATCTCCCAGCCGCTCACGCCGTTCGTGCCGTTCGTTCCGTTGGTGCCGTTCGTTCCGTTGGTGCCGTTTTGGCCGGGCAGTCCCTGCGGACCGGTCTGGCTCCAGTTGAGACCGGTCTCGTTGTTCTTGCACGCCGACCCGGTCGATGGATCGATTACTCGAAGGCTGCCCTTGTTGTCATAGCAGCCGTGGATGACCCCGCCGGAATCCGGAATCGATGCATAGGCGAAGGAACCGCCGACGGCCAACGCGACGGCGACGAGAAGCAGTGCAATCGCGCGGCCGGTAATCGTGACATGCATGGAGAACCTCCTTTGATTCATTGGCTTTGCAAAGGCTGGGCGATCGCTTCGATGACTCGCTCGAACCGCAGCTCGGCGCGTTGCGCCGCCTCAGCGACAGCGTCTGACGAGTCGGCTTCGTAGATGTAGAAGCAGGTCTCGTCTTCGGGCACGAAGAGCAGCCGCATGTACCTAACGGGCGTGCCCTCGCTCGCGAGCTGCTCCGCAGCGAGGCGTGCGTCTGTGGCTCCGCGCTCGACGGCGACGCCGTCCTGACTCGAGACAATAGCTCGACGAGGAATCCGGCCATTGCGCCGAAGCTACGCCGTGCCACAAGCAAGCGAAATAGCGGAAACCCCTAATCTTTCGAAGGAGCTCTCGGCAGAGAGCGCCCGAGCGCCCGTCGGCGGCGAGCGCGACAACGCGCTGCTCCGCCGGTGTCAGCTCGCCCTGGTTGCGGCCGCCGCGCGCCTTCGTATCCAGTCCCCGGTCCCTCGATCCCGCCGTTCGCCCGCCGTTCATAGGCGTCTTCGGGCTCGTCGCAAACGGTTTCGCTAACCGCTCGCACTATCGAACCCCCTGCAAATCGAACGGCGCGCGAAAGCTGCGCGATAGTCGAAACCCGGATCGTCGTCCGTCCGGAACATGATGATTCGCTCGTGAGCGCCCTACTGAGCGCCTGGATCGCCCTCGTCTCGATCATCCTCGGCGGATTGACGGGCGTCGTCGTGTACATCCTGGTCGTCTTCGGCCCCCACTATCCGGACCGCTTCTGGTTCTCCGTAGCACTCGGGCTTGCAGCCGGGCTGGCGTGCAGCGTTTACGCGATTCTCTTGCGGCAACCTCCGGCCGAGTAGCCGATCCGAACCTCGATCCGCTCGACCTGAGCTCGACCCCCCCGGAGAGGGTGGCGGGTACCCCAGCGGGCGCTTGAGCGCGGTAGGAGTCACTTCTGGGGCGTGGAACGGGCGGAAGCAGACAGGATGAGCGCGACGAGGGCGACGCCGCTAAGGGCGTCGCCCAGCCAGTTGCGGCTGGTGATGTCGAGCACTAGGACGACCAAGAGTCCGCCCGCGAGGAACCACTGAAAACCCGCGCTCCGTTTGGCCCTTTCCAACAACCTTCTTCGCTACACGAACACAAGGCCGGCAACGATCGCGACGGCCAGTAAGAGCCCAATCAACCACGGGTTCACGATCGGTTCCTGCCCTCAAACGGGCGACTCGACGCCCGCCGATCATGGCCTGGGCCAAGGCGGCCCCTGGAACGGGGGTCCCATCCCCTACGTGGATCGTGCTCGATCCGCATCAGCGCGACGGGGCGATCAGAGCGGAGGTGGTCGACGACGGCCGACTCGCTCTTCTCGCACCGGACGAGGGTCTTCCAGGTCGCAAGATGCTCGGGCCGGTGGAAGTCACCGGTCGCGACGAACGGCAGCCCCGCGCGTGCGATCCAGTCGAAGAAGTCGTGGCGGTTGCAGAGCTCGAAACGATGGAGGGCTGCCGTCGCCCACTCGGGATCCTCGGCGAGACGAGCCGTCGACCTCGGCGCACCGGCCGTTGCGGCAAGCGTGTAGCGATGGGCTCCGATGAGAACGGCGCCCCCGGCCCGGGCCTCGACCAGAGAGGTGTCGAGCCCGCGCTCGAGACCGACGAACCGCTGCGCGCCGAGCGCGAGCACGTGGGCCGCTCGGCGCGGATCGGGATCGTCGTAGGTCAGCTCGAGACCTGGGATCAGCAGGAGCTCGTAGCGGGCGAGTGCGCGCTCCGCCTCCGCTTCGAGCTCGGCGAGATAGGCGCCGTGGTTGGCGCGCGAGACCGCCCCTGCCGACGCCCGTCCGGGGCGCAGGACGTGATCGGTAACGGCCAGAACGTCGAAGCCGGCTTCGCCGTAGAGATCGACGAGAGCCGGCACCCCGAAGGCGCCGTCGCTCCAGGTCGAGTGCGCGTGGAGCTCGCAAAGCAGCGGTCTCGCCCGTTCGCGCATCCTGTCGCAGCTTCGTCACCGCACGCGAGTTTCCGCAGCCGTTCACAGCTTCGGCACCAGCTCGGTACCACTCGACGTGACTCGCTGACGGAAATGGACCGAACTCCGAGCGGCCGGCCGCCGTTCCAGTCCGGAAAAAGGCCACTGAGGGGGCCGACTGCGCTTCGCCATCAGCTTCGCGCGATCCTCGGGGGAAGAAGGAAGCCGTCCCCCCTGTGGCCGCAGCTCGCCAGTACTGCTTGGCACCACCCTACGGCCTGGGGCGAATTGTTGTCAAGGGGGACTACCCCTTACGGGTGAGAGCAAGTCGCGGCTGCCTGCCGATAACGCCCTTATGCAGGGAAACCCCTTGTCGCATGTGACGCGGGCAGCGGCCAAGACGAAGCGCGCAGAGCAGGCGCTTCGAGCTGCTCGCGAGGAGCTTCGCAGGGCGATCATCTCGGCGAAGGACGCGGGCGTGAGCCTCGCGGCCATCGCCCGCACGCTCGGCGTGACGCGCCAGCGGATCAAGCAGATCGTCAGCCGGCCACCGATGTGAATTCCCTCGCACGAGGGATTTAGCCGCGGAGACGCTCCACCTACTGTCCGTGACACGAGGGCGGCCCGGCTCGTGCGGGCCATAGCGGCAGAAAGGGGTCTCATGAGTAGGTGGGTAGTGCGCGCAGCGCTTGCTGCGCTGGCGTTGGCTGTCGCCGCGACCGCGACTGCCTCGCGTGGACAGGCTCGGGCGTCGACATCGGCCGCGCCGGTCATCAAGGCGTGTGTCAACAAGAAGACCGGCGCGACGAAGCTCGTCTCGCTGAAGCGGAAGAAGTGCCGTCGCGGATGGCGCCTCGTAGTGATCCGTTCCGCAGCCAAGGGGGCTCGGGGCGGCCAGGACGGAGCTCCCGGCCCGGCGGGTGCCGCCGGTGCGGCGGGCGCCCAGGGCCCAAAGGGGGACAAGGGCGACAAGGGCGATCCTGGCGCTGCCGGCGTCGTCAACTACCAGACGCTGTCGAGCCTGCTGGCGTACGACCAGCTATCGACGTTCATCGACTACGAGCTGCTGTCGGGCCGGATCGACTACCTGCAGCTTGCCGGCGCGCTCGACTACTCGTCGCTGGCGACATCGCTGGACTACAGCCAGCTGTCGTCCGACCTGCAAACGTG
Organism: Gaiellaceae bacterium; assembly: GCA_049644305.1. GTDB lineage: Bacteria > Actinomycetota > Thermoleophilia > Gaiellales > Gaiellaceae > AC-32. The sequence goes on from JBARRQ010000014.1 coordinate 9,985, forward strand.
GATCGAGAGCACCTTCCAGAACGTGACGTCGATCAGAGACACCTCGACGTGCTCGTTCGGCGGGTACGTCCTGTCGTTCACGAACCACGGCGACATCCAGGTCTGCAACGGCTCTCCCGGTCACGACGGCGCTCAGGGGTCACAGGGGCCGAAGGGCGACAAGGGAGACAAGGGCGACCAGGGCAACCCAGGTCACGACGGCTCCAACGGCTCGCAAGGCCCGAAGGGCGACCCGGGGAACTCGGGTCACGACGGCTCGACCGGTCCGCAGGGGCCGAAGGGCGACCCGGGGAGCTCCGGTCACGACGGCTCGAACGGTGGACAGGGGCCCAAGGGCGAAAAGGGCGCCACAGGCCCGCAGGGGCCGAAGGGCGACCAGGGGCCGCCCGGAAAAGCCGGCACGGGCAACATGTCGGTCAAGTCGCTGGGGCAGAACGGC
>JBARRQ010000015.1:0-3630 GCA_049644305.1 Gaiellaceae bacterium
ACGAGTGGCGGTGCGGTGGCGGCGGTCGCCGCGGCCGTGCTCCTGAATGCTCGCTACGTACCGATCTCGATCTCCGTCGCCTCGCTCTTCCGCGGTCGCCGCCTGCGGCGCCTGGCGGAGTCACAACTGATCGTTGACGAGTCCTGGGCGATCTCGAGCCGCGGCCGTGGACGGTTCGACCGAGGTCTCCTGCTCGGGGCCGGGCTGGTCCTCTACTCCGCGTGGGTCGGCGGCACTGTGATCGGCGTCGCCGGTGGCGCGGCGCTGGGCGACCCCAAAGTTCTGGGCCTAGACGGAGCGTTTCCGGCGCTCTTCCTCGCCTTGCTCGTGCCCCAGCTCGTCGGGAAGCGGGCTCGCCTGGCCGCCTTGCTCGGCGGAGCGATCGCGCTGACGCTGATCCCGTTCACGCCGGCCGGCGCGCCGATCGTCGCGGCCAGCACTGCCTGCTTGCTCGGCCTGCGGAGACGCAGGTGACGGCCTGGCTGGTCGTGCTCGTGGTCGGGGCGGCGACGATCGCGTTCAAGGCCGCCGGCCCGCTTCTGCTCGGGCACAGGTCCTTGCCGGGCCCGGTTGCGGACGTGGTTGCCATGCTCGCACCTGTCCTCCTCACGGCGCTGGTCGTGACGCAAACCGTCGGGGGTGGGGCCCGGCTCGTTCTGGATGCCCGGCTGGCCGGAGTCGGCGCGGGCGCGATCGCGATCGCCGCGCGCGCCCCCCTGATCCTCGTCGTCGTAGCCGCTGCTGTCACGACCGCGCTCGTGCGCCTGTTCACGTAGCGGGAGGCGGTCCGTCCCGTCCTGGCCGAGGCGTACATTCGGAGCGAGCAGAAGCCCGCCGGCGGTCTCCGGAAAACGGGCAATTTCCGGAGGGATAGCTAGCATGAGAGCGAAGAAAGGGGCTCGATGGGGCTTGCACGCCTGCTTCCGCGACCGGGAGTCCGGACCGAAACACCAAAAGGTGCGCCGATTGGGCGCGTGATCTCCTTCGCCAACCAGAAGGGTGGGGTGGCGAAGACGACCACGACGTTGAATCTGGGCGTCGCCTTCGCCGAGCAGGGCCTGAAGGTGCTCCTGATCGACCTCGATCCGCAGGGAAACCTGACGATGAGCCAGGGCCTGAACCCGGATTCGATCGAGCGCTCGATGTTCGACGTCCTGGTCCACCGGCTCCCGATCCAAGAAGTGATCCAGCGCGCCGAGGTCGACCTCGCGGTGTCGTCGATCGACCTCGCCGGCGCAGAGCTCGCGCTCTCCAGCATGATCGGCCGCGAGCGCGCGCTGGAGAAGGCCCTTACGGGGGTGAAGGAGAACTACGACTACGTCTTGATCGACACACCGCCGTCACTCGGGCTGCTCACGATCAACGCTCTCGTCGCCTCGAACGGGGTCATCGTGCCCGTGCAGTGCGAGTACCTCTCCCTGAGGGGTCTGGTCCAGCTCGAGAACACGCTCTCGATGATTCGCGAGAACCTGAATCCCGCCGTCGAGATCGAAGGGATCCTCCCGACGATGTACGACAGCCGCACGCTGCACGCGCGCGAGGCGGTCGAGATCCTCCAAGAGAACTTCGGCGAGCTGGTGTTCGAGACGAGGATCCGCAAGACGGTGCGCTATGCGGAGGCTCCTGTGAAGGGGACTTCCGTGCTCAAATACGACCCCAGCGGAAACGCCGCCGAGGCCTACCGCGAGCTCGCGAAGGAGGTGCTCAATGGCGCGCAGGCGCGCGAGCATGCGTGAAGGACCGCTGGCGGAGCTGTTCCGGGCGACCGAGGCGGCTCAACGGCAGGCCGAGAAGGAAGGCCGCAAGGAAGAGGCGCCGGCTCCGGTCGAGCCGCCGGAGCAGACGGTCGAGCATGTCCCCGAATGGGTGCAGGAGGGTCAGCCGGCGCCCCGGGACCCCGTCCGGCTGCCGGAGCGCAAGCCTGAGCCCGAGGCAAAGCCAAAGCCGGAGGCCAAGGCCAAGTCGGCGAATGAACCTGAGCGGCCCCGTCTCGAGCCTCTCCCTGAGCAGCCCCCGCGCCTGCACCGTGTTCCCGAACCGGGCGCCTACATCGCGATCATCAAGGTGGTCGGGATCGGCGGGGCAGGCCTGAACGCCGTTGACCGGATGATCGACGCCGACATCTCGCAGGTGGAGTTCGTCGCCGTCAACACGGACATCCAGCAGCTGCAGACGAGCGACGCTCCGGTCAAGATCCACATCGGCCGCGAGCTCACCGAAGGGCTCGGCTCCGGCGCCGATCCTGATCTCGGGCGGCGAGCGGCGGAAGAGGCCTACGACCAGATCAAGCGGGCGCTGAGAGGCTCGGACATGGTCTTCGTGACCGCCGGAGAGGGCGGCGGCACAGGCTCAGGAGCCGCGCCGGTGGTCGCCCGGATCGCCAGGGAGCTCGGCGCGCTGACAGTCGGGATCGTGACGACGCCGTTCAAGTTCGAGGGTACGCGGCGCCTCCGGCAGGCGACGGACGGCGTCGACCTCCTGCGCTCGAACTGCGACACCGTGATCGTCGTCCCGAACGAGCGATTGCTCGAGGTGCTCGACCGCGAGACGTCGATGCTGGACGCCTTCCGGATCGCCGACGACGTCCTGCGCCAGGGCGTGCAGGGAATCTGCGACCTGATCACGCTCCCCGGCCTGATCAACCTCGACTTCGCTGACGTCCGGACGATCATGAAGGACGCCGGCACGGCGCTGATGGGAATCGGCTTCTCCGCCACCGGTGAGAACCGGGCCAAGGAGGCGGCCGAGCGCGCGCTGAGGTCGCCCCTGATCGACACCGAGATCGCGGGCGCCAAGGGCATCCTGCTCTCGATCGCGGGTGGCGACGACCTCTCGCTCTACGAGGTCAACGAGGCAGCCGAGGTCGTGCGGGAGGCAGCGAGCGGGGACACGAACATCATCTTCGGAGCCACGATCGACGACCGGCTCACCGGTCAGGTGTGGGTGACCGTTGTCGCGACCGGTTTCGGCGCGCGAGGCGCACAAAGGCGAATCGCCAAGCGGGCCGAGGCGGCCGACGAAGAAGCTCTGGAGCCGCCGAGCTTCCTGCAGTCCTGAGGTGCGGCCGGGTTCCGCACGGCGCCCCCTAGGGCGTGTCGCAGATCTGTGACCGGCTCCCAACGACGGCCGCGAACGCGCTCGCCGCATTGAGCCTGAAGGTCAGCTGCAGCGTGCCGCCGCGAGGAGCGCTGATCGTGGTCATGTCGTCTGGGCGGCGGCTCAGACACGCGCCTTCGGCGTGCCAGTACGGCGAGTAGCGGACCGCCAGCCGGTAGTCGCCGGGACGAGAGAGAGCCACGACGACACGAGTCGTACTCAGCTCGAGGACGTGTGCCCGGCCGGGCCCCGTCAGGATCGGTTTCGGGTGGGGGACAGCGAAGACGGTCAGGTTCGCTCCCAGGAAGACGGGGCGTAGCCGCGAGAGCCCCTTACCTACGAGAGCAGACTCGCCTCGGGCGCTGTAGTCCGGCGGCGCGTTCGTCAGCACGACGTAGCGAACGCCAAGCCCTCGCAGCCAGCGCAGATAGGCCGAGGGGCCGAGCTCGTCGTAGAGCAGCTTGTTCTGCGGGAAGTCGTCTTGGCGGAAGCCGCCCCGCGCCAGCGGGATCTGGGCCTCGGCCAGGTACACGG
>JBARRQ010000016.1:0-1837 GCA_049644305.1 Gaiellaceae bacterium
CCACGTGGTCGCACTCACCTCCTCGACGATGAAGGGCGACCGCGAGCGGTTTCTCGCCGACGGTTTCGACGGCTACCTCGAAAAGCCGATCCGGGTCCGCGAGTTCCCGGATCAGATCCGGAGGCACTTGGCGTGAGCGCGCGAGAAGAACCGATCTTTCGCTGGCGTTCGGACAATCCGCTGGTACGGGCGGTCGCACGCGTTCCGCTGCCGATCCGGGCGAAGCAGCTCTTCGGCTCGCTCGCAGTCGCCGCGCTGCTCGCCCTCGTCGCCGTCCTCGGTCTCGTCGCGCTCGGCCAGTCGAACTCCCGCGGCACGGAGCTGAGGAGGCTCCAAGAGGAAGGCGTCTACGAACAGCTCCTGCTGGGGGAAACGACGCAGCTCAAAACGACGATCGGCTACCGCCTCCGCCCCGGGCTCACCCCTCCGGGGACGAGCGCGCCCCTTCCAGATTCGTTTTACGCGGCGCTCGGAAACCTGATCGACGGCGAGTGGAACCGGCTCTGCCTCGACGCGGGGATGCGGCCGCTGTTAGTAGAGCGAGACCCGGTCCCTGGAGAATGCTTCCCCGGCTGGCCCGGGCCGCACCTGCCGCTCACCCTCCACGGCGTCGCGCCGTCGCTCTCCCGGAAGCTCGCCCACAGCGTCGCGCTCTTCTGGGCCATCAACCTCCACTTCGGCCCGCCCCTTCACTCGCTCCTCATGATCCGTGGTGACAAATGGGCGGCTTCGTTCGCGCCGAAGCTCGCGTCCCTCACCGCGAAGACCCGCGCGCGCGCGAACGCCCTCGTCGCGAGCGATCGGCGCTCGTATGACAACTCGCGGAATCTCCTGATCGGCGCCGGCGCGGCGAGTCTGCTCCTGGCTCTCGCGCTCGGCGTCCTCCTTTCCGACTCGTTGCTCGTACCGCTACGGAAGACGCAGCGGCGGTTGGCCGCGATCGCGGCCGGCGAGTTCTCGGGGCATGTGGAGGTGCCGAACCGGGACGAGATCGGCGCGCTCGCCGCGGACGTGAACCGGATGAGCGACGAGCTGCAACGCCTGTATCGGGAGCTCGAGACCGCGAGCCGGCACAAGTCGGACTTCCTCGCCACGATGTCGCACGAGCTGCGGACGCCGCTGAACGCAATCATCGGCTTCTCCGAGGTGCTGCACGAGCAGATGTTCGGCGAACTGAACGAGCGCCAGCTCACCTACGTCGGCGACGTGCTCGAAGCGGGCGAGCACCTCCTCTCGCTGATCAACGACGTGCTCGACCTGGCCAAGATCGAGGCCGGGAGGATGGAGCTCGAGCTCTCGGAGGTGGCGATCCCGGAGGTGCTGCGCAGCGCAGTCTCGATGCACTCGGAACGCGCGAGCCACGGGGGGGTCGAGCTCTCGCTGACGACGGAGCCGCAGGAGATCACGATCAGCGCCGACGGGCGTCGCGTCCGCCAGATCGTCTTCAACCTCCTGTCCAACGCGGTCAAGTTCACTCCCGCCGAGGGCCGCGTCGACGTCTCCGCCCGGCTCGACGAGAGCCAGGTCGAGATCGCCGTCGCCGACACCGGCCCCGGCATCGCGCCGGAGGAGCTCGAGACGATCTTCGAGGAGTTCGAGCAGAGCAGAGACGGCAAGAAAGTCGAGGGAACGGGCCTGGGGTTGCCGCTCTCCCGCAAGCTCGTCGAGCTCCACGGTGGCCGGCTCTGGGTCGAGAGCGAGTTCGGCCGTGGCAGCACCTTCCGCTTCACCCTCCCCGTCGAGCCTCCTGCGCGAGTGAGATGAGCGCCGAGACCGAAGCCGAGCCGCGGATCCTCGTCGTCGACGACTTGCCGGCGAACGTGCGGCTGCTCGAGGC
>JBARRQ010000017.1:0-2203 GCA_049644305.1 Gaiellaceae bacterium
GCACAGGGCCGAGCCCCTCGCGGTCGGGCCCGCGGCCGCGGCCGCCCTCGCGGGAGGCCCCGAGGCCCTCGCTCGTGCCTCCCCGGCGGCGCGCCTGGTCCTGATCGCCAAGACGCGCGTCGCGCTGCGCGACGCCCTCATAGCCCTCGGGCATGATCTCGCCCTTGTTGATCCAGACCTTGACGCCGATCCGGCCGAACGTCGTCTTCGCCTCGGCGAAGCCGTAGTCGATGTCAGCGCGAATCGTGTGGAGTGGTACCCGACCCTCGGAATACATCTCCGAGCGGCTCATCTCCCCGCCGCCGAGCCGGCCGCCGCAGATCACCTTCACGCCGTGCGCACCTGACCGGATCGCCGATGCGAGCGAGCGCTTCATCGCGCGCCTGAAGCTGACGCGGTTCTCGAGCTGCTCCGCGATCGACTGTGCGACGAGCTTGGCGTCGAGCTCGGGACGCTTGATCTCGTTGATGTTGATGTGCACGGCCTTGCTCGTCATGCCGTGGATCTCTTTCCTGAGTGCGTCCACCTCGACGCCGGACTTGCCGATCACGATCCCCGGCCGCGCGGTGTAGATGTCGATCGTGATCCGCTGGGCGTCCTTGCGGATCAGGATGTCGGACAGACCCGCGTGAGCAAGCTTTCGCTGGATGTGCTCGCGGATCTTGATGTCCTCGAGCAGGTAGGCCGGGAACTCCTTCGTGCCTGTGTACCAGTTCGACTTCCAGTCGTGGATGACGCCGACGCGCAGCCCTCCGGGATGAACCTTTTGACCCATTTAAGCGTTGGCCTCCTTCTTCGCAGGCGCCTTTCTCCGCGAAGAAGGCTTCGACTTCTTCGCGGCGCTGGCTTGTGCCTTCGGCTTTGCCTCAGCAGAAGACCGACGAGTGCGCTTCGGCTTCTCCTCCTCCGCCGGAGAAGCCGCCGGAGGCGCCGCCGACTTGCGAGCTGTCTCGAGCCCGACGAGCGTCACGGTGATGTGGCAGGTCGGCTTGTGGATCCGGACTGCGCGCCCGCGCGCGCGGGCGCGCCAGCGCTTCAGCACCGGGCCCTCGTCCACGTACGCGGCCGAGACCACAAGCTGGTCGCCGACGAGGTTGTGGTTGGCCTCGGCGTTCGCCACCGCGGAGCGCAGAACCTTTTCGAGCTCACGCGCCGCCGCGCGCGGCGTGAACGCGAGGACGGTGCGAGCCTCAGGCACGGTCCGGCCTCGGATGTGCTCCGCCACTAGCCGCGCCTTGCGGGGCGACATGCGCACCCAGCGGGCGACGGCACGGACCTCCCGTTGCTCGGCGGTTGCCATCAGGTCCTCTTCACCTCGGCCTTGCGATCGCCGGAATGGCCGCGGAAGGTCCGTGTCGGAGCGAACTCGCCCAGCTTGTGGCCGACCATCTGCTCGGTGACGAACACGGGGACGTGCTTGCGGCCGTCGTGGACCGCGATCGTGTGCCCGACCATGTCAGGGAAGACCGTTGACGCGCGCGACCACGTGCGCACCATCTGCTTGTTGCCGGACTCGTTCATCGCCTGGATCCGGCTCAGCAGCCGTTCTTCGACGAATGGGCCCTTCTTCGAGCTCCTGCTCAACGCTTCTCCTTGCCTCTCCTGCGTCCGCGGACGATTTGCTTGTCGGATTCCTTGTGCTTCCGGCGCGTGCGCTTGCCGAGCGTCGGCACCCCCCAGGGCGTGACCGGGTGCCGGCCGCCCTTGGACTTGCCCTCGCCGCCGCCGTGCGGGTGGTCGACAGGGTTCATCGCCGAGCCCCGCACGGTTGGGCGCTTGCCCCGCCAGCGGCTGCGGCCCGCCTTGCCGCCGGTGACATTCTCGTGGTCGACGTTGCCGACCTGGCCAATCGTCGCCCGGCAGGCGAGCGGGACGCGCCGCAGCTCACCCGATGGTAGCCGCAGAACGCCCTGGCCCTCGTCCTTGGCGACGAGCTGGACACCTGAGCCGGCGCTCCGTGCGAGCTGGCCGCCCTTGCCGGGCTTGAGCTCGACGTTGTGCACGAGCGTACCGGTGGGGATGTTCGCCAGCGGCAGGGCGTTGCCGGGCTTGATGTCCGCGCCTGGCCCCGACTCGACCGAGGCGCCGACCTGAAGCCTCGCCGGCGCCAGGATGTAGGCCTTGGCGCCGTCGGCGTAGTGCAGGAGCGCGATCCGTGCCGACCGGTTGGGGTCGTACTCGATCGCAGCCACCTTCGCCGGCA
>JBARRQ010000018.1:0-2473 GCA_049644305.1 Gaiellaceae bacterium
GGCGTTGTCGTCCACATCCACGACATCTTCGTGCCGGGCGAGTACCCCGAGGCATGGGTCCTCGACGGCTGGGGATGGAACGAGCTGTACCTCGTCCGTGCATTCCTCGCCTTCAACAGCGCGTTCCGCATCGAATTCGGCGCGCAGTACATGCTCAAGAAGCACCGGGACGTCCTCCTGGAGGCATTCCCTGGCATGAACGAGGATCGATACGCGCACCCGGGAGGAGGGTCGTTGTGGATTCGCCGAATCGGGTGACCCTTGACCGGTCAGCAGAGCCGCTCGTCTCTGTCGTGATGGTGTTGTACGGCGGCTGGAAGCTCGCCCGACGCGCGATCTCGGCGCTCGCCGAGAACACGGAGGTGCCATACGAGCTGGTCCTCGTCGACAACGCATCGCCGGACGACACCGTCGACCGGCTCGAGGACCTGGTCGGCGAAGCGTCGATCATCCGCAACGAGACCAACCGTGGCTTCGGCGGAGCTTCGAACCAGGGCGCCAGGCAGGCCCGCGGTCGGTTTCTCTGCTTCCTGAACAGCGACGCGATCGTCGAGTCCGGCTGGCTCGAGCCGCTGCTCGAGACTCTCCAGGATCGGGACGTCGGCGCGGCAGTGCCTCTTTTCCTGAATGAGGACGGCACAGTCCAGGAGGCCGGCTCCGTGGTCGACTCGATCGGTCACGCTCACGCGGTCGGCGGGAACGGTGACGCGAGCGACTTCCAGTACCGCTTCCGGCGCGAGGTCGACTTCGGCTCGGCCGCCTGCATGCTCGTCCCGACCGAGCTCTTCCTCGAGCTCGGCGGGTTCGACGAGCTCTTCTCGCCCGGCTACTTCGAGGACACCGACCTCTGCTTCAGGCTGCGCGAGCTCGGCCTGCGCACAATCTACGAGCCCCGCTCTCGGGTCGTGCACCTCCGCCACGGCTCGGGCTCGTCGGACGAAGCGAGAGAGCTGATGCGACGCCACCGAGATCTCTTCGTCGATCGCTGGGGCGAGCGGCTGATTGTCCGACCGCGATTCGTCGAGGTTGCGCAGAAGCCGCATCAGATGCTGGCCGCACGGGACGCTGAAGCCCTCGACCGCTTCCTCGTGATCGACGACCGCGTTCCCCACAGCGACCGGGGCTCCGGCGACCCCCGGATGGCGCACCTTCTGGGAGAGCTTGCCGCACTCTGGCCTGCAGCCCGGATCACTCTCGCCGCGGCCGACGGGAGCGATGCGGAACGCTACGCAGAGCCCTTGCTACAGCAGGGCATCGAAGTGGTCTGCCCACCTGTCGACTGGGACAGGTGGTTCGAGGAACGCCGCTTCCACTACGGTGTCGTAATCGTGAGCCGGTGGCAGAACGCCGCACGATTCATTGGATACCTGAACCAGAGTCAGCCCCAGGCGCCGCGGATCTTCGACACAGAGGCCTTCACCTTCCAAAGGCTCGAGCGGCTGGCGGAGCTCCTGCCACCAGGGAAGGAACGGCGCGAGGCCCGCGCCGAGGCGGTGAAGACGCGCGAGGCCGAGATTCGAGCGGTCCAAGAGGCGCATCTCGTCTTCTGCGTCTCGGAGGAGGAAGCGCGCTTCGTCTCCGAGATCGCGCCCGGGAAACCGGCGTTTGTGCTTCCGGGAATCGTTGAGGCCATCGAGGAGCCGCCGGGGTTCGACCAGCGAGGCGACTTGCTCTTCTTCGGCGGCTTCCTGGCCGGCTCCGCTTCGCCGAACCGAGACTCGCTTGCCTACCTCGTGGACGACGTGATGCCGCTCTTCTGGGAGGAACACCCCGATGTCGGCCTGACCGTGATCGGCGCGGACATGGATGACTCGGTCCGCGCCTTCGAAGGACCGCGCGTCCGCATCGTGGGGTACGTCGATGACCCCGCCGACTGGCTATCGCGCGCCCGCCTGCATGTGAACCCGATGCGGTTCGGCGCCGGCCTGAAGCAGAAATTCCTCGACTCGCTGGCGGCCGGGCTGCCGTTCATCACGACGACCGTGGGAGCCGAGGGCTTTCCGCTCGGAGACCTGCGCGCCTCGCTGGTCGCCGACGACCCGGCGGGCCTGGCGAAGCTGATGGGCAGGCTCTTCACCGACCGCGCCGAGTGGGAGCGCGCCCAGGCGCACCTGCTCGATCTGGCCACGAGCCGCTTCGATCGGGCGAGCTTCCAGCGGACTTTGATCGAGGCGATGGCGGAGCTCGGCGTCGCCCCACCGGCCGTCGCCGCTAGCGGACGCTGAACGAGGCGCGGACCCCAAGTGTCCGCGCGTCCGGAGAGCCGAACTGCGTGGGCGAGAATGTCGGGCTCACCGAGAGCTCGACCTGAAACGGCACGCGTCGAACTGGGAGACGCAGGAGCGCCTCCCTCCCGTCGTCGCGAACCTCGACTGCCCGCCGCTCCCAAGGAGAGCCCGAGGGGGCAGGCCCGACCGTGATCTGCACCCGCGCCGGCCGGAGCCCGGAGACTCCCAAGCGGGAGAGGATCATC
>JBARRQ010000019.1:0-9165 GCA_049644305.1 Gaiellaceae bacterium
GGACGAGCGCCTCCTGGCTCTCCTCAGGGCCAAGCGCGTGAGACGCGAAGTCGTAGTCCGGCAGGTAGTAGAAGAGGAAGTCGAAGCCGTCGCGCGTGACCAGCCACCGCCCGACGGCCGCCGCATACGCGTCGATCGAGCCTGCCGAGCGGCCGAAGACGGCGACCGGCGCCCCGGTCACGTCCGACTCGTAGAGGTTGAAGAAGAAGAAGCGCTTCGGGCCGAAGGCGGGCCGTGCCAGTCCAGGCAGCAGCGACGGGTGCCGGGTCCGCCCTCGGTAGCAGGTGACGTTTACCGCGGCGGCGGTGAGGCCGTCGTCCTCCAGCGCCTCGTAGATGGTCTCGGCCTCCGGGCTCAGATGTTGCTCGTTCATGTTGAAGATCGCGTCGAGGATCGCCCGTCGCGTCCCTGCGGCCCGAATGGCCGCGAACGAGGAGCCGTACTCGACGATCCTCTGCTCCGCGCGGTGGTACCAGACGAGGTGCGGAATTCGGTGCACGTCGGGGTGCGCGCCGGTCACGATCGAGGACAGGCAGACGGGGGTGAGCGAGGGGAACGTCGAGACGGCGCGCCGGTAGCTTCCGTGCCGGGCGAGGAACGAGAGGGCCGGAGCAGCGCCTGTTTCGACCGCGTCCTCGAAGACCGACGGCGTGAGGCCGTCGATGACGGCGAGGATCAGCTTCTTGCGGTCACTCACTCAATCGCGCGCGAGGCTGCGCAGGCCTGCGTAGCGCGCCGGCGCGCGGCGCCGCGCCCGGACGACGAGAGCCGGTAGCGCAGCCGCCTCGAGGTAGCCGGCAGCCGGGATCAGAGCGAGGGCCGCCAGGGCGACGGCAGCGATGACAATCAGGGCCGCGGTGCCTGTTCTCGTGCCGCCCCGGCCCAGCGTTCCGAGAACGAGCGCCGCAGCGGCAACCGTGCCGAGAGCGCCTCCGGCGCCGCCGGCCACGGCCTCATGCCACCCGCCGATCGCATATCCTGCCGCTGCTCCCGCCGCCGAAGCCGCGGCCGCCACCGCGAGCGCGACAGCGCGGCGAGGCGCGAGCAACCCGGCGAGAAGCCCGCCGATCGCGATTCCGAGGCCTAGAGACAGGCCGATTCGGTACCACTCCCACATCTCTTCGAGAGTGTAGATGCGCCTCTGCGCCTGCGGTTTAGCGGGTTCTTTGCAGGGTAAAGGAGCAATGACGCCCCGTAGTCCGAGGCACAGGAGGGACCCCCTGAACACCGACACGCGACCGTTGCTCGTGTACTTCTCCGCAACCCACTCCGGACCGGCACGACGAATGGAGAGCATCGTCTCCTACGTAGCCCGCAAGGAGCGGGCGCGGCTGAAGACGAGGCATGTCGACATCGACGAGCAGCCCGAGCTGGCCGAGCACTTCCGCATCACGACGGTGCCCACACTGGCACTCGTCAAGAACAAACGCGTCGTCGAGCGGCTCGAGGGTAGAGCGAGCGCTCCTCGCATCGAACGGATGCTCGAGCCTCATTTGAACGGCGGGCTCGTCACAGGCTGATCAGCGGGTAGCCGGGGCCCTACTGCTCGAGCCGGCGGATGACCGCGAGGCCGAACTCGGCCGCCCGGGCTCCGTCGATCACCCGGTGGTCGAAGGTAACCGAGACGTATCCAACGGGACGGGCGACGACGTCTCCGTCCCGCACGACCGGGCGCTCCGCGACACGCCCGATGCTGAGGATCGCGACCTCGGGGTGGTTGACGATCGGAGTCGTCAAGAGGCCGCCGAGCTTGCCGGCGCTCGTCACCGTGAAGGTCGATCCGCGTAGCTCCTCCGGTTTGAGCGTGCCGCCACGGGCGGCCTCGGCGAGCCGCTCGACCTCCTGAGCGAGCTCCTCGACCGACCGAGTGTCGCAACCGCGGACAACCGGCACGACGAGCCCCTGCTCGGTCTGAACGGCGATCCCGATGTCGTAGCGCTCGAGGTAGACGATCTCCTCGCCTTCGAGGCGGGCATTCAGCTCCGGGAAGTCGCGCAGGCTCTCGGCGACCGCCTTCAACGTGAGCGGCACGAGCTGGCTCAAGTCGAGGTTTCCGAAGTCGCACTCCTCGACCCAGGTCACCGACGGGACTTCCCTGTGCGCGCGCACCATGTGCTCGGCGACGAGCCGTCGCACGCCTCGCAGGCGCTCGCGCCGTCCTCCCCGGCTGTCCCCGGCCGACAGCCCATCGGCGTGGGACGCGCGGCGAACGTCCTCCTCGGTCACGCGCCCCCGCGGGCCCGTTCCCTCGACGGAGGAGAGGTCGACTCCGTGCTCTTGGGCCATGCGGCGGACAAGCGGCGTCGCCGGCACTCGTCCCTCTGGGCCGCGGCCGGCGGATACCTCTCGAGTGGCCGGCGGCGGCTCGGCGCGGGGCTGCTCCTCAGGGGCGGCGCCGTCCTCACCGATCACGACGAGCACGGTCCCGACCGGAACGACATCGCCTTCCGCCACCAGGATCCGCGCAACCTTTCCGGCTGCCGGCGACGGGATCTCAACCGTCGTCTTGTCCGTCTGGATCTCGACGAGGGGGTCGTCCTCGGCGATCTCCTGGCCCTCGGACACGAACCAGCGTGCGACCTCGCCTTCGGTCAATCCCTCGCCGAGATCGGGAAGCTTGAACTCGTAGGCCACAGCCGGATTCTTTACGAGACGCGTTCCGCGAGGCCCGGATAGCGGAGCACAAAGCCGTCCTGGTCCAGCTCGAGGTCGGCGCTGGACGAGCCTGCCCGGAAGCGGACGGCACCGGCGCCGAGCGGAATGTACTCCTGCTTCGAGCGCTCCACGCTGAGCTCCGGAACGTCGACGAACGCCATCACGTACTCACGCGAGCCGGCCCGCTCGTGCAGCCTGTCGCGGAGTATCGGGAGCGAGTTGAAGAGCGGCGAAAAGGCAAGATCGACGTCGAGGACCTCCCCGTCCAGAGGCTTGACCCCGCGTTTGACGTCTACCGTGCGCGAGCCTCGCACCGTCTCGACTTGAGCGGTCAGCCGCTCGGTCACGAAGCCGCGACCTGTGTCGAGCGCGTATTCGAGCCGCCAGTCGGGTGAGACCTGGGTGCCGCGCGCAGTCAGCGAGTCATCGTCCAGGTCGACGAAGGCGAGCTCGAACCGAGCCGATTCGAGACCGCGCCACGCGTAGGCGCGCACTCAGAACTCGAGCAGGCGGCGGACCGCGTCGACTACCCGAGCGACCGAAGGCATGTAGGCGTCCTCGAGCTGCCAGTAGGGGTAGGGGACGTCGTATCCGGTGACGCGGAGGACCGGCGCGCGCAGGTCGAGCATCGCCTTCTCGGCCAGGACCGCCGCCAACTCCGCGCCGTAACCGGCCGTTCGGGGAGCCTCCTGGATGATCACGACTCGGCCCGTTTTGGCGGCCGCAGCCAGCAGCGCCTCTTCGTCGAGCGGCTTCAGCGTCCTCACGTCCAGTATCTCCGCCGAGGCCTCGCCGCCGAGCGCGTCGGCCGCTTTCTCGGCAAGCGGCACCATTGCGCCGTACGCAACGAGGGTGACGTCCGAGCCCTCCCGCACCGTCCTTGCCTCACCGAGCGGGACGACGTGCTCGCCCTCCGGGACCTCTCCACGCATCGTCCGGTAATGGAGCTTCGGCTCGAACACGACGACCGGGTCGGGGTCGCGGATCGCCGCGGCGAGCAGGCCCTTCGCGTCGGCTGGCGTCGAGGGAATCGCCACCTTCACGCCCGGGGTGTGGACGTAGTAAGCCTCCGGCGAGTCGTCGTGCAGCTCGGGCGCCCGGACCCCTCCGCCGTATGGCATCCGCACGACGAGCGGGAACGCCATCTTTCCGCCCGTCCGCCAGCGGTACCGCCCGACATGAGTGATCAGCTGGTCGAGGCACGGGTAGGAGAAGGCGTCGTACTGCATCTCACATACGGGCCGCCAGCCGCCCATGCAGAGCCCGACCGCGCTGCCGAGGATGCCTGCCTCGGCCAGCGGCGTGTCGACGCAGCGATCAGGGCCGAACCGATCACGAAGCCCAACCGTCGCGCGAAAGACGCCGCCTGCCCGCCCCACGTCCTCGCCGATCACCATCACGTTCGGATCGCGCTCGAGCTCGACATGGAACGCGTCGTTGATCGCTTCGACCAGGGTCAGCTCAGCCACCGAGAATCCTCCGAAGCTCGGCGAGGTCGCTCCCGAACGACGGCGGCGGGTCGGCGTAGGCGTGCTCGAAGAGGAGAGACGGATCCGGCGGCGGCTCGGCTTCGGCCTGGGCGATCCCCGCGCGCATGAGGTCGGCAGCTTCAGCCCGCACCGCGGCCGCTGCTTCGTCGGAAAGCAGGCCCAGACGGCGCAGGTACGCCTCGTAGCGCCCAACGCACTCGTGCTCTTTCTCCTCCTCGACGCGCGCCGAATCGATGTAGGCGCTCGGGTCGTCGGCGGTCGCGTGCGGCCCCGCCCTGTATGTCACCGCCTCGATGAACGTCGGGCCCTGGCCGGACCGCGCTCGCGCCACAGCCTCACGAGTGGCCTCGTAGACGGCAAGCACGTCCGCCCCGTCGACGCGGACGCCCGGGATGCCGTAGCCGGCCGCCTTGTCCGCCAGCGTCTCGGCCGCGGTCTGCGCTTCGAGCGGAGTCGAGATCGCCCACTGGTTGTTGTTGCACATGAGAACGAGCGGCGCCCGCATCACCGCCGCGAAGTTCGCGCCCTCGTGGAACGAGCCCTCCGAGGTCGCGCCGTCGCCGAAGTAGACGATTGCGCACGCCGGCTCCCCGCGGAGCTTCTTCCCCCACGCGAGGCCAGCCGCGTGCGGGACGTGGGTCCCGATCGGCACGCAGATCGAGGCGAGGTTCCAGTCGAGCGGGTTCCACCAGCCCGCCGGATGGCCTCGCCACCAGGACAGCACCGTCGCGGCCGGCATCCCGCGCAGGAGGCCGATCGCCGACTCGCGGTAGCTGGGAAAGATCCAGTCGCTGCGCTCGAGCGCGTAGGCGGAGCCCACCTGCATGGCCTCGTGGTTCCAGAAGATCGCGTAGGTGCCGATGCGGCCCTGCCGGTGGTAGACCAGCGACCGTTCGTCGTACGTCCGGAGCAGGATCAGCCAGCGGTGCAGCTCGAGCAGGTCGTCCTCGGAGAGCCCATCGACCTCGCCGTCCGGCACGGCCTCCCCGTCGCCGATGATCCGCCGAAGATCGCGCTCAGCAGGGAGAACCTGGGCCATCGAGCCGGAATCTACCCGACCCGCGAGTGGGCGACGTTTGCGACTACGGCCACTGCTGCGGTCGCAGCGACGACGCCCACGAGCTCGAGCCCGACACCTCCCTCGAGAGGCGCTCCGGCCGCCAGCACGACCATGGCGGAGAGCACTCCTCCCAACGCGGAGACGCCGAAGACCGCTGCGAGGCGGCGAACCACGACCTGCGGCTCCGTCCAGGCAGCGACGCGCGGCTCGATCGACCACCAGGCGAGCTCGGCGACGAGCACGAAGCCTGCAGCGTAGAGGGGTGTCCATGAATCCACGCCGGCCGGTCCCGTCGCGAGCCGGACCGCCTGCTCAGCCCCCAGCACGGCGACGGCCGAGGCGAGCGCCGCGCTCCACCTCAGGGCGAGACCCACGCACAGCCAAACGACTCCGGCCGCCCCGACCGCGACCAGCAGCCAGGGATGCGATGCGTCCCGGCTGAGCGGCGAGACCGCAAGCGCCGCCGCCACGAGGACGGCGCCGGTACCAGTCGCTAGACGCGCGCGACGCGGGCGTGGCGCTTGAATCTCCTCACCTCCTCGAGCGCCGCCTGCAGAGGGACCTCGTCGCGCCACTCGACAACGGGAACGCCGAGACGCAGGTAGCGGGAGCGCAACGCCTCGCGCCGCAGGAGCCAGAGCCGGCGGGCAAGGTCGTCCAGCTCCCTTCCGCCGGCCGGCGTGAACGGGACCGGCGAGATCTCGATCACCGCGAGGTCGAAACCGCGGGCGCGCAGGTCGAGCAGGGAGCGAACGGCCCGCTCGTCCAGGAGCGGCGAAAGGGCAAGCACGAGTGCCTTGGGCGGCAGCGTTCGCACGGGCAGCAGGTCGATGTCCTTCCACGCGTAGCTGAGGAAGATCTCAGCGTCCAGCAACGAGTCGAGCACACGGTAGAGCTGTATGAGCCCGCTCGAGGCGGTCAGCCAGTTGATGACGCCGCCGAAGGCGACGAGGCCGACGCGATCCTTCTCCTCGAGGTAGTGGGCGGCCAGCGACGCGGCGGCGCGCACTGCGAGATCGAGCGTTCCCTCCTGGTCCGACCGTGCCTCCAGAAAAGTGTCGACGAAGATGACGATGTCGGAGTTGCGCTCCGGGTGAGATTCGGTCACCCAGGGCTCGCCGCGTCGCGCCGTCGCGCGCCAGTTGATGCGCCGAATGCGGTCGCCCGGAACGAACGGCCGGAGGTCGGCGAACTCGATCCCCTCGCCGCGGACGCGCGGCACCTGGTTGCCGGCGAACGCCTGGGTCTCGAGCGGCCGGAAAAGCCGCCGGAGCACTTCCCCTCGGGGGTAGACCTTGAGCGGTTGCGGTCGCCCGAGCGACCACTCGTGGACCAGCAGCCCGAAAGCCTCCTGTGAGCGGAGAACGAGGTTCCCGACGAGGTACGCGCCCCAGCGCTCGCAGCGAAGCGTGTAGTCGATCGTCTCGCGCGTGTCGTGCCCAAGGCTGAGGAGTCGGGGATTTGGCGTCTCGGACCTGAGGCCCTCAGGAAGGTCGAGCAGGAGCTCGAGGCGGCCGACAGGCCGTTCGGCTCGCAGCTCGAGCTCGCATGCCACCGTTTCGCCCTGGAGCTGCCGCTCTTCGTGGAGGTCGAAGGTCACATCGAGGTGCGGGCGCCGAGCGAGCGACAGGCCCGCAACGAGCACGGCGGCGAAGGGGGCCGCAAAAGCCGCCAGCTCCGGCCGGCCGACGACCAGCGCCGCGAGGAGCCCTAGACCCGCCAGCGCCGTGTAGGCGCCGAGCTTGGTCGTGGCCGTGCGCGTCACTCCGCTGCGGGCTCGGGCTCAGCCTTCGGCGTCGGCACCCGGTCGAGCAGCTCGGCGACGATGTCGGCCGGGCGCAGACGCTGCACCCAGAGCTCCGGCCTCAACGCGAGCCGGTGCGCCAAAGCCGGCACCGCGACCGACTTCACGTCGTCCGGGATCACGTAGTCACGGCCCTCGAGAGCTGCGCGGCAGCGGGAGAGCTTCAAGAGCGCGAGCGAGCCGCGCGGGCTCGCTCCGACCTGGACGCCCGAGGCGCTCCGCGTGGCCGCAACGAGGTCGACGATGTACAGGCCGACGCTCCGGTCGACGTGCACGCTCTCTACGGCCTGCTGCATCTCGAGCAGCTCGTTGCGGTCGACCACCGGATCGAGCTCGATCTCGTCCGCGGCACGATCGAGGCGCCGCTCCAGCACGTCCCACTCCTCGTCGCGCCCGGGGTAACCGACTCCGAGCCGGAGCAGGAACCGGTCGAGCTGAGCCTCGGGCAGCGGATACGTGCCTTCGTACTCGATTGGGTTCTGGGTCGCGAGCACGAGGAACGGCCGCTCGAGCTTGCGCGTGACGCCCTCGATCGTGACTTGGTGCTCCTGCATCGCCTCGAGCAGCGCGGCCTGCGTCTTCGGGGGAGCGCGGTTGATCTCGTCTGCGAGCAGGAGGTTCGTGAAGACGGGCCCCGGCCGGAACTCGAAGTCGGCCTCGCGCTGGTTGAAGATCGAGGACCCGGTCACGTCCGAAGGCATCAGGTCGGGGGTGAATTGGATGCGTGTGAAGCCGATGCTGGTCACCTGCGCAAAGGCGCGCGCGATCAGCGTCTTCGCCAGCCCTGGGAAGTCCTCGATCAGGACGTGGCCGTCGGCCAGCATCCCGAGCAGGACGAGCTCGAGCGCCTCGCGCTTGCCCACGATCGCCCTCTCGACCTCGGCCAGGATCCGGCCGGAGCGCTCCGCCAGCTCCTCGACCGTCATCGAATGGACTCCAGGCGCTCGACCAGGCCACGTAGGACGCTCGGGTCGAGGCCTGCTGCGAACCGCCGCGCCGGTGGCTCGCGGTCAGGTCGAACCACCTCCCAGAGATCGTCGCCGAGCGTGGCTTGGACCCTTGTGTCACCGCCGTCGAGCCGGAGACCCCGGCGCTCAGCCAAGCGCTGCTCGGCAACCTCGCGGAGGACCGGGCGGAGGCGGTAGTGGAGGTCAAAGGAGGTCCCGGTCGCGAGGGTGAGCAGACGCTCGGTTCGCTCCAGGTCCGGAGGACGCACGGGGGGTTGCGGCTCGGTCTCGAGCGCAGCCGCGAGCGCCGAGCCCTCGGAGATCGGAAATGCCTCACGCGCCGCCATGACCGCCGTGAGTACCGCAAGCGCCCCGACCACGAGCACGTAGATGTCGAGCTCGAGACCGCGCCGGCCGGGCTCCACGAGGCGGGCTCCCACGAAGCCCAGGGTGGCCAGTACCGTGCCGAACGCCGCGGCGGCGACGAGGCGCCTCACGCAGCCGCCCGTTCGTGCTCCAGTTCTCCGCGCAGCGCCACGAGCACGTCGATCGCCTCTTCCTTCATGCCCGCGTCGATCTCGTGCGGGCTGAACTTCGCCCGCCCGAACAGCTGCGACAGGCGCCGCACCGAGAACGCGCTCACTCTCAGCGTGTCGAGCACGCGCGCGACGTATTCGAGTGGCGCCTCGGCCTGGCGGCGCGGAACCCCGTACGCGGCGAACGTCCGCTCCATCCGCGCGTAGGCTCGGATCACCGCCTGCCGGGGCTCCGGCTCGGATCGAAGGTCGTCGAGGCTGTCGGCCAGAACCTCGTCGAGAGCGACGGCGAGTGCGGCCTCCTCGTCCCAGCCCTCGCCCTGCCGTCGTCTCAACACCAGCGCGGCGCCGGCAGTCAAGCCGATCCCGAGCAGCAGCGATCCCAGCACGAGCGCCGGCAGCCACTGGAACTGCGCATTCGAGGATGCCGGCGGCTTCTGGCGCTTCGGCACGGGTGAGCCATTGCCTTGCGAAAGGTTCGGCGTGTGCCCACGCGACCCTGAGTGCCAGCCGAACAGGTGGCGGCCGGACAGGAGTGCGACGGGAAGCAGGATCACGCAAATCCCCAGGAGCGTCACGAACTGTCGCCAGTTGGTCCCGCCTCGAAGGAGCGCCTCCCGGCGGCGCAGCGACCACGCCCAGATGACGACGATCGCTCCGAGCGGTAGGAGGA
>JBARRQ010000020.1:0-13918 GCA_049644305.1 Gaiellaceae bacterium
GATACGAACGCTCCCGAGGCACCGCTTGGGGTGCCGTCATCAGGAGGCGCGGGCTCTGCCCGTGCCTCCGTCTGAAACGACCGGTCGATCCAGTCGAGCTCGATACGAAGACTCTCCGCGCGGCCGCGGTGGTGTTGAATCCCACCGTGGCCGTGACCGTCCTCAACCCGGCGACCGAGCAGACGATCGCCGAGCTTCCCGAGGCCGGTGTAGAGGAGACCGACGAAGCCGTCGCGCGCGCGCGGGCGGCCTTCCCGGCCTGGCGGGAAGTCCCCCCGTCGCACCGGGCGCGGATGCTGCGCCGGCTCGCGACGCTCGTCGAGGAGCACGGCGAGGAACTGGCCCTCATCGAGACGCGCAACGTGGGCAAGCCGATCTCCGATTCGCGAGGCGAGGTTGGGATGGTCGCGGAGGTCTTCAACTTCTACGCGGGCGCCGTCGACAAGCATCTCGGCGAGACCATCCCGGTCGCAGGCGGGGTCGATCTGACGTTTCACGAGCCGCTGGGCGTCGTCGGCTTGATCGTGCCGTGGAACTTTCCACTGAACATCGCGAGTTGGAAGCTTGGGCCGGCGCTGGCCTGCGGGAACACGGTGGTGCTCAAGCCTGCCGAGTTGACGCCGCTCTCCACGCTCCGGCTTGCCGAGCTCGCGCTCGAGGCCGAGATCCCGGAGGGGGTCGTCAATGTACTCGTCGGGCCGGGGCGGGTGGTTGGTCAGCGCCTGGTCGAGCATCCGGAGGTGGCCAAGATCGGCTTCACCGGCTCGACGGAGGTCGGCCGCGGCGTGATGGCGGCTGCCGCGCACACGATCAAGCGCGTCACGCTGGAGCTCGGCGGCAAGTCGGCGAACGTGGTCTTCGCGGACGCCGACCTCGAGGCCGCGGCAGCCTCCGCTCCCCTGGCGGTGTTCGGCAACGCGGGCCAGGACTGCTGTGCCCGCTCGCGCATCGTCGTCGAGCGATCTGTGTACGACCGGTTCCTCGAGCTCCTAGTGGGCGCGACCTCGGGCATAAGGGTCGGCGACCCGGAAGATGAGGAAACCGAGATGGGGCCCTTGATCTCGGCCGAGCAACGGGAACGGGTGTCGTCCTACGTGGACGGTAATGTTGCCTATCGTGGAAACACACCCGACGGCAGCGGCTTCTGGTTCCCTTGCACGATCGTCGAGGCGACGAACGACGATCGGATCGCACGTGAGGAGGTCTTCGGCCCGGTCGCCGCCGTGATTCCGTTCGAGGACGAGGCCGATGCGGTGAGGATCGCGAACGACACGCTGTACGGCCTTTCGGGCTCGATCTGGACCGAGAACGGGGCACGGGCGCTGCGTGTCGCGCGGGCGCTCGAGACCGGTGTCCTCTCCGTCAACTCGAATACGTCCGTGCGCGCGTCGACGCCGTTCGGCGGCTTCAAGCAGTCAGGCTTCGGTCGCGAGCTGGGGATGCACGCGCTCGACAGCTACTCCGAGATCAAGAACGTGTTCGTCTCCACCGGCTGATGGGCCGGCTCGACGGCAAGGTCGTCGTGATCACCGGCGCCGGTGGCGGCATCGGCCGGGAGGCGGCCGTGCTGTTCTCGGAGGAGGGCGCGGCTGTCTGCGTCGCCGATGTGAGCGAGAGGGAAGGCGAGGAGACGGCGGCCGCCTGCCGGGAGGCGTTCTTCCAGCCGGTCGACGTTGCGGACTCGGCAAGCGTGGAGGCGATGTACGCGGCTGCGGCAGAGCGCTACGGGGGGGTCGACGTGCTCTACAACAACGCCGGGATCATGCCGGCCGATGACGCGTCGATCCTCGAGACCGAGCCTGAAGCTTGGGACCGGGTGCTCGACGTGAACGCCAAGGGCGTCTACCTGTGCTGCAAGCACGGGATCCCGCATCTGCTGGAGCGGGGCGGCGGATCGGTGATCAACGTGTCGTCGTTCGTTGCTCTCGTAGGGGCGGCCACCTCCCAGATCGCCTACACGGCCTCGAAGGGAGCGGTGCTCTCGCTGACGCGGGAGCTCGCCGTCGAGTTCGCGCGGCGAGGGGTGCGCGTGAACGCCCTTTGCCCTGGTCCGGTCGAGACGCCTCTCCTGATGCGGCTCTTCTCGGACGATCCCGCGGCGTACGAGCGGCGGCGCGTCCACCTGCCCATGGGGCGGCTGGCGAAAGCGAAGGAGATCGCCCTGGGCGCGCTCTTCCTTGCGTCAGACGAGTCGTCGTACGTGACTGGGACCACCTTTCTGGTCGACGGCGGCCTTACGGCGGCTTACGTCACGCCGGAATAGGGCCGGTTGCGCATCACCGAGCGCGAAGAACTGCCGCTCACGCCGTAGGTAGGCTTCGGCGCCCTTGGCCGCGCCGTCCGAAGCATCGCTACGTCCCCGCCTCTACCCAGGCGCGGTCGCACGCGTCCTGATCCGCGCCCGCCGGTCGACCGGCGCCGATCTCGAGGCAGTTGCCGAGCGCCCGGTTCTCGTCCTCGGGGCGCCGCGCTCGGGAACGAGCTTCGTCGCTCGCTGCATCGGCCGAGTGCCTGGGTTTGCCGACCTCGGCGAGCTGCGGCCGTGGAAGGAGGCCATTCCGCGACTCGCCTCACTGCCGCAAGAGGAGGCGGCCGAGCACCTGCGCGGGATGCTCGAGTCGATCAGGCGATACGGATTCGTCCGGCACCTGCGCGCGGTCGAGCAATCGCCCGAGACTGCCTTCGTCCTCGCTGCGGCTGTGCACGCGTATCCGCAGGCGGCCGTCGTGCACATGGTCCGCGATCCCCGCGATGTTGCTTCTTCGCTGCTCCAGAAAGGCTGGCTACGAGCGGAACGTCGCGGCCGTGACGACGTCGGCGCTCCGTACGGCGGCCATGCCCGTTTCTGGGTCGAGCCCGACCGGGCCGCCGAGTTCGACCAGGCGAGCGAGGCCCGGCGGGCAGGCTGGGCCTGGCGCAGCTACGTCAGCGCAGCCCGCGCTGCCCCGGCCAACACGGTCGAGGTTCAATACGAGGAGCTGGCTTCCGATCCCGAGGCGGCATCGGAGCGCCTTGCAGCCCACATCGGGGCCGACCCGATCCTGCTGGGACACGCCTTTTCGCGCATGCACTGCGAATCGGTAGGTCGCTGGCGGCGCAATCTGACGCCTGAGCAGGTCGCCGAGGTGGAGTCCGAGGCGGGCGCCCTGATGCAAGAGCTCGGCTACGACTGACCGTGGCGCGGCTTCCAGCAGAGCGAATCCCAACGATCCCGGAGCCTGTCCGCGCGGTTCTGCGGAACGCCGTGTGGAGCTACGGCAAGGCGACGGCATCGCTCCGGCCGCTGCCGAACTTCCTGATCATCGGCGCCCAGAAGGCGGGCACGACGGCGCTCTATGCCTACCTGCGCCGGCATCCCGACATCACCGGGCCGTCGTGGAAGGAGGTCAGCTTCTTCGACCGCCACTACGTGCGCGGAGAAGCGTGGTACCGCGGCAACTTTCCGAACGCCCTGCGCGCACGGGGGCTCATCGGCGAGGCGAGCCCGAGCTACCTCTTCCACCCGCTTGCGCCCAGGCGTGCTTCGGCGCTCGTGCCCGGGGCGAAGCTGATTGCGCTTGTCCGCAACCCGGTCGACCGGGCCTTCTCCCACTACCAGCACGAGGTCGCGCTCAGGCGCGAGCCGCTGTCGTTCGAGGAAGCCCTTGCCGCCGAGGACGAGCGCCTGCGAGGAGAGGAAGCGAAAATCCGCGCCGATCCTGCGTACTTCAGCCAGGCCTGGTGGAACTACACCTACCGCGCGCGCGGACGGTACGCGGAGCAACTCGAGCGCTGGCTGACGTTCTTCCCCCGCGAGCACCTGCTCGTACTGCCAAGCGACGAGCTGCTCGCGCAGCCGGCCCGCGTCCACGCGCGCGTGCTGGACTTCCTGGGGGCCGCGCCGCAACCCCTCCAGGCATACCCGCGGGTGTTCGAGCGCCGGTACGAGCCGATGAGAGCTGAGACCAGGTCGTTGCTGGCGAGGGACTTCGCCGAGCCGAATCTCGCGCTCTACGAGCTACTCGGCCGCGACCTCGGCTGGGTATAGGCACGAGTCACCGCCAGCGTCGCGGCGCAGAGCACCGCGAGTAGCGCATACGGAAGCGAATCACCTGCTGCCTGGCCGAGCACGCCGCCGACAACCGGGCCGATCAGGTTCCCGATTGCCCAGGCTCCGTTCATGACGCCGAAGGCGATCCCGTGTGCAATGCCGCGGCGGTCGGCGCTGTCGGAGACGAGAGCCATCCCAGGCGTATAGAAGGCGCCGTAGCCGATGCCGGCGGCGACGGTGAGAGCGGCGACGAGCGGCGCGGTCTGCGCCCACGCAAGCGCGAGGGAAACCGCGATCGAGGTGAACAGCGCCAGTCGGACCGGGAGGAGGCGCCCGCGCCGGTCCGTGAAGTAGCCGAGCAGCGGGTTGAATCCCGTCTCGATTGCCGCGGTCGCAAGGAACAGCGTCCCGATCGCGACGCCTCCCCAGCCCCGAGCGTGCAGCTTCAGCGGCACGAGCACGGTGAGCACCCCGAACAGAAGCGCCGGGAGGACCACGAACCAGAGTGCGCCCAGGAATCGAGCGTCAGCTCGGCGCAGCGCAGAGAGTGGCTGCGGCTGTGCCGGAGGGGCTGGAGTTGCAGCCACCCAGGCGCAGAGGCCGAAGCCGACTGCGCTGACGCCGAGGAATGCGATCCGTACGCCGACGACGGTCGCCAACGCTCCGAGCGTCGGCCCGAGCAAAGCGCCGAACACGGCGGCGCCCATCGTCGTCCCGATCAGCGCCCCGCGGCGCCCAGACGGCGCGGCCGCCACCAGCCAGACGAGCGCGGCCGCCCATGAGAACGCGCTTCCGACGCCTTGCGCCAGCCGTGCCACGCCGAGCATCCAGAGGTTGCCGGCGAGGCCGAAGGCGAGAGTGGCCGCCGACGTCGCTGCGATTCCGATGAGCGCGGCACGCTTCGCTCCCAAACGGGAGGCCACAACTCCGCCGGGGACGGAAGCTGCCAGCACCCCTGCCGCGTAGGCGCCCGAGAGGATTCCGGCGCCGCTCTTGCTGAGGCCGTATTGGACCGCGAAATGCGGCAGGAGCGGAGCAAGCGCGGTGTAGAACATGGTGTCGACCGCGACCAGCGCGCTCAGCAGGACGACCAGGCGCCGCACAACTTTCGACGCTATCAAGCCGTTTGCGGCGAGTTTTTGTGCGGCACGTCACGAGCTTTCCAACTCGCGGCCAGGTTTGGCGTCTAAGTCCTCTCGGAAGAGGTCGTTTAAGACCAGGCCCCCGTGGCACGTTTCCGTGCCGCCCGCGCGACGAGCCCCCGGAGAGGCCACTTCGAGTCGGACTTCCTGGAGGGGGGTCGCTGCGTGGACAACAGACGTGTGGTCTTGCCGCTCGCTGCGGCTGCCCTCGTGATAGGCGCGACCGCGTCTGGCCTTTCGGCGGGCACCCCGAAGCTCCAAGCGGTCCCGAAGAATCCACCCAAGCTGGTTGCCGTGCCGCGCGTCGATCCCAGGCTGACGCGCAACCTTCGCGCCGTGACCTGGCGCTGGGAGATCGTGATGGGCCTGCGCCAGTCCCACTTCAGCGACCCGCTGAACACACGTCCGGCGCTTCGCTTCTGGCGGCGTAACGCCCAGTACGTCCGCCGGCTCGCGGCCCGTCCGCTGCACAAAGGGGGCTGGCTCTGTATCCACCGCTACGAAGGGAGCTGGCGAGACTCGGGTGACCCGTACTGGGGCGGGCTGCAGATGGACCGCGGCTTCATGCGGGCCTACGCACCGGAGCTCCTGCTGCGCCGGGGCCTAGCCAACCGCTGGACGCCTCTGGAGCAGATGTGGGTGGCCGAGCGCGCGCTCCGCAGCGGCCGCGGCTTCTACCCGTGGCCGAATACCGCGCGCCTCTGCGGCCTTCTCTAACCTCAGCTCATGGACGGACTGTCGGTCACCGAGCTCGGCGACGGCGAGTTGCTGCTTCGTCCACTCGGTCTTGACGACGTCCCGCGGGTGACGGAGATTTGCCAGGACCCGGAGATATCTCGTTGGACGAGGGTGCCTGATTCGTACACGGTGGACCATGCTCGTACCTGGATCGAGCACTCGGCGCGCGCCTGGGACAAGGACGAGGCTTCGTTCGCGGTGACCGAGGTCGTGACAGGAAGGCTGGTCGGGGCGATCGGGCTACATCTCCAGGAGCACTTCGCAATGCAGGCGTCGATCGGCTACTGGGTCGCCAAAGATGCGCGCGGCCGGGGTGTCGCAACCCGAGCCCTCCGGCTCGTCGCGAGGTGGGCGCTCGAAGACCTCGGACTGCCGCGCGTCCAGCTGGTGACCGATCCTGACAACTTGGCGTCCCAGCGGGTTGCCGAGAAGGCGGGTTTCCGCCGAGAAGGCGTCCTGCGGCAGTACGTCCAGCGGAGCGGTCGACGCGGGGATTGCGTCATCTTCTCGTTGCTTCCCGGTGAGTTAGACGACGGCGAGCGGGGATAACAGACAGGTATGGCCGATCATCTCGAGGAACCGATTGCCGCTCTCATCTCCGAGGGAGCGCGGGAGGGCTGCCTGAACCTGTCCCGCTTCAACGAGTTCGTCGCCGAGCACGATCTCGACGACGACGACATCCGCGGCCTCTACGAGCAGCTCGACGAGCGCGGTATCGAGGTCACCGACGACTGCGGCCGGCAAGCCAACGACAGCACGTACGTCAACGGCGATCTTGCCGTCGCGACCACCGACGCGCTTCAGCTCTTCCTCAACGAGGCCGGCCGCTGGCCGCTTCTGACCGCCGAGGAAGAGGTCGAGCTCGCCAAGCGGATCGAGCGCGGCGACAAGGAGGCGAAGGACCGGATGATCAACTCCAACCTCCGGCTCGTCGTCTCGATCGCGAAGCGCTACCAGGGCCACGAGCTGTCGCTGCTGGATCTGATTCAGGAGGGCATCATCGGGCTGATCCGCGCGGTCGAGAAGTTCGACTGGCGGCGAGGCTTCAAATTCTCGACCTATGCGACCTGGTGGATTCGCCAGGCCGTGCAGCGCGGAGTCGCGAACAAATCGCGCACCATCCGGATTCCCGTCCACATCGTCGAGCGTGAGCAGCGGATTGCGCGGGCGGAGCGCGAGCTGGCTCCGAAGCTCGGCCGGCACCCGACCGAGCAGGAGGTGGCCAAGCATGCCCGGCTGCCGCTCAAGCAGATCCGCGAGGTGCGGCAGGCGGCGCGCGCCGTGACGAGTCTCGACCGGCCGATCGGCGGCGAGAACGAGGGCGCGCTGGGCGATCTCTTCGCGAGCGAGCAGGCGCCGCCGGAAGAAGAGATCGGTGTCAGCCTCGAGCAGGACGTCCTACGTCGCGCGGTCGCGCAGCTACCCGACCGCGAGCGCGAGGTGCTCAAACGCCGCTACGGGCTCAACGGCGACCGGGATCCCGCGTCGCTCGAGGCAATCGGGCGGGAGCTCGGCTTGACGCGTGAGCGGGTGCGTCAGATCGAGGCGGAGGCCCTGGAGCAGCTGGCCGTCAACCGCGAGGTCGAAGCGCTCAAGCACGTCGCGTAGTACTGGTTCACGCGCGCGTGCCCCTGGGTGGGTGGGGGTTTGGGACGGTACCGCCTTGCTCCGCACGAGTGTGTGACTCGAGCGTGCCGATTCCGTGACGTTCCGCGCACGGTGAGCGCGAGCAAACCACCGAGCGCGGCGACGCCGAACGTGATCCACGCGACGTAGTCCCCAACAACCCCGCTGTGCACCTCCTTGAGAGCCGCGGCGGGACCGGCCACGAGCCGGCCCGGCCCGTGCTGCAACAGCAACGGCGGCGGCGGCCACACGCGCGCCGGCAACTTCGAAGGTTCGATCGGCGGCGTGCCGATCTTCAACGTCGCCGTCCGGGTCATGGGACGCGACTTCTTCGTCTTCGAATTAGACGGCGCGAATGTGCGCGCCGCTGCTTAGGCGCTAGGTCCCGACGACCTGGACGATCCAGCGGCGGTCGCGCTCGCGGTCGAGCTCGAGGAACATCACGCGCTGCCAGGTGCCGAGGCACAGCTCCCCGTCGCGCACCGGGATCGACTCGCCCGCGGTGCCGAGGAGCATCGCCATGCAGTGCGAGTGCCCGTTTCCGAAGTCCATGTCCTCCGGGCAGATGTTTTCGGTGCGGCGGTCCCAGTCGTCGTGCGCGTAGTACGTCTCGGTCGGCACGAGCCGTTTGAGCAGATTGGCGAAGTCATCCAGAAAGCCGCTCTCGAACTCGTTCACCCGGACGCAGCACGTGGTGTGAGGTGAGTAGACGCAGGCGATACCGTCGATCACGCCGCTTTCCTGAACGGCCTCGTTCACCTCGTCGGTGATGTCTCGGACGGCAAGACCGCCGGCTGTTCGGAGCTGTCGTTCGTGCTGGAAGACCTTCACCGTTCGCCACCCTCCTCTTCGTGGACGGCCGCGAGAGCGCGGGCGGCCCCTATTGTGAGGGTTCGAGCCGTGAGCGTCCAGCGCAACCAATCATGGGGAAACCCCTGGTTCCCCCATGAGCCCCCTCCTTGCCTTCCGAGCGGTAGTTCCAACGCTTGCGGAGCCGGCGACTGGAGAGGCTGTTTCGGCTGTGCGCAGTTGTGCCTCCACCGGGCAGAGCCCGGCTTCGGCGGCGGATCACAGTGAGCCAACCTCGTACGGCGCTAGGCTGCTCGCGGGGGCCCGTAGCTCAGCTGGTCAGAGCAGCGGACTCATAATCCGTTGGTCCCTGGTTCGAATCCAGGCGGGCCCACAGAGAGAAGCCGCTGCAACAGCGGCTTCTCTGTCTCCTGAGAGGGCTGGCTAGAATCACGGCGATGGTCGAGACCGGGACGATGCGCGTGAAGTCAGGGCTGGCCGAGATGCTCAAGGGCGGCGTGATCATGGATGTCACGACCGCGGAGCAGGCCCGGATCTCCGAGAACGCGGGTGCAGTGGCGGTCATGGCACTGGAGCGCGTCCCGGCTGACATTCGCTCCGAAGGCGGCGTTGCCCGCATGGCCGATCCGGACAAGATTCGCGAGATCCAGGAGGCGGTCACGATCCCCGTGATGGCCAAGTGCCGCATCGGACACTTCGTCGAGGCGCAGATCCTGCAAGCGCTCGAGGTCGACTACATCGACGAGAGCGAGGTGCTGACCCCGGCTGACCTGCAGCATCACGTCGACAAGTGGAAGTTCACCATCCCGTTCGTCTGCGGCTGCACGAACCTCGGCGAGGCGCTTCGCCGGATCGCGGAGGGAGCGGCGATGATCCGGACGAAGGGCGAGGCCGGCACGGGCGACATCGTCAACGCGGTGAGCCACATGCGCGCCGTGTTCGGGCACATCCGCAAGCTGCAGTCGTTGCGCGAAGACGAGCTCTACGCAGAGGCGAAGGAGCTCCGGGCGCCGCACGAGCTCGTCGCCTGGGTGGCCGAGAACGGGCGCCTGCCGGTAGTGACGTTCACGGCGGGTGGGATCGCCACGCCGGCGGACGCGGCGCTCTGCATGCAGCTGGGGGCCGACGGTGTCTTCGTCGGCTCGGGGATCTTCAAGTCCTCGGACCCATCGACCCGCGCGAAGGCGATTGTCGAGGCGACGACGCATTTCCGCGATCCGGAGATTCTCGCCCGAGTCTCCAGGGGTCTCGGCGACGCGATGAGCGGCCTCTCGGCGGCCGCGCTCGCACCCGAAGAGCTGCTCGAAACCCGCGGCTGGTAAGTCGCCGGCGGGCGCTATTCGGCGGCCGGGAGGGCGACCGTGAAGCGCGAGCCCTGTCCGTGGTCCGAATCGACCTCGAGGCGGCCGTTCATGCGCCCGACCAGCTCACGGCAGATGTAGAGACCCAGGCCGCTGCCGCCGACGCCGCGCGTCTGCTGGGGGTCGAGGCGGTAGAACTTCTCGAAGATCCGCTCGCGCTCCGAGCTCGGGATGCCGAGGCCCTCGTCCGCCACCTCGATCAGGCACTCGCCGTTCTGCGAGGCAACGCGGATCTCGACCTCGCCGCCTTCCGGGGAGTACTTGATCGCGTTGTCGACGAGGTTGACGAGCACCTGGCGGAGCTTGTCCTCGTCGCACACGATGGGCCGGACACCGTTGGAGCTCAGACGAAGCGAGATTCCTTCGGGGAGGTGCAGCGACGCCGACTCGATCACTCCCGCCGCGATCTCGGCCGGGTCGCATTCCTGTAGCTCGAACACGATCGCATCAGCGTCGAGCTGGCCGGCGACGAGGATCTGGTCCACGATCTGGGAGAGCCGTGCCGTCTCGGCCTCGATCATCTCCAGGAAGGCCGCGTGGTCACTCTCGCTCAGCTGGAGATCCTCTCGGCGCAGCGTCCGGACCGCTCCGTACACGGCCGCGAGCGGCGTCCGCAGCTCATGGGAGGCCGTGGCCACGAAGTCGCTGCGAGTCTTCTCGAGCGCCCGCTCGTCTGTGACGTCGCGGAGCGCGAACACGGTCCCTTCGCCGAAGTCGACGCCTGAGACGGAGACCCAAAGCTCGCGTCCCTGGAAAACGATCGGCACCGTTACCGGCTGCGTCAGGGTCTCCCCCGGATGGACGAGCGGGACGTGAGCCGCCAGCGATTGCCAAGCGTGGACGACCGACTCGACCCGGCGTCCGAGCGCATCTCGCTCCTCGACGCCCGTGATCTGCGCTGCCGCAGGGTTCCAGTGGCGGACGATGCCCTCGCTGTCGAGGAGGACGACCCCGTCGGCGACGTAGGCAAGCGCGCGAGCGGCATTCGCTCCCTTCTCCGCCTCGCGGAAGAGGAGAGCATTGTCGACGGCGGTTCCGGCTCGTCGGGCGATCTCCACCGCGAGCTCGAAGTCGGCCTTTGTATAGGGGGCATGCGACTCCGATGCGATCAGCGTGAGCGTGCCAAGCGTGCGTCCACGCGCATTCAGCGGAACACAGATAGACGAGCGCAGCCCGAGCTCGTCGACGATCTGCCTCAGTTCCTCGTCCTCGCCGATCGACTCGTCGAGCACCGACGGAGGGATGTCCGGGAAGAACTCCGCCTCTCCCGTCCGCACGACATACGACACGCCGTGTAGAGCGTCCGGCATCGGCGGATAGCGCTCCTGCAGCTTGTAGGCCCACTTGACCTTCTCCGGATCCTCGTGCACGACGGCGAGCCGCTCGATCTGACCGCTGTCGCCGACCATGTCGATCGCGCACCAGTCGGCGAGCCTCGGGACGGCGAGCCTGGCGAGCCGGGCAAGCGTCTCTTCGTACGCCAGCGACGAAGCGAGCAGCTCGCTTGCTTTCGCGACGAACGAGAGCCGTTCGCGGGCCGCGCGCTCGGCCTCATATAGCCGCGCGCGCTCGAGTGCCTGTGCAGCCTGCCTGGCGAGCGTGACCTTCATCTGCCGGCGCTCTTTGCTGAAGACCATGTCCTCGCCGAACGAGAGGCCGATCACGCCGAGCAGCCGGTTCTCGATCGTGAGCGGCAGGACAGCGAGAGCGTGGCCGTCCTCGCCTCTGCCCACGAGCTGTGGGAAGAGCTCGTTGCGCTCGTCCCTGCTCGAGATGAACAGCGGCTCGCCCGTACGAGCGACGTGCGACATCGGCACATCGGCGCTAACGGGGAAGCGACCCCATTCGTCCATCACCGGGCTCTCGTAGCCCCGCTGGGCAAGCAGCTCGATCGTCTCGCCGTCCTCGCTCAGGACACCGATCGCGCCTGCCCTCGCCTCGGTGGCCCTAAGGCCCTCCGTCAAGATCGCGTCGAGTACCTGCTGCGGGGTCAGCGCCTCCGAGAGGCGATCCGTGACCCTCTGGAGGCGGGTCGCTCGATCCGCGGCGTCGGCTAGCGGCTCTGGCGCTGCCACCTGCTCTTGAGAACGTTTTCGTCGCATCTGGGGGAGCTGAATGGTACTTGCGCAAATCCGGCTGAATCGAGGCCCCGACTAGAATCGAGTGCATGGATCGAAAGCCGAAAGTCGGCATCCTGGCGGTGCAGGGAAACTTCCGCGAGCACGCCGCCATGCTCCGGAGGCTCGGCGCGGAGCCGGTCGAGGTCCGGAAGCCCGAGGAGCTCAGGGACGTCGACGGGCTCGTCATCCCAGGCGGCGAGTCGACTGCGATCGGGCGGCTCGTGCGGCTATACGGGCTCGAAGAAGCGATCCGTGGATTCGAGCGCCCCGTGCTCGGGACGTGCGCGGGGATGATTCTGCTCGACCGCCGGCACCTCGGTTTGCTCGACGCAGAGATGAGCCGGAACGCCTACGGCCGGCAGGTCGCGAGCTTCGAAGCCGACGTCGAGCTTGCGGGCGAGGAGCGGCCGCTCCGCGGCGTTTTCATCCGCGCGCCGCGTGTCGTCGACGCGGGGCCGCAAGTCGAAGTGCTCGGGGAGCTCGACGGGGAGCCTGTGCTCCTGCGGCAGGGACGGATGATCGTCGCCACCTTCCATCCGGAGCTGACCGACGACACGCGTGTCCACGAGCGTTTCCTCGAGCTGGTTCGCGAGGAGGGCCATGTCCGGGCATAGCAAGTGGAGCTCGATCAAGCACAAGAAGGGCGCCGCCGACGCGCGGCGTGGGAAGCTCTTCTCGAAGCTCTCGCGGGCGTTGATCGTCGCAGCGCGTGAGGGCGGTCCCGACCCGTCCGGCAACCTCGCGCTCCAGAACGCGATCGAGAAGGCGCGCTCCTACTCGATGCCGAAGGAAACGATCGAGCGCGCGATCGCGCGCGGCTCCGGCGCGGACGCGGCTGCCGACAGCTTCGAGCAGGTCATCTACGAGGGCTACGGGCCGAGCGGAGTGGCCGTCCTCGTCGAGGCCCTGACTGACAACCGCAACCGCACGGCCGCCGACGTGCGCGCGGCGTTCACCAAGCACGAGGGCAACCTCGGAGGCTCCGGGGCGGTCGCGTGGCTTTTCGAGCGCCGCGGCGTGATCCTCGTCGACGCCGAGCGTACGGACGAGGACGAGCTCACGCTCGCCGCCGCAGAGGGTGGGGCAGACGACGTCGAGCACGAAGGCTCGAGCTTCCGCGTCACCTGCGCGCCGGAAGCCTTGACCTCCGTTCGCGAGGCGATCGAGCAGGCGGGCATCGAGGTCGAGTCGGCCGAGTTGACGATGGTTCCGAAGACGGTCGTCAACTTGGACGACGAGAACACGGCCAAGAAGACATTGCGCCTGATCGACGCGCTCGAGGAGAGCGACGACGTCCAGGAGGTCTACGCCAACTTCGACATCCCCGAGCAGGTGATGGAAGCCGTCCTGTAACGGGGAAACCCCTGGTTCCCCCGTTGGCCCCCTCCTTGCACGCGTCTGCGGCCTTCGCACGTTTCAGGAGCCGTCCGAGCTGATCTTGGTTCCGCCGTGCGGCGATCCCTGCCCGAGCGGCTGAGTCGGGCAAAGCCCGCCTCAGCGACGAGGGTCTTGAAAAAAAGGTGCAGGGAGCGAGAGCACGCTCGCCTGCGCCAGCGTGCCGGAATGTCACTAGAGAGTCGGCTCGCCTCCGTGCCTGCGTCTACGCGAGGTTGAAGATCGCTGCCGCGATCAACACAGCGCCGACAGCGATCCGAAGAACGGCGGCGACAGCCTGCCCGCGACCCGGCGGGTGAGGCACCTTGGTTCGTGCGATCAATCCGAGCACCCCGGAAGCGACGATGGCGACGCTGGTGAGGATGAAGACGGTTTCGAAGAAGACCCTCACGAGAGCGACACCGGTTGTTCTATCGGCGGCTAGGGGCCGAGGCTGAAGGTGGGGACAGGGCCGGTCGCCTGCGGTAGCGAGCTGAGCTAGGAGCGCTGCCGTCGTCCTTTGCTGACGACGAGGTTCACGCGCGCGCCGGACCTGCGCCT
Source organism: Gaiellaceae bacterium (assembly GCA_049644305.1). Taxonomy (GTDB): domain Bacteria; phylum Actinomycetota; class Thermoleophilia; order Gaiellales; family Gaiellaceae; genus AC-32. The sequence continues at coordinate 13,763 of JBARRQ010000020.1, forward strand.
GGCTCGCGCGCGCGGCTGCTGCGAGAGGACGTGCCCCTTCTTGCGGGCGCGTGAGAACGCGTAACTCAGCTGGCCGACGCGGCAGTCCGCCGCGACGATTTCCCTTCGCGCTCCGCGGAGCGCGTGGCCGAGGACGTTCGGAACGAGACAGCCGGG